>JALOPS010000072.1 GCA_025453745.1 Gemmatimonadaceae bacterium
GGTCGATCTGATCTGAGCGCGCCGTGGCATGGCACGACGCGCGTGTGGGGTAGTGCGACGGCGTGAACCGAGCGTATGGAGCGGGGCCGAACCTGCAACCGCAACGGCCCCGAACGCGCGCTCCCTTCGACTCGGGCGCGAAGCGCCCTCGCTCAGGGTGACGCGCGTCGGGCGGTGCTTCGACGGCGCGGGCGATGCCCGCGCCGCTCAGCAAACGGCGGGTACTCAGCAAACGGCGGGTGCGCAGCAAACGGCGGGTGCGCAGCACACGGCGACTGCATAGCGTACGGCGGCCGCTCAGCACACGGTCGCTACCCCCGCGCGAGGTTCCGCAACACGTACGGCAGAATGCCGCCGTTCGTGTAGTACGACAGCTCTTCCGGCGTATCGATGCGGCACCGCGCCGAGAACTGCTTGACGCTGCCGTCGCTCGCGGTCGCGCGCACGGTCAAGAGCGCGCGCGGGGCGAGCGATGCATCCAACCCCACGACATCGTACGTCTCGAAGCCGGTGAGCCCGAGCGACTGCCGCGTCTCGCCATTGGTGAACTCGAGCGGCAGCACGCCCATCCCCACCAGGTTCGAGCGGTGAATGCGCTCGAAGCTCTCCGCGATCACCGCACGCACGCCGAGCAGCGCCGTTCCCTTGGCGGCCCAGTCGCGCGAGGAGCCGGTGCCGTACTCCTTGCCCGCGATCACCACCTGCGGTACGCCGGCCGCCGAGCGCGCCACCGACACGTCGTAGATCGCTTCGGGTTCGGCACCCGGAGCGGTGGCCGTCCACCACCCTTCCTTGCCGCCGACGAGCTCGTTCTTGAGGCGGATGTTGGCAAACGTCCCGCGCATCATCACTTCATGATTGCCGCGGCGCGCGCCATACGAGTTGAAATCCTTCTTCTCCACGCCGAGCGACGTGAGCCACTTGCCGGCGGGCGACGCGGCTGCGATCGACCCGGCCGGCGAGATATGGTCGGTCGTGATCGAATCGCCGAACATGCCGAGCACCTTCGCCCCCGTGATCGCGCGAATCCCCGGCGGCGTCATCGTCATGCCGGCGAAGTAGGGCGGATGCTTCACGTACGTGGAGGCATCGCTCCACTGGTACTGCGCGCCCGTCGGCGCGGGCACCTGCTTCCAGAGATCATCGCCCGCAAAGACGTCGGCGTACTGCGTCGTGAACTGCTCGCGCTTGACGTTCTCGAGGATGCACTGCTCGACTTCAGCCGGTGACGGCCAGATGTCACGCAGGAACACCGGGCCGTTGGCGCCGACGCCGAGCGGCTCGGTGGCGAGGTCAATGTCCATGCGACCGGCAAGCGCGTACGCAACGACGAGCGGCGGCGACGCGAGGTAGTTGAAGCGCGTCTGCGGATTCACACGCCCTTCGAAGTTGCGATTGCCCGAGAGCACGGCCGCGACGTTGAGCTTGCCCGCGTCGATCGCTTCACTGATCGGCTGCGGCAGCGGACCGGAATTGCCGATGCAGGTGGTGCAGCCGTAGCCCACCACGTGGAAGCCCAGCGCTTCGAGCGCCGGCATCACGCCCGCCTTGGCGAAGTAGTCGGTGGCGACCTTTGAGCCCGGCGCGAGCGAGGTCTTCACCCACGGCTTGGTGCGGAGCCCTGCGGCCACCGCCTTCTGCGCGAGCAAGCCGGCCGCGAGCATCACGCTCGGGTTGGACGTGTTCGTGCAGCTCGTGATCGCCGCGATCACCACATGGCCGTGCTGCAGGGTGAACTGCTCGCCGCGCCATTCGCATGGCACACCGGCGTGCGTCTGCGCAGCGCCTTCGGCGTCCATCACCGCCACCGCATCGCTGCCACCCGCCTGCGCGGTCGCCGTCGCCGCCGCGCCACCGGCGGTCGCCTGGCGCGAGAGCTCCGCGGCCAGCGCCTCGCGATACGCACGCTTGGAATCCGTCAGCGCGATGCGATCCTGCGGCCGCTTGGGGCCCGCGAGACTCGGCACCACCGTCGAGAGGTCGAGCTCGAGCGTGTCGGTGAAGACCGGATCCGGCGTCGCATCCGTCCGGAAGAGCCCCTGCCGCCTGCAATACGCTTCGACGAGTGCGACCTGCTCGTCACTGCGCCCGGAGAGTCGCAGATAGTCGAGCGTGATCGCATCGACGGGGAAGAAGCCCATCGTCGCGCCATACTCGGGCGCCATGTTGGCGATCGTCGCACGGTCGGCCAGCGCGAGGCTCGAGAGACCGGGACCGAAGAACTCGACGAACTTCCCCACCACCTTCTTCTTGCGCAGCATCTCCGTGCACGTGAGCACGAGATCGGTCGCCGTGCTGCCGGCGGGGAGCTTGCCCGTCAGCTTGAAGCCGACCACCTCGGGAATGAGCATGCTCACGGGCTGGCCGAGCATCGCTGCTTCTGCTTCAATACCGCCGACGCCCCAGCCGAGTACGCCGAGGCCGTTGATCATCGTGGTGTGCGAGTCGGTGCCCACGAGCGAATCGCAGTAAGCAACCGTCTCGCCGCCGTCCTGCTTCGTGAACACCACCTGCGCGAGATACTCGAGATTCACCTGGTGGCAGATGCCCGTGCCGGGCGGCACCACGCGGAAGTTGTCGAGCGCCTTCTGCCCCCACTTGAGGAACTCGTAGCGCTCGCGGTTGCGCTCGAACTCGAGCCCCACGTTCAGGAGAAACGCCGCATCGGTGCCGTATTCATCCACCTGCACCGAGTGATCGATCACGAGATCGACCGGCTGCAGCGGGTTGATCTTCGTTGGATCGCCGCCCAGCGACACCATCGCATCGCGCATCGCGGCGAGATCGACCACGCAGGGCACGCCGGTGAAGTCCTGCAGCAGCACGCGGCTCGTGCGGAACGCAATCTCCTTCTCGACGGCGCCCTTCACGTTCCACGTGGCGAGGGCGCGCACATCGTCCGCGCGGACGAACGCATTGTCTTCGCTGCGCAGGAGATTCTCGAGCAGGATCTTGAGCGAGAAGGGGAGGCGGTCGAGCTGCGCGCCAGCCGTGGCGGCAAGGGCATCGAGCGCGAAGATGGTATATGGGCGAGCGCCGACGGTGAGCGTCGTGCGGCTACCAAACGAGTTCGGATGTGCCATGGCGGAAATGGCGAAGGGGTGAATGCGGAGGCGATAGTATCGAACCCGGCACGTCCCGACGCCATCGTGGGGCGTGACCATCACGCGCGTGGCCCGTCCCCTTTCTGGAGTGACGCCGGTCACTGCGGCCGGGCGCCGCGCCGGGTATATGCAGAGGTCGGGAGCGTGCCACGCCAGCCGCGCCCCGAGTTCAGTCCGGAACGGAGGGTCTGGATGGCGCGTCGGCCACGGGTGGTGCTGCTGGATCTCTCACGCGAGTGGGGCCCGCAGGAGCGTCATGTGCTCTGGCTGGCCGAGGCCCTCGCGAAGAGTGCCGCGCGCCCGGTCGTCGCGGCCCACCCCGCCGGACAGCTCCACCACTACGCGCGGCTGCGGGGCATCCCCGTGCTGGCCGTCGATTCGGATGGTGGCTGGGCGCCCTTCGCCGCACGGCGACTGGCGGCGGCGCTCCGCACGGAAGACGCGGCGCTCGTCCACGCCTTCTCGAGTCGGTCGGCGACGCTGGCCGCACTCGCGCTCCGAGGGCGGAGCGCGCCCCTGATCGTCTCGGTGCACCCCGACGACACCGATGCACCATCCGCGCTCGCGTCGTGGGCGATTCGCCAGGCGTCGGCCGTGATGGCGCCCACCGTCGCTGCGCGACAGGCGATCATCGATGTCACCAGGGCCGATCCCGAACGCGTCGGCACCGTCGCCCCCCTGGTGGATCTCTCGGCGCCGCCCGCGGCAGCGGATGAGGCCACCTTGCGCGAGCTCGGTGTGCCCGCCGACGCACCGGTCGCGATGTTCATCGGGTCGCTCGCCCCAGCCGACGATCCCATCAGCTTCGTGCGCGCGGTGGCCGATGCACGGCGGGCGGTGCCGGGGTTGGTCGCCCTGCTCATTGGCGAGGGACCGCAGCGCGATGCGATCGGCGTGATGGCGGGGCCGCTCGGCTTGCAGGGCGCGCTGCTCATGCCAGGGGCACGCGCCGATGCGGAGCGCCTCCTGTCGGCCAGCCGCGTGCTGGTGGCGTGCGGTGCCGAGGTGCTCCGCGCGGAAGCGGTGCTGCGGGCCTTCGCGGCGGGCGTGCCGGTGGTCGCCACCGCGGTGGCCGGCATCGAATCGCTCGTTGCGGATGGGGATTCGGGACTGCTTGTGCCGGTGGGCGATGCCCGCGCGCTGGCGAGCGCGATGGTGACGGTGTTGAGCGACGCCGTCGTGCGGAGTCAGTGTATTGCCGGTGGGCGTCGCCGGGCCACCGAGTTCTCCCTCGAGCGCGCGAGTGCGCGGACGGTGGCGATCTATCGCGCCGTGCTCGGCCAGAGCCACGCGCACGTGGATCCGGCAGTGGCGCATCGCACGCGTGCCCCCGTCAATCCGATCGTCGTCGGCGAGTTGGTCCCCACGCCGCGCGCCGCCGCACCGTCACGCCTGACCATCGAAGACGGCGAGATCATCCTGCAGCCGTCGCAGGCGATCGGCTGACGTCAGGCCGCGTCGCTGACCGGCGCGGAGCGGGTGTCGAAGGGGCCCACGGGCACCACATGCAGCGCGCCCGTCGGGCAATAGCGCGCGAGGTCGCCATCGGCAGGCGTCCATTCCACGTCGGGGTGCAAGGGAATTGCGCGCCCCTCCGCATCGCGCTGGAGCGCATGCGGGGCAATGGCGACGCACTGCCCGCATCCCGTGCACAGGTTGCGTTGCACCGTGACCGATACGCGCTCGCGCGGAAAGAGCCCGCTCGTCGCGTGCCAGAACGGCCCCGCGTGATCGAGTGCTGCACTCATCGCCGCGTAGCCGGCACCGATCAGTTCCGGGGTATCGGCGAAGCTGAACCATGGCACATGGCTCACGCGCGGCCGCACGACCAGGAGCGGCGGCCCGTGATAGCGCGCAAGCTGTCCGCGCTGGAGCGCGTGCATCATCACGCTCGCCGCACGCATGAAGGTGGCGGCGAAGCCGAGCTGTGACATCGGGCCGGTGTCCGCCGCATCGAGCAGGTGTGCGCGCCCGCCCATGCCGGCGGTCGCGAGGTCCGCGTTGCCGACATCCACGGCGATGATGCGGTCGACCGCACCGAAGGGCTGCGCGTCGCGCACGATGGTGGCGGGCAGATTGTCCACCGTGCCGCCATCGACGCAGATGCGACCACCAACGTCTCCCGGCGGGAAGAAGCCGGGGAGTGCGCAGGAGGCATACACGGCGTCGCGCACGTGTGCGTGCGTGAACCCCGGCGACCCCCACACGAGGGGCGTGCCACGCAGCAGGTCGACCGTGTTGATCAAGAGCGGCGTGCCGAGCTGGTGGAACGTGGCGTCGGGCACGATGTCGGCGATCAGTGCGCGCAGCGGCTCTTCGAGATAGATCGACCGCGACTGCATGCGCTCGAGCAGCATGCCGACGTGATTGATCCGGAAGAGCTCCTTGCGGCGGAGCGCGAGGGCGCGCGCGCGCATGGTCTCGATGGGGAGTTTGCCGACGAACGCCGCGCCGATGAGGGCACCGATGCTCGACCCGGCGAGGACGCGTGGCGCGAGCCCTCGTTCCGCAAGCGCCTGCAGCGCCCCGATGTGGGCGAATCCCTTGAGCCCGCCGCCCCCCAGCACGAGGCCGAGGCGCGGCGGGCCGAGCGGCGCGGGTTCGGTTGGCGTCCGGTTCATCGAGCGTTCATTGCACGAGCCGTAGATTGCGGCATGCGAGTCCTGCTGGTCGAAGACGATGCCGCGCTCGCGGAGCTGGCCGCCGAATACCTCCGGTCGACCGGGTTCGCGGTGGACATCGCGTCGACGGGCAAGATGGCACTCACTTTGGGCGCCACCAACCCGTACGATGCGGTCGTGCTCGACTTGCGCCTCCCCGATATGGACGGGCTGGCGGTGTGCCGGTCACTGCGGTCGGGCCCGGCACGGCCGCGCATCGTGATGGCGACCGCGCGCGATACGGTGGACGAACGGATCACCGGACTCGACGAAGGGGCCGACGACTACCTCGTCAAGCCGTATGCGCTCGCCGAGCTCGTGGCCCGACTGCGCGCGGTGTTGCGCCGTCCGGCCCACGGGCTCGATGCCGCGCTGCGCGTCGGCGACCTCGAGCTCGACACGCGCTCGCGCATCGCCCGTCGGGGCCCCCGGTCGATCGCGCTGACGACCAAGGAGTTCGCGGTACTCGAGCTGTTCCTGCGGCACCCGGGCGAAGTGCTCACGCGCGAGCGGATCAGCGCCCACGCGTGGGACGACAACTTCGATCCCTTCTCCAACGTGATCGACGTCTACGTGGCGCGGCTGCGCCGCAAGGTCGACGCCCCCGGCGAGTCGCCTCTGTTGCACACGGTGCGCGGTGCAGGGTATCGCCTCGCGATCGGTGAGGCCGCGCATGGCTGAGCGCGCGCGGATTCGCGTGCGGCTTGCGGCGTGGTACGCCGGGTCGCTGCTCGTGGTGCTCCTCGTTACCGTGGGCGTGTTGCGTGCACTGCTCGGTCGCGCACTCGATGACGAGTTCCGCCGGTCGCAGGTGGCGACGGCCGATCTCGCGACGCGCTTCTTCCGTACCGAAGTCGCCGAGTATCGCACGGTCGAGGCCACCCTCGCGCACATGGCCGGTGAGCTGGTGCCCGGGTCGCATGTACTCGAGTTCGTGGGCCCGGACGGTGCGACGTGGCCTCGGCAGGCGACCGCGCTCGCCTCGCGCGAACACGCGCTGCCGGCATTGGCACCGCCGGTGCGCACGCTCGAGCGTCCGCTCGATGCCGCGCTCGCCCCGGGCTGGACGGTGCATGTGCACACGAGCGGCGCGCAGGCGCTCGCCCTGCGTCGGCAACTCGACTTCGGCGTCGCGCTCGCGGTCTGCTGCGTGGGGCTGGCCGCGTGGTGGATCGGGTGGGCGCTCGCCGGGCGCACGCTGCGTCCTGTTGCCGCGATGGCCGACTCGGCCGACGCGATCACGGCGCAGACCACCGGGCGACGGCTCCCCATCGATCATCCCGACGACGAACTCGGGCGACTCGGCGCGCGCTTCAACGCCGTGCTCGATCGGCTCGACGCCGCGATCGCCGCGCAGCGGCGCTTCTTGAGCGACGCGGCGCATGAGCTCCGCACGCCCATCGCGCGCATGCGCAGCCGCGTCGACGTCGCGCGACTTGCCGCGCCCGATGACGACACGCTCGAGGCGCTCGAGAGCGATTTGCGCCGCACCTCCACGCTGGTCACCGAACTGCTGCATCTCGCACGCGCGGATGCAGCGACCGAACAGGCACCGCTCTCTCCCCAGTACCTCGACGATGTGGTGTCCGACGCCTGGCGCGCGTGGCGGGCCGACGCCGCGCGCGCGGGGGTGACCCTCACGCTGTCGCAGCTCGACGAGTCGCCGGTGCGCGGTGACGCAACGTTGCTCGAGCGGCTCGTCGGTGTGCTCATCGACAACGCGATTCGCTACACGCCGGATGGCGGACACGTGGACGTGCGCGTGGAGCGCGATGGTGCCGCCGCCGTGCTGCAGGTGCGCGACACCGGCATCGGCGTGGACCCGGCCGACCGTGCGCGAGTGACGGAGCGGTTCCAGCGTGGGGCGAACGCGCGCGCGCGGCACCCCGACGGGAGCGGGCTCGGCCTCGCGATCGCTGCGGACATCGTCGCGCGTCACGGGGCCGCGCTCCTGCTCGAGCCGGCGCCGGACGGTCGCGGCACCCATGTGATCGTGCGCTTTCCCGCGTTCACGGTGGATTCATCCGCCGTGGATACGTTGCCGGCAGATGCGCACGTGGACTCACACCCCGAGCCGGCGACGCCGCTGGTCTGAACGCGGCCGCCGCGCCGCGCTCGTCGCGGCGATCGTCAGTGCGCTCCCGGCGGCAGCGCAATCGGTCCCCCTCGACTCGCTCACGCTCGAGCGAGCGATTCGTCTGTCGGTCGACTCGGCGCCGGCAGGGCAGCTCATCGAGGGGCGACGGGCGATCGAGCGAGGGCGCGCGCGACAGGACGCGCAGTGGACGAATCCGCTGGTGGACTTCCGGCGGGAGAACATCGGCAGTCCACTGTTGCCGGATGTCTTTACCACGCTCTATCTGCCATTCGATCCGACGCGTCGCCGCGCGGCGTACGGTCGCGCGGCCGCGGCGGGTGTCGCGCGCGCCGGCAACGACCGCGACGCGCAGCGACAGCAGCTCGCGTGGACGGTGGCGCAGGCGTACTTCCGCGGCGTCATTGCCCAGGAAGCGCGCACCACGGCGACGCGTCGCCGGGAGGCACTGGAAGCCCTGGCCGCCTTCGATTCCGTGCGGGTGCAAGAAGGCGCCGTGGCAGAAGTGGTCGTGTTGCGCGCGCAACTCGAGGCCGATCGGGCGCGCGTCGACGAGGCACGGGCGATCACGGAAGACGCACGCGCGCGCGAAGCGCTGGCGCGACTGATCGGCCGCGGCACCGACGCGCTCGGCGCGTTGGCCGGACTCACCGCCCCCGAGGCACTCGCGCCGCTCGACAGCGCGCCGGCGATGATCGCCACCGCGCTGCGCTATCGCGCGGACGTGCAGGCGCGTCGCGACGCGCTGCGCGAAGCGGAAGCGCGTGATCGCGCCGAAACGCGCGGTGTACTCCCCGAGTGGCAACTGCAGGGCGGCTCCAAACGGACCGCCGGGCTGACCACCGCGCAGCTCGGCGTGCTCGTGCCGCTGCCGCTCTTTCATCGCAACGGCGCGGCGCGCGAACGCGCGCGCGGTGAGCTGCGCGTCGCGGAGGCCGAGCTGCGCGATGCGGAAGCGCGCGTGCGGGGCGAGGTGCTCGCGGCCGTCGCCGCGTACGAATCGCTGCGCGCGGCGCGCCCCGAACGCGCAAGCACCGTGGGCATACGTGGCAGCGACGTCGCGAGCATCGTGCGCACGGCGTATCGCGAAGGTGCCGCGACGCTCGTCGAACTGCTCGACGCCGAGCGCGCCGAAGCCGACGCTCGGCTGACGGCCGTGCAGTGGATCGTCGACCTCCACCGCGCACGACTCGATGTGGCCTATGCGCGCGGGCAATCCCTGCTGGAGTGGCCATGACTGGTCAATTGTGCCGCGTATTCGGCGCGCTCTCCGTTGTTGCGGTGGTGCTCACAGCGTGTACGTCACCCCGAGCGCCCGATGCGGCTGCGGCCGACGCCGCCGACGCGGCCATGCCCGACACCGCGCTGCTCTCCGCGGAGATGGTGCGTATTGGTGGCTTCACAGTGGACAGCGTGACGTTGGGTGAGTGGCGTGAGACACGTGTGGCGCCGGGGCGCCTCGCACTCGACCCTGCGGCGACGCAGCCGCTGGGGGCAACCGCGGACGGGCGTGTGTCCGTTGTCGACGTGCGTGTGGGCGATCGCGTATCGGCGGGGCAGGTGGTCGTCCGTATCCACAGCCACGAGGTGATCACCGCGCGCGCCGGCGTCGCCACGGCAGAGGCGAGCGCCCGACGCGCCGAGTCGGAAGCGCGCGTGGCGGAGTCTCGCGCCGATCGCGCGGAACGGTTGTACGCCGCCAAGGCGCTGTCGCTCGCCGAGCTCGAGCGCGCGCGCGCCGACCGCATTCATGCGGGGACGGCGCTCGATGCGGCTAAGGCACACGTCATCGAGGCACACGGGCTCTACGAGCACCTCGTTGGCGACGGGCCGCTCCCGGCGAACCACGATCCGCACGACGTGCTCATCCGCACCCCCTTGAGCGGCGTCGTGGTGGGTCGCGAGGTGCAGCCGGGACAAGTGGTACTCCCCGGTGCGCCGCTCGTGACTGTCAGTCGTGTGAGCGCGCTGGTGCTCGATCTTGCTCTCGCCGAAGATGCGCTCGGCGTCGTCTCGCGCGGCAGCGTGGTACGCTTCACGGTCCCGTCGTTGCCGGGGCGCACGTTCGAGGCGCGCGTCACGCGCGTTGCACCGGTGGTCGATTCGCTCACGCGGACCGTCGCCGTGCAGGCGCAGGTGGCGAATCCGGGTGACGTGCTGCGGGCGGAGCAGTTCGTGCAGGCCGAACTGACGGGTGCGGCCGCGGGGAATGCGCTCAGCGTGCCGGTGGACGCAGTGCAGGCACTTGCGGGCGATACGGTCGTCATCGTCGCCGAACAGCGCGGCGAAGGGTTGCACCTGCGTGCGGCGCGCGTGCGCGTGGGGCGACGCACTGGTGTGCGTGCCGAGCTGCTCGAGGGCGTGCCGCGCGGCACGCGGGTGATCGTGCGCGGAGCGGCAGTCGCCAAGGCGGAGATCCTCAAGCAGCGCAACGCGCTGGGCGTCGAGTGAGTCGTCTGCTCGCGTGGGTGCTGCGCCGCTGGGGGATGGTGCTGCTCGTCACCGCGACGCTCGCGGCGTTGGGCGTGTTTGCCCTCACCCGGCTGCCGTTCGACGCCTTTCCCGATCTGACCGGCACGCGCGTCGAAGTCATCACGGTCGCACCCGGCATGGCGGTCGACGAGGTCGAGCGCCTGGTGACCTATCCGGTCGAGAGCGCGCTCATGGGACTCCCGGGCGCGGAGAACGTGCGCTCGGTGTCGAAGGCGGGGCTCTCGCTCATCACCGTCCCGTTTCCCGACGGGACGGACGTGTACTTCGCGCGCACCCTCGTGCAGCAGCGCGTGGCCGATGCCAAGGGCAGCCTGCCCGCAGGGGTGGAGCCGTCGCTTGGCCCGGTGTCCACGCCTATGGGCGAGCTGTTCCAGTATGTGCTCTCGAGCGACTCGCTGTCGCTCACGGAGCTCAAGGCGCTGCACGACTACGTGGTGCGCCCGCGCCTGCGCACCGTGCCGGGCGTCAGCGAAGTGAACTCGTGGGGCGGGCTCACCGAGCGCATCGAGGTCGAGGTCGATCCGGTGCGGCTCGCCGCACGTGGCCTCGTCGTCGATGATGTGCGGCATGCGCTCGCCGAGAACAGCCTGGCGTTCGGCGGCTCGTTTCTCGAGCAGGGGGGCGAGCGTTACACGCTGCGCGGCTTGGGGCGCGTCGACCGCGTGGGCGACCTCGCGGGCATCGTGATTCGCGCGGTGCAGGGGACGCCGGTGCGCATCGGCGACGTGGCGGCGGTGTGCTCGGGTGCCTTGCCGCGCAACGGGGCCGTCACCAAGGATGGCACGGGTGAAGTGGTCAGCGGCATGGTGCTCAAGCTGCAAGGCGCCGATTCGCGCCGCGTGATCGCGGCCGTGCGTGAACGCGTCGCCGAGATCGAACGCGCGCTGCCACGCAGCGTGGTGTTCACGCCGTTCTACGACCAGACAGAGCTCGTCTCGCGCACCACACGCACGCTCGTCACGAATCTCGTGGAAGGCGGGCTGCTCGTGATCGCCGTGCTCTTTCTCTTTCTGCGCAACGTGCGGGCGTCGCTGATTGTCGCCTCGGTCATCCCGCTCTCCATGCTGCTCGCCTTCTCGGGGATGAAGCTCTTCGGCTACTCGGCGAACCTCATGAGCCTGGGCGCGCTCGACTTTGGCCTGATCGTCGACGGGTCGGTGGTGATGGTCGAGAACTTCGTGCGACGGCTCGAGCACGGCGAGCCGCGCGATCGGAGAACGCTCTTCGGCGACGCGGCGACAGAAGTGGGGCGTCCCGTGCTCTTCGGCATCGCGATCATCGTGGCGGTGTACTTGCCGATCTTCACGCTCGACGGCATGGAAGGGCGGATGTTCAAGCCGATGGCGTTCACGGTGGTCTGCGCCGTCCTCGGCTCGCTGCTGTTGGCGCTCACGTACGTACCGGCGGTGTCGTATGTGCTGCTGCACCACGTGCGCGAGTCGAGCAGCCCGCTGTTCGAGCGGCTCGCGACCGGGTATGCCCGTCTGCTCGATCGCGCCTTCGCGCGCACGGCGCTCGTGGTGAGCACCGCCGTGGTGCTGGTGGTGGTGGCGGTCGGGTCACTCCGCTGGATCGGGACGGAGTTCATGCCGAAGCTCGACGAGGGCTCGATCCTCATTAACACGCGCCGCCTGCCGAGCATCGCCCTCGAAGATGCGGCCCGCCTCTCGCTGCAGGCCGAGCAGATCGTCAAGCGCTTTCCCGAAGTGCGCACGGTGGTGACCAAGGAAGGACGCCCCGATCTCGCCACCGAGGCCATGGGGCTCTACGAGGGCGACATGTATGTCATCCTCAAGGAGCGGAGCGAGTGGACCACGGCGCGCGATCCCGAGGGGCTCATCGTTGCCTTCGACAGCGCGCTCCGTGCGGTGCCGGGGCTGGCGATCAGTTTCACGCAGCCGCTCGCCATGCGGCTCGATGAAGCCGAGAGCGGCATTCGCACCGATCTGGGCATCAAGGTGGTTGGTGCCGATCTCGAGAAGAATGCCGCCATCGCGGAGCGGATCCTGCGCATCGTGGCGAGTACGCCGGGGCAGGCCGATGCCGCCGTCGAGGTCAGCGAGGGAACGGGGCAGGTGCGCATGACCATCGACCGCGCGGCGCTCGCGCGATACGGGCTCTCCGTGATGCAGGTGCGCGATGCGCTCGACATGGCGATGGGGGAGCGCACGGCGACCGAGCTGGTGGAGGGCTTTCGGCGCATTCCCGTGGTGGTGACCTATCCGCGCGATGCCCGAGCAGACGCCGCCCAGCTCGGTCGTATCACCGTGCGCGCACCGGGGGGCGAGGTCGTGCCGCTCGCGGCGGTGGTCAGCTTCATGACGACCACAGGCCCCGAGTTGATCGGTCATGAAGACGCGCAGCGACGCACGCTGGTGTTGAGCAACGTGCGTGGTCGCGATCTGGGCGGCTTCGTGTCGGAGATCCGCGCGCGGGTGGCTCGCGAGGTGCCGCTGCCGGCGGGCGTCTTTCTCGAGTGGGGTGGACAGTACGAAAACCAGACCCGCGCGATGGGTCGCCTCACGATCGTGGTGCCGTTGGCGCTGCTGCTCATCGCGGTGCTGCTGCACCTGAGCTTCCGCTCGTTTCCGCAGGCGCTGCTGGTGCTCACCAACGTGCCGCTTGCGTTGGTTGGCGGAATCGCCGCGCTGTGGCTGCGTGGGCTCAATCTCAATCTCTCGGCGAGCATTGGCTTCATCGCGCTGTTCGGCATCGCGGTGCTCAACGGCGTGGTGATGGTGAGCCATCTCAACGCGTTGCGCACGGAGCAGCCCGATCTGGGCCTCCGCGTGCGCACGGGTGCCGTCGATCGGCTGCGCGCGGTGCTCATGACCGCGCTTGTGGCCAGCCTCGGCTTCCTCCCCATGGCGCTCTCCACGAGTCCGGGGTCGGAGGTGCAGCGGCCGCTCGCGACGGTGGTCATCGGGGGGCTCGTGACCAGCACCGCGCTCACGCTCGTGTTGCTCCCCGTGCTCTACTTCCACCTCGAGCGGTGGCTGCTGGCGCGCCGCGCCGGGCATGGGGTGGCGCAAGTCGGTCCCGCATTCCAGCCGGCCACATGAGTGCGTAGCACGGGGTGACGGCGCGCCGCGATGGGGCGATCTTGCGTCCCGTGACCAGTACCCTGCTCCCCACGGTCGATCCGCTGCTCTCCTGGCGCGAGGAGTTCCCCATTCTCGCGCGGACGACGTATCTGGTGTCCAACTCGCTCGGCGCGATGCCCCGCGCGGCAGAGCGGCAATTGGCCGCCTATGCGGACCAGTGGGCCACACGCGGTGTGCGCGCGTGGGCCGACGGGTGGTGGGCCATGCCGCTGACTGTGGGTGACGCCGTCGCCCCGCTCATCGGCGCGCATGCCGGCGAAGTGGCGATGATCCCCACCGTGAGCGCGGGGCACGCAAGCGTCGTCACCGCGCTGCCGTATGACGACGGGCGCGACACGATCGTGATGACGGCGCTCGACTTTCCGTCGGTGCGGTACACCGTCGAGGCACTGGCTGCGCGATTGGGCGCGCGCGTGGTCGTGGTGCCGAGCGAGGACGGGCTCACCATCGATGCGCATGCGTTGCATGCGGCGATCGATGAGCGCACGCGGCTCGTTGCCGTCTCGCATGTGCTGTTCAAGTCGGCGTATGTCCTCGATGCCGCGGCGCTCGTGCAGCATGCGCATGCGCAGGGGGCGCTCGTGGCGCTCGATGCGTATCACGCCGTCGGAGTGCTGCCGGTCGACGTGCACGCCCTCGGCGTGGACTTCTACCTGGGCGGCGTGCTCAAGTGGCTCTGCGGGGGGCCCGGCGGCTCGTTTCTGTACGTCTCACCGGCGGTGCGCGATCGGCATCTGCCGGCGGTGACGGGGTGGCAGGCACATCGCACACCATTCGCCTTTGCCGAGCAGATGGAGCCGGCGAGCGGACTCTGGCGATGGCTCGGCGGGACGCCCACGGTGCCGGCGCTCTTTGCCGCCATCGAGGGGCCCCGGCTCCTCGCGGAGGCGGGCGTGCGGGCCATTCGCGCCAAGAGCGAACGACAGACGGCCGCGCTGATCGCCGCGGCCGAGTCTCGCGGATGGACGGTCAACGCGCCGCGGGAGGCGGCCCGCCGTGGCGGAACGGTAGCGATCGACGTGCCGCACGCGTATGAAGTGGCGCAGGCGCTGCTCGCCCGCGACATTCTCGTCGACTTCCGCGACGGGGTGGGCATTCGGGTGGCGCCCCACTTCTACACGCGGGACGACGAGATCGAGCAGTGCGTCGCGGCGATCGACGAGATCCTGGCCACCGGGGCGTGGACGCCCTGGGCCGGCCGCCGTGGCGTGGTGACCTGATGGCGATGGGCAGAGTGTTCCTTCATTCGACCGGGGAGAGCAGGCGATGACGCAGCGGCCGCAGCGGGTGCGCAAGCAGTACGCCAACCACGACCATGCACTGATCGTGCTCCGGTTCGAGGATGGACACGAGATCAAGGTCTACAAGGGGAAGGGGAAGGAGTTCGATGCCTGGCCCCAGGAGAAGATCAAGCTCATGGTCGTGCACGACGGACAGGGGCGCGAATGGGATCTGCTCGAGACGCGCACGACGGAACAGTTCGAGGACGCGTCGGATCTGTGATGCCGTTGACGCGGCGGTGGATGGGTCAGCGCGGGCGAGGGCAGGATGCCTTCGCCCGCGCGGTACGTGTGGGGCGCGCGGTGGGGTGCGGAGCGCTGCTCGCGATGGGCGCCGGTACGGTCTCGGCGCAGTCCGGCTCGCGCTCGCTCCCGGGCGGTGCGGTATTGCGGATGCCGCCGCTGTACACGCGCGCGGACACGGCGCGATTGCGCGCGCGTCTCGACTCGCTGGTGGCGGCGCACCACGGGGTGGTGGGTTACACCGTGCACAACCTCGACACCGGCGAGCGGCTCGAGCGCCGTGGTGACGAGCCGTTTTCGACGGCGTCGCTCATCAAGGTGCCGATCCTGGTGACCGTGTACGATCTGGTGGCCAAGGGGATGCTCGCGCTCGACGATGTGCTGACGGTGCTCAAGATCGACATGGTGCCCG
>JALOPS010000073.1 GCA_025453745.1 Gemmatimonadaceae bacterium
CATCTCGCTTGCGGGCGCGCAGGAGAAGACGGCGCTGCTCCAGCGTGACGATCGCTGGTGTCGACCGGTCGGCAGCACGCCGACGACCCATCTGCTCAAGCTGCCACTCGGCATGGTGGGTGGGCTGGGGCTGGATCTGCACTCGTCGGTCGAGAACGAATGGCTCTGTCTTGCCTTCCTGCGGGCGCTAGGGCTCGACGTGGCAACGGCAACCATCGCCACTTTCACCGACGCACATGGGCCTGTGCGAGCGCTCGTCGTGGACCGCTTTGACCGACAGTGGCGCCGCGACGGCGATGGGCGCGAGTGGATTGCGCGACTCCCGCAAGAGGACTTCTGCCAGGCCACGGCGACTCCGAGCGAGCGCAAGTACGAGAGCGATGGAGGGCCGGGCATTGCGGCCTGCCTCGACGTGTTGGCGCGTGGCATGCGCGCAGAGGCGGACACAATGACGTTCACGCTCGCGCAGCTCGCATTCTGGCTGCTGGCGGCTGTCGACGGCCACGCAAAAAACTTCTCGATCTTCCTTCGCCGAGACGGCCACACGATGACGCCGCTCTACGATGTGCTGTCCGCGTGGCCGATCATCGGTGCGCGTGCTGGCACGCTACCCCGACAGCGTGTCAGGCTTGCCATGGCGCTGCGCGGCACATCGGTGCACTACGAGCTCTCGCGGATACACGCGAGGCACTGGCATGCCCTTGCTGGTCGGCTGGCCGCTCGCGATGCATGGATGCGGATGGTCACGTTGGTCGAGGGGGCCGACGCGGCAATGGCAACCGTCGAATCAGCGTTGCCGAATGCGTTTCCACTCGACGTTTGCGAGGCGATTGCGGCGGGTGTGCGCGACCAACGGCGGCGATTCCTGGCCGAAGTGGTCGCCGGTGGGCGATCCTCGCCGTAGCGGGCGGCGCCGTCGTGCCATCGGCGCGCAGGATTCGGGGCGATGCATCCACAGCTCCACTCGGAACAGCGTGGAAGACTATGGGCGTGGGCGTTGCGTGGAGTCAGTCTGGCGGACAGTGGCGCGCGGTTGCCAGCCCTTCCACTTCTCCATTTCGATCTGGCGCCGAGCGTACCCGGCGACCGCTTTCGCCGCGAGGCGAGGGTCGGCATTTGCTGCGGTCGCGTATACGCCGCCGAGCGAACTCGCGATACGCTCGAGCGACCCGGTCGGCCACGAGGCGGCTCGCCTGCCAAAGTGGTGGACGGAGACCGAAGGCGCGTCGCCCTGCGGAGCGATGCGAAGAAAAGTGATGACGTTCGGCATCGGGGCGTCGGGGTAGATCTGTCCGGCCAGGGCCGCGAGCGCATGAAGCCGCGCGGAGTCGGTGGACGTCGCCTGGGTGGCGACACCCATCAGCGCGTCCACGAGCTCGATGTCCCACACCAAGTTCGATGCATACAGTAGATCCGAGAACTTCGTCGTCTCAGTGGCGCGCGATCGCCAGAACAGCGCCAGATCGCGACCTGGATGTGACGAGCACTGTACTACCTCCCGTGTCCGGAAGCGCAGCGTGGTCCGCCCAAGCAACGTGTCCGTTTCGGAGCGCGAGTCGACCTGAAGTGCTGGTCCGCGATACTGGTCGCAGATGATGGCCGGAGCGGCCTGTGCGCCTCCGGCCACCGGAAACAGCGTCAGGCTCAAGGCCACAAGCAGAACCCGTGTCAGCGTGCCCAGCCGGTGCGATGCGGCGTTTCGGATGAGTCACAGCGGAATCGCGGCATGAATCGCCGGGTCCACCGCACGGATCATCTGCTGTGTGTCGTCCACGCGATCGGCCGGCATGGGGTGCGACGCAAAGAACCCTTCCAACGCTCCGGGCCGGTTCTTCCGCTCCGCATCGAGCGTGCGAAACATCGCGGGAATCCCGTTGGGATCGATGCCCGCACGTACCATCACCTTCACACCCACTTCATCCGCCTGCCGCTCGTCATCGCGCGAGAACTTGGAGAACGCGAGCGCACCGCCCGCATTGATCAGCACATCCGCGCCCGGCGTGCGACACGCATTCGGAAAGACGATGCACCCCGCCGTCACGCCGATGTTCGCCACCTGCCCCTTCCGCATCTGCTTCATCGAGTGGCGATTGGTCACGTGCCCGATCTCGTGCCCGAGCACACCCGCCAGCTCGGACATCGTCGCCGAGCGCTCGATCAAGCCACGATTCACATAGATGAAGCCACCCGGCACCGCAAACGCGTTGATCTCCGGACTGTCGACCACGTAGAAGTGCCAGTCGAGATTGCGGTCGTCCGCCACCGACGCCAACGAGTCGCCCAGCACGGTGATGTAGCGCTGGACCTCGGGGTCGGTGATCAGCGGGAGCTGCCGATTGAGCTGCGCCGCGTAGCTTTGTCCCATCTGCACCTCCTGCTGCGTGCTGGCGAGACACCCCGCCAGCAGCACCGGGACGAGAAGCGGCACAACGCGACGCACGACGAGGCGAGGCAACGAGGTCAGCATGGAGAGGACAGGGCAGGGGTCCGCCTCCCCCGAGGCGGTCCGGTGAACCTAGTACGACTCGCCCGCGACCTGAAACGTCGCAAGGCGCGCGAACGACGCGGCCACTTCGTCGCCGAAGGGGTGCGCACGGTCGAAGCGCTCCTCGCCTCGCCGCTCGCCGTCGAGGGGATCCTCGTGACACCATCGCTCGCGGCCACGCCGCGCGGTGCCGCACTGGCCGAGCGGGCCAAGACGGCCACGCGCGTCGACGAAGTGGACGAGGCTACCCTCGCCGACGCCGCAGGCACCGACGAGCCGCAGGGCGTCATTGCCGTCGCCACGATTCCCCAATGGAGCGCCGATACCATTCTCGACACCGCCCCGGCGGCCGCGCGCTTCCTCGTGCTCGACGCCGTCCAGGATCCCGGCAACGCCGGCACCATGGTCCGCACCGCCGCTGCCCTCGGGGCATCGGCCACGCTGCTGCTCCCGGGCACCGTGGACATCTGGAACGCGAAGGTGGTTCGAGGGGCCATGGGCGCGCTGTTCACGCACCCGACACTCCCTGTTACCTCGGAGACGTTTCACGCGTTCCTTGAGCGTGCGGAGGCGCCCTGCTGGGTCGCCGACGCGCTCGGGCAGCCGATCGACGACTGCCCCGCCGTGGCAGGGCGACTGGCGATCGTCATCGGGAACGAAGGGCAGGGTCCCACGACGCTCACCCGTGCGCGGGCCGATCGGATCGTTTCGATCCCGATCGCTCCCTCCGTCGAGTCGCTCAACGCCGCCGTGGCCGCAGGCATTCTGCTGCACGCCTGCCGGCCGCGCTCACCGTTCGACGCATGAACTTCTCGATGCTGCCTCCCATCGCGCCACAGGCCATTGCCGTGCTGGACGTGCCGCCCGACCTGCTCTGGCCGGTGCGGCTGCTCACGTTCTGGGTGGGCGCATGCATCGGGTCGTTTCTCAACGTGTGCATCAGCCGCTGGCCCGATGGGCTGAGCGTGGTCTCGCCGCGCTCGCGCTGCCCCAACTGTGCCCACGAGATCCGCTGGTTCGAAAACATCCCGATGGTGAGCTGGCTGGTGCTGCGCGGCCGGTGCAGCGGCTGCGCACAGCCGATCTCGTGGATGTATCCCGCCGTCGAGCTCCTCGTGGCACTCGGCTGGCTCGCCGCGGTGATCGTGTACGGGCCCTCGCTCGAAGCGCTGCGCATCGCGGTGTTCGGCACGGTGCTCTTCGGTATCGGCATGACCGATGCCCGGCACTATCTCATCCCCGACGGCTTCACGGTCTTCGGTCTCCTCTGGGTGCTCACCGCCGCGCTGGCCGGCGCCGCGCTCGGCGCGGCGTCGCAGTTTGCCGGTCCGCTCTCCGCATTCATTGGCGCCTGCGTGGGCACGGGGGCGATCCGCATTGTCGGGTGGCTCGGCGAAGTGGTGCTCAAAAAGGAGGCGATGGGCTTTGGCGACGAGACGCTGATGGCCGTCGTCGGTGCGGCACTCGGGGCGGAGCGCGCGCTGCTCACCATTTTGCTGGGTGCTTTTCTCGGTGCGGTGAGCTTTGCCTGCATCGTCGGCCCCATCGCGTGGGTGCGTGCCAAGCGGGCCGGCACCGAGTTCGCCTTCCCCGATGTACCGTTTGGCGTCTTCCTTGCGCCTGCGGCGATGGTCGCATTGCTTTGGGGCGATCGGGCGATCCAGTGGTACTTCTCGCTCGCCGGCATCGCCTGACGCGCCGCACGACGCGGCGCGCGTCACCCACTCGCGTCACCATGCCGCACGCTGCTCGGTCGCCCCGCTTCGGGGCGATTCGTGTTCTGGGGGCTCTCGCCGCCATCACGCTCATCGCCGCCTGTCGTCCCGACCGCGGCTGTCCCGGCTCGCTCGACGTCTCGGGGCCGTATGCCGACCTGGTGCGGGAGATCGCGCCGCGCCTCGAGCAGTCGACCGGGCTCTGCTTCACGGCGCCCCCCAAGGTGGAGGAGAAGTCGCCCGAGGAGGTGCGGCAGTTCGTGGAGCGGCAACTTCGCTCCGAGCGCGCCCGTAGGGAGATCACCTCGCAGGGGGCGGTGTACAAGCGGCTCGGGCTCGTACCCGATACGCTCGATCTCTACGCCCTCCTCGAACGTCTCTACGCCGAGCAGATCGTGGGCTACTACGACCCCAAGACGAAGGCGTTGTATCTCGTGAAGGGGGCGCGTCGCGATCTGCTCAAGACCACGCTCTCGCACGAACTCGTGCACGCATTGCAGGACCAACATGTGAATGTGGATTCCATCCAGTCGCTCACGGGCGATGCCGATCGGTTGGCCGCCGCACAGGCGGTGATCGAGGGGCAGGCGGTGTACGAGCAGTTCGCCTATCAGTTCGGCGGCAACTTCGCCACGCAGGTGCAGGGCTCGTGGCAGACGATCAAGGAGTCGGTGCGCGACAATCAGCAAGCGCAGCCGATCTTTGCCGCGGCACCGTTGGCGATTCGCGAGTCGCTCATCTTCCCGTACCTGGGCGGTGCGGAGTTCGTGCGCAAGTTCGTCGCGCGCCGGCCCGCCAAGACGCTGCTCTCGCAGATTCCGGTATCCACCAAGCAGTTGCTCAACGACGATGCTTTCTTCGGTACCGCGCCCGACGCGCCGACGCCGGTGACGATCACGGTCACCGGTGGCACCACGCGCTACGACAACGGCTTCGGCGAGTTCGAGTCACGGCTCATCTTCTTCCAGCATCTGCGCGACGAGGCAGTGGCCGCGCGTACCGCACACGGCATCGATGGCGATCGGTATGCACTGGTCGAGACGCCCAAGGGCGACGCGATCGCGTGGGCCTCGGTGTGGGATACGCCGGTGATGGCGGGCAACTTCGCGCTCGGACTCGCCGATGTGGTGCGGAAGCGGTACAAGAACGCGGTGCGCAATCCCGAAGGCGCGCGCGAGGGCGACGTGCGCCGATTCGATATCGCCGCGCGCGAGCGCGATGGCGCGCGCACGGTGACCATTGCCACGCGCGAGATCGACGGGCGACCGGTGATCATCTTCACCGACGCGCCGGCTGGTGTCACGCTCACGAGCGCCGTGACCCTCGGCGCGTCGCGCTGACCGTGGCGTGACGCCGCCGGAGCTGCTGGCCGCGCCGCCCACGGCGACATCGACGGCCGTGGTGGTCCCCGCGAGCACGCCGCCGGTGCAGGGCGGCTTCGAGCCACCGCCGCTCGCGCCCATCCCCGACGAAGCGGAGCGGCGTCGGCGACTCGCCTCGATGAAGGCGCGCGCCACCGGGCTGCTCGTGGCGGTCACCGCACTCTTTCTCGTTGCGCGCGCGTACGCATCGCGCTGGCCGTGGCTTGGCTACGTGGCGGCATTCGGCGAAGCGGCGATGGTGGGCGGAATTGCCGATTGGTTCGCCGTCACGGCGCTCTTCCGCCACCCGCTCGGGATCCCCATTCCGCACACGGCCATCGTGCCGTCGCGCAAGGAGCGCATCGGCAATGCGCTCGGCAACTTCGTCCAGAAGAACTTTCTCACGCGGGACGTCGTCGAGCGCAAGCTCGGGCAGATGCGCATCGGCGAACGCGCGGCACGCTGGCTGGCCGACCCGGTCAACAGCAAGCGCGTCGCCCAGCAGGTGGCCAAGGCGCTGGCCGGCGCGGCGGCGGTGCTCAAGGACGAAGACGTGCAGCAGCTCGTCGATCGGGGCATCGTCTCCCGGTTGCGGCGCACGCAGGCGGCCCCGCTCGTGGCCAAGCTGCTCGATGTGATCACGTCGGACGGGCGGCACCACGCGCTGCTGGATGATGCGCTCAGGCTCGCGGCGCGCTTCATCGCGGAAAACGAAGAGACCATTCGCGAGCGCATCAAGGCCGAGAGCCCGTGGTGGGTGCCCGAGTTCGCGGAGAACCGGTTGCACGAGAAGATCGTCGCCGGCGTCGAGCGCACGCTCGCGGCGGTCGCGGAGGATCCCAATCATCCGCTGCGCGGGCGCTACGACGAGGCCGTGAAGCGCTTCGTGGAGTCGCTGCGGTCCTCGCCCACGACCATTGCGCGGGCCGAGCAGCTCAAGCTCGATGTGCTCGATCACCCGCGCGTCGCGGAGTTCTCGGCGGGGATCTGGGCTGATGCGAAGGCGGCGATCGTGCGGTACGCCGAGCGTGCGCAGGATGCGGAGAGTGGCGAGCCCGATGCGATCGAGCGGTGGTTGGCCTCGGCGGGGCGCGCGGTATTGGCGGATCCTGAACTGACGAGCAAGGTGGACGCGTGGGTGGCCGATGCGGTGGGGTATACCGTGGAGAGTGCGCGGCAGGAGGTGGCGGCGCTGATCGCGCAGACCGTGGCGGCGTGGGATCCGCATGCGACGAGCGAGCGGATCGAGCTGGCGATCGGGCGGGATCTGCAGTTCATCCGGATCAATGGGACGATCGTGGGTGGGTTGGTGGGGCTGATCATCTACAGCGTGGCGCAGCTCATGGCGGCGCAGGGGTAGGGCGGGGCGAGCAGGCGATCGCGTCATCGCAATCCGCCAAAGACTCCTGACATGTCCCACGGCTCCTTGTGCACGAGGCCTGCATGCTGACCGTTCGCGCATCGGCCTGCGTTTCGTGTGCACTCGTCGGGTGGGCCTTGAGTGCCTGCGAGTCGGACGAGTGGACGCACCGGTTCCCGACGGCGAGAGTGAATGGTCGCGCTGCGCTCGCAGGTGGCCAGCCGGCGCGCGGCGCTCGCCTGGAGTTCTTGCCAATCGCGGGCGATTGCACTGGGACGCCCTACGCGCGGACAAACACCGTGGCAGACGCGTCCGACCGCTGTCGCGGTGGTTTCCCCATCAGCAGCGGATCCTTCGCCGGCTGTATTCGAGTGCGCGTGGCGGCGAACAGCACGGACACGATCGTCGAGGTCACCCCGCGCGACAACGTACGCATTGCGAGCTTTGAGCTCGACTCCGTCGTGCTCGACGTTGTCGTGCCCAATCGGTGAGTACTGGTCGTTTTCTGTTCAGTCAGTCTCACGGACGGCTCGCGTCCCCCCGCAACGACTCCTTGAGACTGATGAAGTCCGACAGCAGGAAGATCACCGTTCCGAATGCGAGAAAGATCTCCGTCAGATTCACGATCCGTGCCGGCACTGACTGCGGCAGCACGTCGCTGAAGCCGAAGAAGGTGAAATTCAGCACCGACATGTAGAACAGGTCGAAGAGCGCCTCGGCGTGCCCGGCATCCGCCGCGATCCCGGAGAACGCCTTCGCCGAGAGGCGCCAGAGCACGTGGAAGTCGAAGGCAAAGGCCAGTGTCATCTGCGAGATGTTCACCGCCATCAGCAGCAGAAAGCGATAGTGCGCCATGTCGACGCGTGCGGCGTGCACGAGCTGCCGCAGGTTTTCGACGCCGAAGAGCGCGGTCTTCACCCAGCAGCCGGCGATCACGATCAGCGCGAGTGCGGCGGGTGAGACGCGCCCGGTACCCTGCAGCCAGAGCAGCGCGCCCCACCATCCCACGATCGCGGCGTACTCCACCACGTTGCGAATGACCGGGAGCGCCGGCGCTTCCCGATCGGCGGCACTCGCGGGTCGGGCAGCGACGCGCGGAAGCGGTGAGGGAAGGGCGGCACCACGGCGGGCGCGCGCAAGCTTGGGTCCGGGTTGGCGTGGCATCGCACCACGCTCGGTGTCGCCGCTCAATCGCGCAAGCCGACCCGTTGTGCGGCCCACGCGCACCGCGCACGCGGTTGCCGGTGCCTCACGCCTCCGACGGGAGCGCCGATGCACGGCGCCGGGCGACGAGCTGGCCGATCATCGGTCGGATGATCAGGCCCACCACGTCGATGAGTGCGTGGGTGACCATCACGCGCACCAGCGACCCCGACGTCACGTAGACGAGCGTCATCAGGGCGCCCACGAGCATCGTCCCGACGATGCCCTTCCACCCTTGGTACCAGTGAATGAACCCGAAGAGGACCACGGCGATCGCGGTGCCAGCGGCGACGGAGCCCGTCACGTGGGTCAGCAGCAGCGGGAGTGCCAGGCGAAAGAACAGCTCCTCGGAATAGCCGGCGTTGATGCACAGCGGCAGCGCCGCCCACCGTTCGGCCGCGTTGCGCGGGATCAGTGGGGCCACCTCCGCAATCACCGGCGTGAGCATGGTGCGCACACGCCGCGCCCAGATCGCGATCGCGACGGCGCTGGCGAGTGCGACGCCGATGTAGAAGCCGAGGCGTGCGTCGGGCGTATCCGTGGGTGGTGTCGCCGCGCCCTGCCGCGCAATCCGGAGTGCCTCGAACTCCGCCGGCATCACGAGGAGCGCATCGAAGCGGCCAAGCAGCCCGAGCGTGACGAGCGAAGCCAGCGTCAGGAGCCCGAAGCTCTGCATCGTCCAGCGCCAGTAGAAGGCGCGCCGGCGGCCACTGTCGCGTTCAGCGACAAACTGCCGGTACTGCCGAGTATCGTTCCACGTCCAGTAGGTCACCCCTACCAGGACGGCGATCAACCAGACCACGAGCTGCATGACCGTGCGTACTCCATCTCCCCCGAGGGGCCAGAGAATCGTGACTTGCCGAGGCGGAAAGTGATCGTTACTTTCCACATCGTCAAGTCACGGGCGTGGCACGCGCTGTCATCGCGGATGCCACGCTGGTGCGTGCATCTCCACCGCGTGCCTCGCGGCGCGGCGGTGCGTTCCTGATGTGTTGCGATCACTACAGATGACCGACGAGCACGACTATCACTCGCCCCGCCTCGATGCCCGCGATGCGGCAGGGGCGCTCGATGTGGCGCGGCAGGCGCGTGCACGCATCGCCGCGCGTGCGGCCACGCCGTGGTGGTATCCGCCAGCGTACGGCGTTGGCGTGGGCGGGCTCGTCGCCGGCTTGGCGCTCCCGGATCGATGGGTCCCCATCTCGGCCGCCGCGTGCATGCTGCTGTTGCTTGGCGCATATGCGCTCTGGCGGCGCCAATCGGGGCTGCACGTCTTCGGCTGGCGTGCAGGACGCACGCGCACGATTGCCGTGGGCATCGGTGTGGCGACCGCGCTCGCAGGGGCACTCGCCATCGCGCTGCGCGACCGCTACCCCGACGGTCGCGGGCCGCTCGTCTGTGGCGTGCTCCTCGGACTCATCGCGGCCCGCGCCAGTGCCGCATGGGACCGCGCATGGCGCGCCGAGCTGCTGGAGGAGCCAGAGTGACGGAGCTCTGGCTCGATCCGGTCATTCATGCTCCCGTCCGGCTGCAGATCTGTGCCCTCCTGTCCGCAACCGATGAAGCCGAGTTCTCGGTCGTGCGCGAGGAAACCAGGGTCAGCGACTCCGTGCTGTCGAAACACATCAGACAGCTCGAGGAGGCAGGATACGTGCGCGTACGCAAGGCGACGGTCGCCTCGCGGCAGCGCACGTGGCTTGCGCTGACTCGGCCGGGCTCGCGCGCACTGACGACGTACTTCCGGACGCTCAAGCGCCTGGCCGCGATGGTTCCCGACGCGGACGCGTAGCGCGCCGACCGCCTCGCGTGTGCGCCGCGGGTCGGTCACGTTCGCCCACCGTGCGGTAAACGGTGTGCCGTCGAGCGGCACCTGGAAGTCTGACCCCTCGTATCCGGCCGACTCCCCTGGACCTGACCCTGTCGCTTCCCGCCATCACGACGCTGCCTCGTCCCGACCCCGTGGCCGATGTTCGCGCTGCGGCGGAGGGTGATGCAGACGCGTTCGCGCGCCTGTACGACGTGCACGTGGGTGCACTCTTCGCGTTCTGCGCATCGCTCACGGGAGACCGCGGGCGGGCCCGCGAACTCGTACAGGACACGTTCGTGCGCGCGTGGGAGGCGCTGGCGACATTTCGCGGCGAGAGTGCGTTCGGCACGTGGCTGCACCGCATCGCCGCCAATCTGGCGTTTGCCGAGGCGCGCAGCGCACGGCGGCGGGCGCAACGTGTTGCGATCGAAGCCGACTTCGACGCACTGGTCTCCGAGTCTCCGATCGCCGCTGCGGCAACCGCCGATGATGATCTCGCCGCGCAGCTCGACCTGGGCGCCGCGGTGCAGCGACTGCCGCGCGGCGCGCGCACGGTCTTCCTGCTTCACGACCTGGCTGGCTACACGCACGCCGAAATCGGCGAGATGCTCGGCATCGCCGAGGGCACGTGCAAGGCGCACCTCTTTCGCGCGCGGCGTCTGCTGCGAGGAATGCTCGACCGATGACTGACCGTTCCGGCGCGGCTGCGCCACGCGAGCTGGAGATGATGGTGCACTGCGCAGACCTCGAGGCGCAGCTCACAGCCTATGGACAGGGCACGCTCTCCGATGCCCAGAGCCGTGCGATTGAGCGGCACGTCGCCGCGTGTCGCGCGTGCGAGCGTCGGGTGGACGCGGCCCTCGCCGCCATCGCGCCGTTCCCGATGGGAGCGAAGTCCGGTGAAGGGCTCGTTGCCGCACACCCGCTCTCAAGGAGCGAACAGGCAGCGATGCGGCGCAATATCCTCGCGCGCATCACGCCACGCCGATCGCTGCCACGACGTGGACCGACCGTCGCGCTAGTCGCACTCGCGGCCTCGCTGGCGATCGTCGTGGTGCGCCGCGCATCGCCACCGCGCGGTGCATCGGTGCCGGAGACGGCGCTGGCGGAGGGTGATATCGACTCCAGCATGCTGACGGCGAGCGTACCCTCGGCTCCGATGGCGGCCGCGGAGCGCCTCGCGCGCGCCTATGCCGCGCCAGAGTTCGAGGCCCTCGATCGTGCGACGCGCGAGCTGTCGGAGGCGATGCGGGCCGCGCCGCACGACGCCGCGCTGCGCACATTCCGCGTGACACTCGACGAACGGCGCCGCGAACTCACGGCGCGCATCGCGCGTGTGGGTGAATGATCGCCATGCCACGCCGCCGTGAACGCCGACCGCGTCGGTGGCTCATCGTGGGCGCATTGCTCGCGGTCGTGCACCAGCCACCCGCCCTCGGCGCGCAGCCCGCGAGCGCCACCAGCATGGCGAATCGTGGCTGGCGCGTGCACGGCGAGGCCACGGTGCGCGTCTACCTGCCCGCCGGGCGGCTCACCGTCGAGACGTGGGATCGCGACTCCGTGCACCTGGCGGGTACACTTGGCCCGAACGCAATGCTCTTCGGCAACGGCGCA
Source organism: Gemmatimonadaceae bacterium (assembly GCA_025453745.1). Taxonomy (GTDB): domain Bacteria; phylum Gemmatimonadota; class Gemmatimonadetes; order Gemmatimonadales; family Gemmatimonadaceae; genus JALOPS01. The sequence goes on from JALOPS010000073.1 coordinate 11,546, forward strand.
CCGCCGCACGTGAAGGTTGGTGTGGAGGCGCGCTCACGCGTCGACAGCACGTTGCCGCAGGCGTGGCTCGTCGTGCAGGTGCCTCGGCGCGCACGACTCTGGGTCAAGGCAATCGATGCGGAGCTCGACCTCGCAGGCACGCAGGTAGAGCTCGAAGCGTACACCGTTCGTGGCGCGATCCGCGTGCGCGACGTCCGCGGCAGCACGACGATCGAGTCCATCGATGCGCCCGTCCGACTCGCCGACGCATCGGGCGACGTACGCGTGCGCGGCAGCCGGGCAACGGTAGAGTGCACGCGAGTGCATGCCCTCGCGACCATCAGCACCGTCAGCGGTGCGGTCGTGCTGCGCTCCTCGCAAGTCGAGGGGCGCGTCGAAACCGTTGGCGGCGCGATCACACTCGACGCCGTGCGTCCCGGCGGCAGTCTCTCGCTGCAGTCTCACGCGGGCGATATCACCCTGTCGCTGTCGACGGCAGCACGCCCCGTGCTGCAGCTCTGGTCGCGTGGTGGGGCGGTACGCCAGGGACAGCAGCAGGGCGATGTGCGATACGGCACGATCGAGGCCCGGTCGTTCAGGGGGAACGTCACCGTGCGCACGCCGTACTGAGCAGCGCGACACCGCCGTAAACCGTCTGTGTCGTGGCGGCATCCATGCTGACAACTGACTTCACGGAGAACCTCGCATGGTCGCCCCGCTCGTTCTTGTCTGGTCCTGTCTCGTGACATCGGCGGTCGATGCCCCAACGGGTGGAGCCGCCGTCACGCCGCGCGCAAGCACGGCAGTACGCCGGTCGCCGCCGCTGGTCGCGGTGCGGCGCGCCAAGCCGGGCATCGCCACCGTGGACACGAGCCGATCCGTGGTCCGCTGGCGCGGCACCAAGTTCGGTGGCCGGAGTGCGCATGCCGGCATTGTGCGCGTCCGTCACGGATGGTTGCAGTACGACGCGAGCCGCGCGCAGCTGCTTGGCGGAGCGATCGAGCTCGACATGCGCACCATCGCAGTGACCGACATGCCGGTCGCCGAAGCAGACGCGCGCCAGAAACTCACCAGGCACTTGCTCGCCGCCGAGTTCTTCGACGTGACGCGCTTTCCGGTGGCACGCTTCGACATCGACCGGGTCCGAGCGCACGGTGGCAACCTGGTGCGCCTCGATGGCCGACTGACCCTGCGAGGCGTCACGCGGCCGTTCGCGTTCGAAGCCACGGTCTGGTCATTCGAGCCCACGCTGCTCCGTGCGACCGCACGCGCCACGCTCGATCGTATGCACTGGGGCGTGGCGTTTCGGGGATCGCGCATCACGAACGACCTCGTCGATGATGAGATCAGCCTCGAGTTCGACGTGACCGCACGTGTGGACCAGGGGAGGGGCGACCGATGACCGCGTGCCGGATGGCAGTACAAATGATCGCTCGCCGGTGCACCGTGTGTGCGGGCGTCGCGGCGCTGGCGATACCGTGGCGACTGGCGCGGGGGCAGGCGAGCCCGGATGACGCGGCCTGTCAGCCGCCGGCACCGTCGGCACGTATCACGGCATCGGTGGTGCACCTGGCTCCCGCACAGGAGCCCGGGGAGCGATTCGAGCTGCGCCTTCGCTTTCGCACCGCGAGCGGTGCGCCGCTGCGTGCGCTGCTGGTGTATGTCTACCACGCGAACGGGAGCGGCGAGTATGTACCGGCGCGCGCGGCCACGGGTTGCCTGCGATTCCATGGAGCGCTGCATGGATGGGCCACCCCCGATGCCGGTGGGCGTGTCACGGTGCACACCATTCGCCCCGGTGGCTATCCGCGCAGCAGTGAGCCGTCGCACGTGCACGTGGTAGTACAGTTCCCCGGACATCGCGGCATCTATATCAACGACACGATGTTCGACGATGATCCGCGCCTGACGCCGGCGATCCGCGCGGCGCAGCAGGCCCCCGGAGGATCGGGCGTCGTCCATCCGGTGAAGGTCGGCGGCGTGTGGCGCGCCGAGCGCGACGTGGTGTTGCAGCAGCCGACACGCTGAGGGTGGCGACCTCCGCGGGACGCGCGATCAGCGCGCTCGACCGCCGAGCGTCCACTGCCGCAGTCGCCGCCCATCCACGGTGTACACCGTCAGTCTGACGGGAGTGGTGGGCAGAAAGAGCGTCGCACCGTCCGCGCGATGTACTTCCACGCGATCGAGCACCCTCGCCGCATCCGGCTCGTGTGCGTGGTGTGCGGTGAGCACGCAATGCCGACGGCGACACGCCGGCGTCGCCACGCGTACGGCGCGTCGCGTGCCTCCGAGGGTGAGATATGCCGGGCGCCCGTCGATCAGTGCACCGGCGGTGCGGATGACGACGAGGTCTACCGCCATTGCGGCGCTTCCGATCGGCGTGGCGGTGGAGTCGCTGACGAACACCGTACCCTCGCTCGAGAGGGCGCCCGCGAGCGCACGATGTACGGGGTGCGCGAATGCGGGCGTGCCGCGCTCGGTGCCGCTGGTCTGATCGATCGTCACCGGGTCGATCCCCGTGCGTGCAGTGAAGTACGCGGCCATCGGCGACCATTGCGGCGTGGCCCGTTCGCGAATGTGGTCGAAGCCGGCATGTACCAGCACCTTTGCCTGTGGATCGCGAGCGATCGTTGCAGCCGCCAGGTTGGTCGCTTGCGCGTAGTCGCGCCGTTGCTGCGGCGAGAGGGAGTCGGGTTCGTCGAACTGGCGACCGGCGGCCTCGTACGGCACGAGCGTGTACCCGAGTCGACGTGCCTCGCGCACGAGCTCGGCGAACACTGGCTCACTCGTGTAGCGGTCGTCATCGAGCGCATAGCCGCGCGTCGGCAGTGCCGTGTCCGGCGCAAATGCCTCCGCGGCGAAGTAGCGAAACCCCTTGGCGCGCAGCGCACGCAACAGGCGCAGCGTCAGCACACGATCCGCTGATGCATGGTGGCGTTCGTTGACCATGATCACGCGTGCCGTGTCCGCCGTCGCAAGCACGGTGTCGAACGCCGACACCTGCCGGGCTGCGAGGAAGCGCTGCCGGGTCGCGGCCAGGTCGGCCTCCCTCGGCGTGCCAAGTCGGTCCCAGCTGGCGAGTGCCCGCTGTGTGTTGCCGAAGGTGGCCTCGGCTTGCGCGAGCAGTTGGAGCCAGGTTGCGCGTGCTGCGGACGCGGTGTCGGCCGCGAACCGCGGCGCGGCCGCGCGCAATCGCATGAGCGGAGCCCAGGTGGGCTCTCCCGGGCGCAGGCGGGCGAGGTCGTACGGGCTGTCGGCGCGTGCGGACTGTGCTGCGGTGGGGCAGGGCGCCAGCACAGTCGACGCGGCCAACGCGAGCGCGGCGTATGCTGCGGCGGAGCGCACCGCGACGAGTGTGAGCACGACAATCGAGCGAGCGAGAGTCCTGGGTCGATCCTGCAGCACGTGCTCGAGACAATAGTGGCACGGAGAGGCTGCGGGTACGCCATAGGGGCGAGACGCAACGAACGGCGGCGACACGTGAGCGGGGCGTGACGGGGCGATCTGTCGTGTCGCCATCGCGGTGGGCGCGTGCGGCGGTCCACCACGTGACCGCCGCCGCCTGCGGGATGTCGCCGCGCAACGTTCGCCGCGACGACTCCGCCTGGGATCCGCACGGGGAAGATCGACGGCGACTCGTCCTCGCGGATGCCCCGCCTCACCGCATCGAGTTCAATCCGAACATGTTCCCCTCGGTGTCCATGCACAACGACACCCAGCCGAACTCGCCAATGGAGAACTTCGGTCGCACCACCGTGCCCTTCGCGGCCGCGACCCGCGCTTCCTCCACCGCGCAGTCCTCCACGCTGAAGTACACCAGCGTGCCGCCGACTCCTGGCCGCGCGTGCGCCGACTTGACCAGCGCGCCGGCGGCACCGTAGCCCTTCATGTTCGCCGGAAAGGCGCGCATCGCGGTCTCGCCCGTGGGGTCGCCCATGACGTCGAGGCGTTGTTGCAACACCGTCTCGTAGAAGGCCGCGGCGCGGTCCATGTCGTCAACGTACAGGTCGAACCATCCGATGGCGTTCGGTCGCTCCATATCAGCTCCAATGGTAGAGTGGAGCCGAGAGGCTAGCCGCGCGTCACCGCGTCGTCTTGTAGAAATCAGACATCGAAGCGGGTGCGATATTGACCTGGCGTGTACCCCGTGGCGCTCCGGAACGCGTGGATGTAGTGCGACTGGTCGCTGTACAGATCGAGGTAGTGCCGCCGGAACGACTGCTGCACGCGCAACACCTTGAGCAGGTCGTGTGGCGCAAAGCCCGTGGACTGCTTGAGCGCGCGCTGCAATTGACGCGGTGAGAGCCCCACCAGATCGGCCATCGCCGTCACCGACGTGATGTCATCGAGCCGGGAGAGGATGCGCGACGTCATCGCGTTGGGTTCGACGACGCCGTGCGCTGCGCACCACTGCACGAGTGCCGCGAGCGATGATGTCATCTGCTCGAAGGCGAGCCCCACGAGCTGCGCACTCGTGCGCACGAGCGGCAGCGCGCCGCGATAGGGCGTGCCCACGTAGCGATCGACAAGCTCGTCCCGACTCCCACGCCACACGCCGGGATAGAGCTGGACGCCGACATAGTGGAACGACCGACCCAGGGTGAGCACCGTGGCCGTGGTGTGGAGCGCCGTGATGCCGGCGATCTCGGTGTCGAGCAGATTGAGCAGGAGGTTCACGCACGCATCGGGGAGCGCGTGGTAGTGGAAGTCCTCCTCGAGCGTGGTCAGCGTGCGCAGCTCCCAGAAGCAGTGCACGACGTCGGCCAGGTCTGCGGGGGGCGGCGCCTCCGCATATCGCACGGCTGAGGTGCCTCTCGCGATGCCGTCGGGCACCGGGGAGTACCGCGTGTGGCGTCTCGGATCGGCGGGCAGCACGCACGAAATGTAGATGTCCCCGGCGAAGGCCGTGCGCCGTGCCGGCGAACGGTGTCGCGTTCGCTGGCCGGCGCGCGGGAGTCCGTTACCGGAAGAAGATGCTGACGCCAGACGTCACACCGACCGTGCCGCCCACGTTGTCCCCTTCGCGGAAGATGACCGCATGCCGCGAGGAGACACGCCCACGCAGGGTGTGCTTGAAGCCGAGGTCGAGCCACCCCGCCAAGATAGTGGCCGAGCGGCGCCCACCTGAGGAGCCCGTACCCGCATCGATGTCAAAACTGTTCCGGTTCACGATGAGTCCGGGCGCCACGAAGAAGCCGCGGCGACTTCGCGCGCCGCTGAAGTGCACCGGGACGAAGAGGGCCGCGCCAAACGTGGTAACCGTCGTCGACGGCACCCGTGGCGTGTCATTGGTCGCGTCGGCGCCGTCGGCGCTCAGGCGCCGCAATCCCAGGGAGCGCGTCTCGAGCGCCATGTTGTCGTGGAGATAGAGCGCC
>JALOPS010000350.1 GCA_025453745.1 Gemmatimonadaceae bacterium
CCCGCATCGAGATCCGTGCCCCGCTCGTGCGCGAGCGGAAGGGCGAGTTCAAGGAACTCTTCGAGTCCGCCCGAAAGCAGGGCTTCGTGCGCGCGGTCGTCGATGGCACCGCCGTCGAGCTGGCCGCGCCGCCGACGCTCAACAAGAAGCTCGCCCACTCCATCTCCATCGTCGTCGATCGGCTCGTCGTGCGGGCCGATGATCGCGGCCGTCTCACCGACTCGCTCGAGACGGCGCTGCGCCTCGCCGAAGGGCTCGTGGAAGTCGTGCGCGCCGACAGCGAGACGCCGACGGTCGAGCTCTTCTCCGAGCGCTATGGCTGCGCCGTCTGCGGCATCAGCATGCCGGAGCTCGAGCCGCGCCACTTCTCCTTCAACTCCCCCTTTGGCGCATGCCCCGCGTGCAGTGGTCTGGGCACGCGGCGCACGGTGAGTCCCGAGCTCGTCCTCGGCGATCCGCAGATCTCCATCCTCGAGGGCGTCGTACTGCCGTGGGGCGAGCCGGATGGCTATCTGCGCAAGGTGATTCTCCCCGGGCTCGCGAAATTGCTCGGCTTCGAACTCAACGCGCCGTGGGGGAAGCTGCCGGCCAAGGTGCGCGACGCACTGCTGCATGGTGCAGGTACCACGAGCAGCACCGGCACCGCGAAGAAGCCGACCGCACGCGCCGCGAAGCCCGCCCCACGCACGACCGCCACCAAGGCGACGGCCGCCGAGGCGGGCACGTGGGAAGGGATCCTCGCGCACGTGCAGCGGCGCTACGACGAGACCTCGAGCGACGCGATTCGCCTCGAGCTCGCCGAGTACATGGTCGAAGCGCCGTGTACCGTGTGCGATGGCAAGCGCCTCAAGCCCGAGTCACTCGCGGTGACGGTGGCCAACAAGGGGATCGGCGAGGTCACCGAGTACTCCGTCTCCGACGCGCTCGCGTTTTTCGACGGCGTTCCGGTGCGTGGCGCGGCGGGCACGAGCGCACGCAGGGGCGGTCCGGCGCCGCTCGATGAGCAGATCGCCGGACCCATCCTGAAGGAAGTCCGCGATCGCCTGCGCTTCCTCGTGGATGTGGGGCTCGACTACCTCACGCTCAATCGCTCGGCCGAGTCGCTCTCGGGCGGTGAAGCGCAGCGCATCCGTCTGGCGACGCAGATCGGCTCGCGGTTGTGCGGCGTGCTCTACATCCTCGACGAGCCGTCGATCGGGCTGCACCAGCGCGACAACGGGCGACTGCTCGCCACGCTCAAGCAGCTTCGCGATCTGGGCAACACGGTGATCGTCGTCGAGCACGATGAAGAGACCATGCGCGAGGCCGACTACCTCATCGACCTCGGGCCGGGCGCGGGGAAGCACGGTGGTGCGGTGGTGGCGGCCGGCACCTTCAACGAAGTCCTCGAGACCACCGGGTCGCTGACGGCGCAGTACCTGAGCGGGGCCAAACAGATCGTCGTGCCGAGTGCGCGCCGCATCGCGGACCCCAAGCGTGCCCTGCGCATCGAGGGCGCCAAGGAGCACAATCTCCGCGACGTCTCCGCCGAGATCCCGCTTGGTCTCTTCGTCGCGGTGACGGGCGTGTCGGGGTCGGGGAAGTCCACACTCATCGGCGACATTCTCCATCGCACGCTGGCGCGGCATTTCTATCGGGCGCGTGTGATCCCCGGGCGCCACAAGCGCATCACGGGGCTCGAGCATCTCGACAAGGTCATCGACATCGATCAGAGCCCCATCGGGCGCACGCCGCGCTCGAACCCCGCGACGTACACGGGGCTCTTCACGCCCATCCGCGAGCTCTTCGCCGAAATGCCCGAGGCGAAGATCCGCGGCTACGGCCCCGGGCGCTTCTCGTTCAACGTGAAGGGCGGGCGCTGCGAAGCGTGTGAAGGCGACGGCCTCGTCAAGATCGAGATGCACTTCCTCCCCGATGTCTTCGTGCCGTGCGAAGTGTGCAAGGGGAAGCGCTTCAATCGCGAGACTCTCGAAGTGCGCTTCCGCGGCCTCTCGATTGCCGACGTGCTCGACCTCACCGTCGAGGACGCGGTCGGCATCTTCGAGAATCAGCCACGCATCGCGGGGAAGCTCGAAACGCTGCGTGACGTGGGGTTGGGTTACTTGCACCTGGGCCAGAGCGCGACCACACTGTCCGGCGGTGAAGCGCAGCGCGTCAAGCTCGCCACCGAGCTCTCCAAGCGGGATACGGGGCGCACGCTGTACATCCTCGATGAACCCACCACCGGTCTTCATTTCGAGGATGTGCGACTGCTGCTCGATGTACTCCATCGGCTGGTCGACCGCGGCAACACCGTGCTCGTCATCGAGCACAACCTCGACGTCATCAAGACGGCCGACTGGATCGTCGATCTGGGCCCCGATGGCGGCGCCCGTGGTGGGACGATCGTGGCGTCTGGTACCCCCGAGGAGGTCGCGCGTGTCGAGGCGAGCCACACCGGGCGCTATCTCAGGCCGATGATCGCGTCCCGGTAGCGGGGCGCGGCCGGCGCTGGCGGCGCGTAGCTTCCGGCATGGTCTCCATCCTCGACATCATCGGCCCCGTGATGGTCGGGCCGAGCTCGTCGCACACTGCCGGCGCGTGCCGACTTGGTCTGCTGGCCCGGTGTCTCGTCGGCGGCACGCCGCAGCGGGCAAAGATCGAGTTGCACGGCTCCTTTGCGCGGACGGGCGAAGGGCACGGCACCGACAAGGCGATCGTCGGTGGCCTCATGGGCTTCCGCCCCGATGACGAACGGCTGCGCGAGGCGCTCGACATCATGGAGCGCGAGGGGCTCGACTACGACTTCGAGAAGACGACCATCGCCGACGACGCGCACCCGAACACCGTGCGCATCACCGTGGAGCGTGGCGATCGGCACGCGGTGATGGTGGGGGCATCGCTGGGCGCGGGGCGTGTGCTCGTCAGCGAGATCGACGGGTACCCGGTGGAGATCACGGGCAACCTGCACACGATCGCGATCGTCGCCGAAGACGTGAAGGGATCGATCGCGCGCATCGCCGGGATCCTCGCCGACAACAGTGTGAACATTGCCACGCTCAGGCTGACGCGCAAACAGCGCGGCGGCGATGCCTTCATGGTCATCGAGACCGATGAGCAACCGGGCGAAGCGGTACGTGATGCGATCCGTGCGCTCCCGTGGGTGACGTGGGCCTTCCGGCTCGACAAGGTGAGTGCATGAACGCCTCCTCCCGGGATCGTTGATATGTATCGCACACTCGCTGAAGCCATCGCCGATGCCGAGGCGTATGAGATGCCGCTCTCGGAACTTGCGCTGCAGGCGGAAGCGCGTGACCAGGGCCGCCCCGTTGCCGAGATCCGCGACGCGCTTGGCCGCGCGCTCGAGGTCATGCGCGGTGCCATCGCACAGGGGATGACGGGGGACCTGCGCTCCAACTCCGGTCTCGTTGGTGGCGACGCCGCCAAGCTCCGCACCGGCCCTGCGGGTCCGCTGGCGGATACGCCGTTTCGCGATGTCCTGGCCCGTGCGCTCGCGGTGCAGGAGGTGAACGCGGCGATGGGCGTGATCGTCGCGGCACCCACGGCCGGCGGTGCCGGCGTGCTGCCGGCCGTGCTCACCGGCCTCGCGGCGGCGCGCGCGATTCCGGACGATCGTGTGATCGATGCCCTCGCCACGGCCGGACTCATCGGCGCAGTGGTTGCCGAGCGCGCGTCACTCTCGGGCGCCGAGGGAGGATGCCAGGCCGAGACGGGCGCAGCGGCGGGAATGGCGGCGGGTGCGGCAACAGAGATGTTGGGCGGTTCACCGCGCCAGGCGGGACATGCGGTCGCGCTCGCGCAGCAGGGGACGCTGGGGCTCGTCTGCGATCCGTTGGGTGGGCTCGTCGAACTGCCGTGCGTGTTTCGCAACGCCACCGGCGCCGCCATTGCGCTTGCGGCGATCGAGATGGCACTCGCAGGAATAGAGTTCGCGATTCCCGCCGACGAGGTCATCGACACGATGGGCGAGATCGGTCGGGCAATGGATGTGCGCTACCGCGAGACCGCAGGCGGCGGACTCGCGGCCACGCCCACGGGGCGTCGCCTGGCGAAGGAGCGACTCGTGCAGATCAAGCGCTCCTGATCTGCGCGACACGTCGCATCCGCGACGCAATTGCGTCGCGTGGATGCGACAGCTGCGGCGAACGACCGATCGGCTCCCGACGGGAGTGGCGCACATGCCCCGCCGGCAGGCTTCTTGCAGCGCGGTCGGATGCTCAGCACCAATCTCCTCC
>JALOPS010000351.1 GCA_025453745.1 Gemmatimonadaceae bacterium
TGCCGCAGAGCTCCTCCCGGCGGCACAACAGATGCTGACGGCGATGCTCGCGAATGCCCCGCTTGCCCTGGCGGGGTGCATCGAACTCGTCGACCGTGGCCTCGATCAGGGGCTCGACGACGGCCTGCGCATCGAGGCCGATCACTTCGGCCTGCTCTCGTCGACGGCCGACATGAAGGAGGGGATGCAGGCGTTTCTCGAGAAGCGCGCGAGCGCGTTCACCGGTCGCTGAGGCGTGCTCGCGACGCTCGTCGCGCGCGACTTTCGCAATCTCGCGCCGCTCGAGCTCCGGCTGGCCCCGCAAGGGCTGGCCGTCGTCGGCGACAACGGGCATGGCAAGACGAACCTGCTCGAAGCGATCGCGTATGCGAATCTGCTGCGATCGATCCGCGGCACGCGTGATGTGGACGTGATTCGCTTTGGTGCGCCGTCGTGCGACCTGCGTGCGGAGCGCGGTGGTGATGATGCGCGCGCGACGATCACGATCGGCATCGACCGCGCGACGCGGACCAAGCGCGTGCGGGTGGACGGGGTGGAGACGCGTCGGCTGGCGAGCGCCCTGGGGACGATTCCGTCGGTGCTGGTGAGTCCGAGCGATGTGGCGCTCATCGCTGGCGGGCCCGCCGAGCGGCGACGCTACCTCGACGTCCTGCTCGCGCTGACGGACGCGACGTATCTGCACGCGCTCACGCGCTATCGCGCCGCGCTCGAACGGCGCAATGGTGCGCTGCGTCGTGGCGCGCACGCAGATCTCGATGAGGTGGCGAGCTGGGAGCCGGCGCTCGCGCACCACGGTGGGCAGTTGGTCGCGGCACGGGCGCGGTGGGTGGCGACGTGGGCGTCGCGCTTCGCGGAACGATGTGAAGCGTTGGGAGAAGAGACGCCGGTCGCGCTCAGCTACCGCACGTCGATCGGCGAGACGGCGGACATCACCGCGACGCATGCACGGGAGGCGCTGGCGGCGGCGCTGGCGGCGCGCCGAGCGCACGACGTCCGCCGTGCCCTCACGCACGACGGGCCGCATCGCGACGAGCTGGTCATTGTGCTCGGCGAGCGCGAACTGCGCGCATTCGGGTCGTCCGGCCAACAGCGCACGGCGGCCATCGCACTGCGCATGTGTGAGGCGGCCACGTGGCGTGGACATCTCGGGCATCCGCCGCTGTTTCTGCTCGATGACCCATTTGCGGAATTGGACGCGGGGCGCGCGCGCCGCATTCTCGAGTCGTTCGAGGCGGCCGGGCTCGGCCAGGTCGTGTTGGTCGTCCCGCGCGAGGTCGACATTCCGGAGGCATTCACCCGATTGGATCGAGCCCGCATGCAGCACGGCGTGTTGTCATGACAGGCCGGCGACCCGATGCGCGCGGCGGCACACGCCGGGAGGGCGGCGACAGCGGCTCCGGCGGCGGCCCTGGCCCGAACGACGAGGCCCGTGGCCAGCCCCGCCGAGAGGACACGGTGGGGGCGATCCTGGGGCGCGTGCTGGCCGCACAGGGGATCGCCGAGCGGGTCGCACAGCAGTTGGTCATTCCGGAGTGGGGCGCGCTGGTAGGTCCGCAGATCGCGCGGGTGACGCTGCCGCAGCATGTACGGGGCGACGGCACGCTCGTCGTCGCGGTGACGACGCACGCGTGGATGCATGAACTCTCGCTGCTCGAGCCGCAGTTGCTGGCCCGATTGAACGGGGTCGAGGGGCGTCCACCGATTCGACGGCTGTACTGGGTGCTGGCGCGGCCGGACGAGCCGGTCGCGGGGGCGGATCGCGGGCCGTAATGGCAAGAGCCGCAAGCATTTACGGTGACGTGACCGGATTGCCTTGCCGGGTGTGATCGACTATGTTTTTGGGCTTGTGGAGCGGGTGCGTGGTGGCGCCCGTTTCGGTGTGTATTCGGACCCGATCGTGAGCGGTGGGCGCCCAGCGCGCGCCACCGGTCCCCCTCCTCTCAGACGGTACGCATGGCCGCTGCTTCGCCCTCGCCAGAACGCACGCCGGAGTACGGCGCCGGTGACATCAAGGTCCTCAAGGGGCTCGAGCCGGTGCGCGAGCGTCCCGGCATGTACATCGGCTCGACATCCTCGCGCGGGTTGCACCATCTCGTCTACGAGGTGGTGGACAACTCGATCGACGAGGCGATGGCCGGCTATGCGACCTGGTGCAAGGTGTTCATCCACCCCGACGACTCGATCACCGTCGAGGACAACGGACGCGGCATTCCGGTGGACATGCACCCGATCGAGAAGAAGACGGGTGTCGAAGTCGCGATGACGGTGCTGCATGCCGGTGGCAAGTTCGACAAGAACGCGTACAAGGTGTCCGGCGGTCTGCACGGCGTCGGCGTGTCGGTGGTCAATGCGCTCTCGGACACGTTGCGCGTGTGGGTGAAGCGTGACGGCAAGGAGCACACGATGAGCTTCGCGCGCGGCAAGGTCACGCAGCCGCTCGAGGTCGTCGGCAAGGCCGGCGCGAAGGAGACAGGGACCAAGGTCTGGTTCAAGCCCGACAACACGATCTTCACGGAAACGACGCGCTACGACTACAGCGTGCTGGCCAACCGGCTTCGCGAACTGGCGTTTCTCATTCGCGGCGTGACGATCACGCTGACCGACGAGCGCGCCGGCGAAGAGCGCACGGAGACGTTCCACGCCAAGGGCGGGCTGCGCGAGTTCGTGCAATTCCTCAACAGCACCAAGAAGCCGCTGCACAACGAAGTCGTCGCGATCGAAACGCAGAAGGACAACCTCACGATCGAGCTGGCGCTGCAGTACAACGACAGCTATTCGGAGACGGTGTTCTCCTTCGCGAACAACATCAACACGCACGAAGGTGGGACGCACCTCTCGGGCTTCAAGGCCGCGCTGACGACGGTCATCAACAAGTACATCGAGAAGGCGTCGTCGCTGGCCAAGAAGGACAAGGATCTCCGCCTCTCGGGCGAAGACGTGCGCGAAGGACTCGCGGCGGTGCTCTCGGTCAAGATCCCCAACCCGCAGTTCGAGGGGCAGACGAAGACCAAGCTCGGCAACTCCGAGGCGGAGACGGCGGTGCGCACGGTGGTCAACGAGCTGCTCTGGACGTACCTCGAGGAGCACCCGCGCGTCGCCAACCAGATCATCGACAAGGCGATCAGCGCAGCGCGTGCGCGCGAGGCGGCGCGCAAGGCGCGCGACCTGACGCGCAAGAAGTCCGCGCTCGACGTAGGGAACCTGCCGGGCAAGCTGGCCGACTGCTCGCTCTCCGACCCGGCGCTCTGCGAGCTCTACCTGGTCGAGGGCGACTCTGCCGGCGGCTCGGCGAAGCAGGGGCGCAAGCGCGAGTTCCAGGCGATCCTGCCGCTCCGCGGGAAGATCATCAACGTCGAGAAGGCGCGCATCGACAAGGTGCTCTCGAACGAAGAGATCCGAACGATCATCACGGCGGTCGGAACGGGATACAAGGACGAGTTCGACCTCGACAAGGCGCGCTACCACAAGGTCATCATCATGACCGACGCCGACGTCGACGGAGCGCACATCCGCACGCTCCTGCTGACGTTCTTCTTCCGGCAGATGCCGGAGCTGATCGAGGCGGGGTTCATCTACATCGCGCAACCGCCGCTCTATCGCGTGGCGAAGGGGAAGGAGGAGTACTACGCCTTCACCGAGAAGGAGCGCGAAGGGTTCGCGCAGCGCTTGGGCAACGGGGACTCGTCGAAGGTGATGGTGCAGCGCTACAAGGGGCTCGGTGAGATGAACCCGGAGCAGCTCTGGAAGACGACGATGGATCCGGAGACGCGCACGATGATGCGCGTGGCGATGGAGGATGCGGTGCTCGCCGATCAGACGTTCACGATGCTGATGGGCGATGAGGTCGAACCGCGGCGCGTGTTCATTGAAGCGAATGCGCGGTTTGCGACCAACGTCGATGCGTAAGGGCAGCTGAGAGCTGAAGGGCAGTAGCCGGGCAGCTCTCAGCTCTCAGCGTGCTGCTGAAGTCCAGCTGACAGCTGTCAGCTTACAGCTGTCAGCTGCTGTCGCGAGGCGTACGCGAGTGGGGGCTGGCGCTGTCAGCACGGCACGAGCCGTCAGCCGCAGCTCCGGCGCATTCACGTTGTGAGCAAGTCCGCGGCGCTGGCCGTTGACACGACCTGCGAGAGCAGCTGAGAGCTGTGAGCTGACAGCCGTCAGCTGGACTTGAGCGGTGTACGGACGGGAGGATGGGTTCGGGTCAGACCGGGAGGATGGGTTC
>JALOPS010000352.1 GCA_025453745.1 Gemmatimonadaceae bacterium
CGTCGAGTCGAGGTTTCCCGTGGGCTCGTCGGCCAGGAGAATCGCGGGGTCACCGGCCACCGCGCGCGCAACGGCGACGCGCTGCTGCTGTCCGCCGGAGAGCTGCGTGGGGCAATGCTTCGCGCGGTGCGTCATGCCCACGCGCTCGAGCGCGCGCTCGGCGCGCTGCCGGCGCTCGGCCGGTGCCATGTCGCGATACGTCAACGGCAGTTCGACGTTCTCGAGCACCGTCAGATCGCCGATGAGGTTGAACGCCTGGAAGATGAAGCCGATCTGTCGGTTGCGGACACGAGCCCGATCGGCCGGTGCCAACTGCGCCACCGGCTCTCCAGCCAACGTGTACTCCCCGGCACTCGGCGCGTCGAGCAGCCCGAGGATCGACAAGAGCGTCGACTTGCCGCACCCCGATGGCCCCGAGATCGCCACGTACTCGCCTTCGCGGATCTCGAGGTCGATGTCGGAGAGCGCGTGCGTCTCCACTTCGTCGGTGAGGAACACCTTGCGTACGCCCGCGAGCTTGAGGAGCGGCGCACCGTTGGAGCGAATGGACATGGCGTGTGCAGGAGAAGTGTGACGACTACCGGATGCGAATGCGCGGCGATGCGGCGTACGGCGTCATGTCGGAGACGATGACCTGCTCGCCGACCTCGAGACCGCGCAGGATCTCGATCATGTTCACCGAGCTGCGACCCAGATCGACGGCCACGCGTGTTGCCGCCGCGCCGCCATCGACCACCTTGAACAGCGAGACCGAGCCCGCACCGGCACTCTGCGCCGGTCGGCCCGTATAGAGCACGTTCTTGAGCGTCTCGATCGTGATCGTGCCGTCGACCGTCAGATCGGGCACGGCACCGGCGGGGAGCGTGCCCTCGAGCGCGACGTCCACCGTCACGGCCCCGCCGAGTGCGCTCGGGTCCTTGCGGATCACGCGACCGGCGACGAGCCCGTTGCGGGTGTCGATCGACGCGCGCTGCCCGATCTGCACGTCCTTTGCCTGCGATTCCGGAATCCGGAGCACGGCCTTCAGGCGCCCGGGCTGCACCACCTTCGCCAGCGTGGTCCCCTCGGGAACCCACTGCCCGAGTTGCAGCGAGAGATCCTGCAACACGCCCCCTTCCGGTGCGCGCACGGAGAGCGAGGCGAGCCGCGCCTGCTGACTCGCCGCGATCGCGCGCAGTTGTGACACCCGCGCACGCTGGGCGCCGATCTGCGAGTCGATGGCGGCACTCAGGAGCGCCAAACGTTCCTGCTCCACGCGCAGCCGCGTCGTCAATTCCTCCGCCTGCGCGCGCTTGTTGTTCTTCTCGAAGGTCGAGATGAGGTTGCGCTGCACGAGCGAGTCGGCCGCAGCGCTCTCCTGCATCGCGCTCACGTAGAGCGTGCGCGTCGTCGCGACCGTGCCCTGCTGCGTGAGCACCTGACTGCGCAGCGACGTGGCCAACGTGATCAGATCGGCATCGGCCTGCCGTGCCTGCTGCTCGGCCTGCATGGTCTGGATCTGCAGGTCGGGATTGGAGAGTTCGAGCAGCACGGCGTTGGGTTGCACCGTCTGCCCCGATTCGGTGTTGACGCGCTCCACGCGCGCCGATGCCTGCGCGGTGATGAAGCGGATCCGCTCGGGCACGAGCGTCCCCGGCCCGCGCACTTCGCGCACGACGTCGCCGCGGCGCACCGTATCGATGAGTACCGCGGCCCGTTCGATCGACGGCACCGCCGGATCGAGACGCATCAGGACGGCGGTGAGCACCGCGACGCCGACCACGCCGGCGCCAATGAGTGCGGTACGTCGCGTGCGCTTGGGTGGTGTGCGCGCGATATCCATCAGTCGACCCGGAGCGCGCGCATGGGATCGACGCGCGCGGCGCGCATCGCCGGCAGGTACCCGGCCGCGAAGGCGATCGCGGTCAGGAGCGCCACCGCGCCGACGAACACCATCGGGTCATGTCCCTCGAGCCCGAAGAGCAGCGAGCGCGCCGCGCGACCCAGGGCGAAGGCGCCCGCGATCCCGATCACGCTGCCAATGAGCGTCAACCGTCCCACCTGGCCCAGGACGAGGCGCTTGATCCGCCCACCGTCGGCACCGAGCGCCATGCGCACGCCGAACTCGCGCGTCCGCTGGGTGACCGCATACGCCAGCACGCCATACAGGCCGATGCTGGCCAGGAGCGTCGCCAGCCCCGCGAACGCCAGCGAGAGGATGCTCAGCATCCGGTCGAGAAACACGTTCTCGCGCACCTGCTGCGGCATCGTCTTGATCTCTTCGACGGGCACGGTGGGCGCGAGCCGCTTGAGCACCGCACGCGCGCTGCCGAGCTGCTCGGCAGGCGGCAGTGTGGTCCGCACGTAGAAGCTCAGTTCGGAGATGCGCGGATTCTGCGCCCATGGCCGATAGAAGACCGGCGGCACGGTGTCCTTGACGTCGCTGTATTTGATGTCCGGCACGATGCCCACGATCTGGATGTCGAGCGAGTCCTGCCCCTCCGACATGAACTTGCCCACCGCATCGCGGCTGATGCCGAACTTCTTCGCGAAGGTCTGATTGACGATCGCCACCTTTTGGCTCCCCACCACATCGGTCGCGGCAAAGTCGCGCCCACCGATCAACCGCACACCGAGCGCAGTGAAGTAGCCCGCGCCCACGGAATTGAAGCGTGAACCGGCATCCACATCGGGGCCATGCGCGAAGCCCTGCACGCGGACGTCGTTGCCCCAGTTGGACCCACCAAGCAGCGGAACGCGTGACTCGGTCACTGCCGTCACGCCGGGCATGGCGCGGAGCTCATCGTGCACACGGCGGAAGAGCTGTGCGCTGCGTGTGCTGTCGTAGCTGGCGTTGCCCGGCGCAATCGAGAAGGTGTACATGTCGTCGATCGGCACGCCCAACTCCACGCGACTCACGTTGACCAGGCTCTTGAGAAAGAGCCCGGCCGACACGAGCAGCGCCATCGACAGGGCGACCTGCACGGTCACCATCGCGGCGCGAAAGCGTGAGGCGCCGCGAGCGCCCGCGATCTGGCCGGCCCCGGCGCGGATCGTCGAGATCAGGTCGGCACGCGTGCTGTGCAACGCCGGGAAGAGCCCCACCAGCAGCCCGGTGCCGATGGCCACGAGCGCCGCAAACAGCACGACCGACGGCTGCAACGCGAAGTGAAACGCGGCAGCAGCCTGCGGCGGCAGGAGTGCGGCGATCCCCTTGAGCGTCCAGCTCGCGACGAGCAGACTCGCCACGCCGCCGAGTGTCGCGAGCAGCACCGACTCGGTGAGCAGTTGCACGAGCAGGTGTCGTCGCGTCGCGCCCAGCGCCAATCGCACGCCCATCTCCGTGGCGCGCCCCGCGCCGCGCGCCAGGAGCAGATTCGCGATGTTCGCACACGCGATCAGCAACACCGTGCCGGTGACGCCAAAGAGCATGTAGAGCGGCGTCTTTGCCTCGCCGTGCACCTGACTCTGCCCGCGTGCCCCCGGCTCCATGATGAGCTGCTTCTTGAGGAAGCGCTCCTTGGTCTGATCGCTCATCCCTTCCTGCAACGGAAACTCCACGTCGCGCAGGATGCGGGAGTACACGGTCTGCAGCGCGGTCTTCGCCTGCTCGAGCGACACGCCCGGCTTGAGCCGCGCGAAGAGATACAGGGCGTACGTGTTGCGGCGCGTGTAGTACTCGTTCCACGGCTGCACGTCGGTCCGCATCGTCAGCGGCACGAAGGCCTTGGGTCGCGATCCCAGCGTCGTCCCGGTGAAGCCCTCGGCCGCCACGCCCACGATGCTGTACGACTTGCCATTGATGACGAGCGACTGTCCGACCGCATTGGGATCGCGACCAAACGACTGCGCCCAGAAGTCGTGGCTGATCACCACCACCCGGTGCGCGCCAATGACATCATCGTCTGCCGGGCTCAGCAGCCGGCCGCGCGCTGGAGCGACGCCCAAGACCGGGAAGTAGGAGCCGGAGATGAAGGCCAGCTCACCGGTGAGCGGCTCGCCACGCACGGCAAACGAGGCGCCAGAGAGGAAATGGCCGGCGATGCCCGTGAACACCTTCTGCTCCCGCTCCAGATCGCGGAACATCGCGTAGCTGAAGACCTGCTCGCAGTTGCCGGACTGGTTACACGACGTCGAACCCGGCTTGGGTCCCGGTGCACCCAGCGAGACCAGTTGCTCGGCGTTGGGCACCGGCAGCGCAGACAGCAGCATCTGGTCGAACAGGGAGAAGATC
>JALOPS010000353.1 GCA_025453745.1 Gemmatimonadaceae bacterium
GCGGCTCGGCGTTGCCGCTGATCGACGAGTTGCCCCGCACGCGCACGCTGATGCCACCGCCAGGTGCATTGGACGCGGTGTTGACCACGACACCCGGTGCCGTGCCCGCGAGGAACTGCTCGATCGACGTCAGCGGCGCCTTCTCGAGTGCACCCGTACCCACCACGGTGACCGCACCCGTGAGGTCGCGCTTGCGCTGCGTGCCGTAGCCCACCGCGACCACCGCCTCGAGCTGCGTGGCGCGCGCGGCGAGCACGAAGTCGATCACGTTGCCGCGTCCGGCGACGATCTCGACGGAGCGTTGCTGCGCGGCATAGCCGATGCGCTGCGCACGCACGAGGTAGGTGCCGGGCGCCACCCGCAGCGTGTACTTGCCGTCTGCCGCGGCGGTCGCTGCCGCCTTGGTGCCGAGCACGAGAATGGTCGTACCAGCCAGCGGCGTACCCGCCGCCGAGTCGCGAACGGTACCGTCGACGCGCACCGTACTTTGGGCGCGCAACGGCGCGGTCGTGACGCAGGCGAGCAGGGCGAGGGGGAGCAGTCGCCACTTCATCGAGCGAACTCCGACGGTCGGGGACGGGCGCGCGGGGGAGGGAGGACCGACACTCAGGTCGGCAGTCGCGCCGGAGGGAGGAGAGACGCGGTCACACCAGCACCGCGGCGGGGCACCACATCCGGTCATGGCGGATGGATGCTGGGGCGAGAACGTGCAGGAGGCGTGGGGAGCGATGCGTCGGCGCGCCCCGCGGCACCATGTTCGGCGAGCGAACGCATGGGGCGGCTTGTGTCGGCGGCGCTCTCGAGATGCAGTTCGCGCGTGCGCATGCGCGCCGGCGCACCACTCGAGGCACGAATCACGAGCTCTGGCGTGAGCAGGTCGGGAAACGTCCACGGCGTGCCGCCGATCTGCGAGAGCACCGCATCGACCGCATGCGCACCGATTCGCTCGACGGGCTGACGCACGGTCGTCAATGGGATCGGCGCCTGCGCGCCCATGGCAATCCCGTCGAATCCCACGACGGCGACATCGTCGGGAACCCGGAGTCCCGACGAGGTGAGTCCTTCGATCAGCCCGAGCGCCCCGAGATCGTTGAACACGTACATCGCATCGGGACGCGAGGAGAGTCCCGCGATGTGTTGCCCGAGCGCGCGACCGGAGCGGAAGTCATTCCACTCGCCTTCGTACGGATACTCGAACACGAACGCATCGTCGATCGGATGGCCGCGCTCCTGTGCGACGCGACGAAACGCCGCCGATCGCGCCGCGCCGGAGAGCGACCCGAACCGATCGGTGAGATAGCCGAAGCGGCGACGTCCCATTGCGAGCAGATGCTCGACGGCGAGCTCGCCGGCGAGATCGAGGTTGCTCCCGATGAACGGCACGTTGTCGCCGACGGTGAACGACACCATCACGAACGGGAAGCCTTGCTGCTGCAGCGCGAGCAACGACTCGCTCAGCCGATACGTGGTGCGACTCATGCTGACGACGACGAGCCCCTGGACGCCGGCCGCCAACAGCCGGCGCAACTGCACGTCTTCGCGCTCGGCGACGTTGCCGCTGGAGAGCACGAGCAGGCCGTGGCCGCGGGAGTGTGCGTGCTTCTCGCACGCCGTCGCGACCATGGAGAAGTACGGGGAGTTCAGATCGCGCAGCACGAAGCCAAGTGCGGGGCCGGCGCCCGCGCGCGATGCGGCAGCGAGTTCGAGCGTGTGCATCGCCATGGCGGCCGGACGCACGGCGACGGTGGTGCCGTAGCCGACTCGGCTGATGAGGACGCCTTCGCTGACGAGGCCGGAGAGCGCCTTGTTGATGGTGATGAGCGAGACGCCGAGCTGCTTGGCGAGCTGGCGGTGCGGCGGGAGTCGCTGGCCGACGACGAGCTCACCGTCGACGATCTGCCGCCGGATTTCGGTGGCGATCTGCTGGTAGAGGGGAGTGGCGGTGGCATGGTCGATCCGCATGACGGCGACAGTACGGTGTCCACATTGATATTGTCAATATGAACATTGATGCGAGTCAATCGCCCTCACCGATACCGAAACTCCCACGCCAACCGCCTCACACCACCACCGTAAGCCGCGTCAGCATCGCAACGTATAAGGGTCATCATAGCGCCGTTCGGCGACGAATACGCGGAATCACCACGAGTCGGCGTCGCCGTACACACGTCGAATCCGGACACCGAAAACTCGCGGATCGCGCCGCTCGTGAACCGAATGGTCGTCCCGTCGACCGTCGCCCCGGTGCCAAACGTCGCAAACTCGACGCGAACCGACTCCACCACCCCGCCCGGCCGCGTCCGAATCTCGTCGGTCCGACGCACGGCCCCCGGCGTGAATCGATACGTCGTCCTCACCCGCGCCGTCGAATCCGGACGCGGTCCAACCGCACCGATCGCGTCCAGCGCATCCTGGCGCCACGTGATCGTCGTCGCGCGCCCGCGTCGCGACAGCCGGATGTCCCGCTGATACGCCAGCGGCATCACCGTGCGCACCGAATCTCCCGGCGTGCGCCGCACGCGCAGCGCCGGCACCAGTTGCGGAAAGGTGGCATCCGCCACGCCGGCCACGACGCCGGGAGCAAACGGGATCGGGAAGTACGGCGTGTGCGCATGCTGCCCCGCACCACCATTGATGATCGGCAGACTGAAGACGCGATCGCTGTCGCGCACCGTCAGCAACGCACGATCGTGCACGCCGCGCGCAAACCACGTCAGCACCACCGGTGGCCGCGATGCACGCCAGCGATCGTACGCAGGCGTCGGCATCCGATCGCCGTACCCGAGCGCGATCCACTCGCGACTCGTGTACAGCAGTTGGTGCGACAGACTGAGATTCTCCCCCAGCACGCGGTGTTTGCCGCGATACGCATCGGTTCGGCGCCCATCCTCCCACAGGTTCACCGTCTGTCGGCGCTCGTCGTACCAGAACGTCGCGTAGCGCCGCAGCGCGCGCACCGTGTACGCGTGCGCCATGTCGCGCTCGACCGGCGTCAACACGCCGAGCGTCGCGGCGGCCGACAGCACCTCGAGAAACGCCGTGTCACCATACGGACCGATGCTCCGGCCGAAGTCGAATCCCTCGCCGCTCGCCGTCAGCCGCACCAGGATCACGTCCACCGCCCCGCGCAACCATCGGCGCAGCTGCGACGGCACCGGCAGCCCGGTCTCGATGAAGCGCTGACAGATCTCGCCGATCAGCAGGATGCTGTATCGGTCGAATCGCCCTTCGCCGTTGGTCTCGTCGGAGAAGCCGTACACCCCCGAGTGCTGCCGGTAGTGCGCGACGGTCCGCGCCAGCAGCGTGTCGCTGGCTGCGGCGTCTTCCCACCCCAGGAGAAAGCGCAACCGGGCCACGCTGAACGCCACACCGTAGTAGTTGGTGGGCAGGTCGATCAACGAGTACTCCGGTACGCGCACGAAGCCGCGCCAGTCGAGCCGCTGCCGCAGCGTGGCCAGCGTGCTCGGCGACACGGCGCGATCGAGCAGCCCCGCCGCCTGCAATCGCTGCAGCGCCGCGAGATAGTAGTAGATCCCCCATGTCGTGTTCGAATCGGACAGCGTCAGCGTCGACATCGCGCGGAACCCGTCGAGATATCGCGCACGCTGCGCGCTCCCCGGCGCGGCATCGACGATGAGATGACTCAACCCGATCGCGATCTTCCCCGGCAGGAAGAGATCTCGCCCGTTGAACGCGCGCTGCCCATCGATCGTCAGATCGCGCCCTTCCTCGAGCAGGCGATCCACCGTCCGCTCGAGCGACGGGCGAATCGCCATCGAGAGGACCTGTTGCAGCGTCGCCGTGGAGTCGAACACCGGCACGGCTTGCGCCGTGGCAACGCGTCCCGTGCACAGCGTCATGACCAGCACCCACCCGACACTGCAACGAACCCCGAACCGATCGCGCATCCCGGCACCGACGATGGAGGTGATCACGCTGGCAATCGCGCGGGAAACCAACTGCGAGCGCCCGTGACCGGCCAACCGTATCGCATCAATCGCCTCGTCGAAATCGGGCTCCGGCGTCAACCGTTCGGCGCAGTGACACGCAGCGCCCCTCGTCTCGCGGGCGCCACCGCCGGGCCACTCAGCCGAGCGGCCCGGCGGCGAGGAGTTCAGCGAGCTGCCGCTGACGATCACGACGCTGCGTGAGCGCGGCGACGTCATCCTCGAGCTGCGCGCGCTGCGCCGTCACCCACGCG
>JALOPS010000354.1 GCA_025453745.1 Gemmatimonadaceae bacterium
AGGCTCGTCACGCTGAGCGTGTCGCCGCCGAGCGGCGTCCCGCTGAGAGTCACGCGGCGGCCGTGGGCCGCGGCGAAGGCGTCGGCGATCGTGGGAGTCGCGGGGACGAGCGGCCGCGTAGTGCCGTCGGCGCGGGTGAGCAGACCGATTAGCGCGTGGCTGCCGTCTCTTCTGTCGACGAAAAGTGTCGTAAGGCCGCCGACCTCTTGAGCGCTTAGCGACGACGGAACCCAAGATGCCAAGAGCGCGGCGAGTACGCCGCTGAAGAGGGAAGAAGGAGTGGAGGAAAGCATCCTTTCATTCACAGCGAGATGCGTGAAGTGCGTTTGTGCCACAGTCGAATCTCAATCGCCAGCAGCGTTTGCTCCCGGTTGCAACGGTGGGAAGACCAATGTCGTGCCACGACAATCAAGCTCTCAAGGCCGTCGGCATGTCTGCCTCAGTCTGCCAAACCAGCGAAGCACTCTGCCGAGATGACCAAGATCTGCACCCGAATCATCTTGATGTCGGGGATGGCAATAACTGGCTTGACCATTGCGAAAGTCTCATGTGGCTGACACCCAAAGTCCGCCCGGAAGTCGCCGCACTCAAGGCGTGAAAATGAATGATCGGACCGCCGTACGTCACCTGTCCAACTCGAGGAGCAAAGGATTAACGCGCTCTAATGATTGGGTCGCGCCTGAGGTACACTGGTCGCTTAGGTTCGTGACAAATCGTCTGGGTTGGCACTTCGGCAGCGTGCCGTCTCGTTTTCTCGGTGCTTTCGCAAAGATCGCCGGCGCAGGCGGTCAGGCAGGCGTCCGCAAACACTCGCTTTCTCATGAACGTTCGATCGACTGCACTTCTGCTTGTCGTGCTCACGCCGGCCACCGCAATCGCCCAAGCGTCGGCCCCGCGCGGCAACAGCAACACCATCACGGTCAGCGCGACTGGCATTCCGGTGCCCACGAATGTGACGGCCACCTTCTACAGCGATGATGGCAGCGTCCGCCGCGGTGTGACCTTCGCATCTAACGCACCGCGGCCTGTATCGCTCCCCGCCAATACCTATACGGTGACAGCCGATACGGTGCAGATCATCGATCAGGCTGAGGGCAATGTTGCGTATGGCCCGAGAATCACGCAGGCTGTAGCAGGCGGTCAGCCATCGCGAATCGACTTTGCGTACGTGCCGCTGACAGGGGCACTGCGCTTCGAAGTGGTCGGACTTCCTGCTGGAGTCGCGGCAGAGGTGCTCGCGCAACACGTAGTACTCGGCGCTGGGGTCAGGGCCCAAAGTGGGGTCAGCATTAAGCTTGAAGGTGTTGCTTCAGCGAACGTTGGGTCGGAAGCACCTAAGCGGATTTCGATGCTGCTCGCTGGGGATTGGCGCGTCGGAGCGCGATTCGTGAATGCGGGTCGCCTCTGCCCGACAGTTCCAGAGCAGCAAGTGCGCGTGGAGGGGGGGCGGACGACGGTCGTCCGATTCACCTACGTGCCGTGTCGCCCTTGACATCCTGAATCAGAACAGCAGTGGGGACGCAGGACGCGCGTGCGGCTGTCCCTACTGCTCTTTTGGGGCGCGTGACCTGCCGACGATTCCCTTCCGGTAGCACGCTGCCACAGAGGTGACACGAAGGTCTGCCTGCAATCGTCCGTGTCGCTGCCGCGACGATACGCGCTCCCTCTAGGGCAAGGACGATCGAGAAGGGCTCGTCTGTTTTCAAATCAAGGCGAGCGCGTGTGTTGCCAGATCAACGGCATGAGATCACGGCGACGCTTCCTGCCGCCGCGGCAATGACATCTGCGCGCGGCCGAGACAGCCCGGCGGCTGGCGTCGCGTACGGCACTTCATTCGCGTCAAGAAAGGCCCGAACGATCGCGGGGGAGATCGCGAAGTTGACGTTCTGAGGGATGTCTCCCGTCACCTCGAGCACCCTCGCGGCATCGAGCGTCGCAACAATCACGCCGACGACGGCGCCGGCCTCGTCGATGAGCGGCCCGCCGCTGTTCCCGGGCTGGACGGGCGCCGTCGTCTGGATCAATCGGGTGTCGCCGGAAAGCCCCGCGAGCGCGCTGATGTTTCCGCCCGTCACATTCAACTGGCTTGACAGGAGCGAGGCAAGGGGAAAGCCGAGAGCTGTCACCGATTCGCCGAGTCGTGGAAAGGGGCGGGCGCGAATGGGTAATGAGGGCCCGACGATTTCGCCCCGCAGCAGGGCAAGGTCGTTCGTTCGGTCGATCGCGACGATGCGCATTTGCTGGTCATTCGCGCGGACCTCGGCGCAACTGTCCACTACGTGCGCGTTGGTGAGCAACATGCGGTCGGCCACCAGGAACCCCGTCCCGTGTCTTTGGTGTCGATCGGCTCCCTGTGCAGAAGCTTGTCCCGCTCGAGCGGGCGTTCGGGGTGTTCGGAACGGCAGGCTCGCGTACGAGCCCTGCGATCCGGTCGATCCGCGAGCTGGAAGCGCATTCAATGCGTTGCGAACGGCGCCGTCGATGTCGCCTTCACGGGTTAATCCCGTATGCTTGCCGTGCCCGGTGTAGATCTGCCGCTTCGACTGCAGGTCGACAGCGTCGCAGCTAGCGTTCGCGCCGGTCGCGCCCAGCAAGCTTGTCAGGCTGTGCCCGATGTAGGTGCACGAGAGGATCATTGCCGACCCTTCCGCGAAGGCGAGATCGGCAAGCCCCGAGTCGGAGTCGAGAAGTGTCACGCGATAGCCTCGGGCGATCAGCTCGCGCACGATGACGGGGCGTGCCGCCGAGGCAGTGGTGACGAGTACCTGCTGGTATCCTGACAGGGCGATGTCCGGGGCAACGGTTCCTGTCATCGATGCATACGCACACCCGCTCAACAGAAGCGCTGCGGTCAGCGCGAGACGTCGCGTTACGAGGCTCGTGCAGGTCATGCCGGTTGCGCGTGGTTGCAGTCTAGCGCTGTGCATTCGTTCGTCGTCCTCGGAGCAGTATCCATGTCGGCCCATTCGTCGCCCGGCGGAGGCAGCCGGCGGTGACGAGCACCGGTGCAAAAGTGTCAGCGCGACTCGTCGCGTCTTCAATGTTGATGCGAAAGCCTCTGCTGAGCGAACGATGCGCTGGATCGCGTCGGGTTGGCCGTTGGGCGAGGCCCGGCTGCATTAGCGCGTTGTCATGTTCGGTCGTTGCATGTGGACCGCGATTCCTCACTGTCGGTGTGCGCCGACAGGTTCGCCGAATCCTGGGCGTACGGGCTTTCCCCTGTTCTCGCAACGCCTCACGTTTCCGCGGTCCCCTCTCCGACGCCCCGACCGCCGCCGATGCCCACCCCCCGCTGGACCCGCGTCTCCGATTCCGCCTACACCTGGGAAGCCGATGCCATCGACTGGCTCGCCGGCCGCCTCCCGGATTCGGACGCGTGGCAGGGGTGGTCGAACCTCGAGTTCGTCGCGCAGGACGGCTCGGTCAACGAGGTCGACGCCCTCGTTCTGACCCCGACCAAGCTCCTCCTCGTCGAGATCAAGAGCACCCCGGCGGTGGTCTCGGGCGACGCCGGCCCGTGGACGTGGCAGCGCGCCAACGGGTCGCGCGAGGTCACCGAGAATCCCCTCGTCCTTGCCAACCGCAAGGCCAAGCGCCTCGCCGGGCTGCTCAAGAACACCAAGGCGCTCAAGGGCAAGGGCACGCCGTGGGTGGAGGAACTGGTCCTCCTCGGCCACAAGGACACCCGGGTCCAGTTCACCGGCCCCGCCGGCACCCGGGTCTTCCTCCGGAGCGCCCCGCACGGCTCCGAGCGCGATCTCGCCGCCTACATCGCGGGCTGCGCCCACGACGGGTCCGACGGCCCGTTCAACTGGGCGTACCACAGCGCCGTCGTCCGGGGCATCGAGGAGCTGGGGATCCGCAAGATCCAGCGGCAGTTCGTCGCCGGGCAGTGGCGGCTCGCGGAGCTCCTCGAGGACGCGGGCGTCTATCAGGAGTACGAGGGCGTCCACACCAAGGTCGAGGGGAGTCGACGCCGGGTGCGGGTCTATCCGTGGCCGGCCTCGGGGCCCGAGACCGGCCGGCGGGCGCGCCGGGATGCGGCGAACCGGGAGTTCCGGCTCCTCGACCGGGGGGACATGCACCCGGGGATCCTGCAGGCCCAGTCGCTCGAGGAGACCGAGCGGGGGCCGGCGGTGGTCTTCGAGCACCCGCTGCCGGCGGAGCGGCTCGACACCTTCCTCGTCCGGCGGGGCGGCTCGACACCTTCCTCGTCCGGCGGGGCGCGGCGCTCGACCTGCGGCAGCGGCTCCGGCTCGTGCGCGAGATCGCCGAGACGGTCCAGTGGGCGCACGCGCAGGGGCTCCACCACCGGACGCTGACACCGTCGGCCGTGCTGGTCGTGCGTCCCGACGACGACGCCCCCTCGGTCAAGCTCCGCAACTGGCAGGTCGGCTCGCTCCCCGAGGCGACGATCGCGGGGCAGACGATCACCTGGCACGACTTCGTGCAGGTCGGCCTCGCCGGTCGCGACGAGGACGCGGTCTATCTCGCCCCGGAGCTGCGGGGCGGCGGCAAGCCGGATCCGGCGCTCCTCGACGTCTTCTCGCTCGGCGCGCTCGCGTGGCACATCCTCACCGGGCGGGCACCGGCGGCGTCGCCGGAGGAGCTGCTGCAGCGGCTCACGGAGCAGCAGGGGCTCCGCCTCAGCG
>JALOPS010000355.1 GCA_025453745.1 Gemmatimonadaceae bacterium
GAGCGCGTGACCGTGCGAAGCGCGGAGGGCGATACGCGCGTGGTGCCGCTCGCCGAGCTGCGCCGGGAGCTCGATGGAGGGCTCGAGACCACCGCGTTCACGCCGGCCGCTGGTGTTGCGCTGGTGGAGCCGGACGTGCCGCACGAGGATGTTGCGGCGTTTGCGGTATCCATCGAGGAGCGCCACGAGCAGACGACGCTGGCGCCGGATGCAGTGGTTGCAGTGGATGCGGTCGACGCCGTCGTCGCCACGGGAGCTATCGACGCCATCGAGACGGTCGGCACCAGCGATGCGGACGACGAAAGCGACGACGATGACGACACGGAAGATGACGACGCGCCCGACGCGCCGTCGTCGGGGACGTCCGGCGATGGCACCGTCACGTCGGCTGACGCCACGCCGCGTCCCCGCCGCCGTCGTGGTCGCCGCGGCGGGCGGCGCGGCCGTGGCGAACGCGGACCACGTGGCCCGGGGTCGCCTCCTCCCTCTTCGCCACCATCGACCTGATTCGTGACCGACCGACGCTTCTTCCTGACGACGGCCATCGACTACGCCAACGGCGATCCGCATCTCGGGCATGCGCTCGAGAAGATCGGCGCGGATGCCATTGCCCGATATCATCGCCTCGCCGGCCGTGACGTCCACTTCCTGATGGGCATGGACGAACACGGCCAGAAGGTCGCACAGGAAGCCGAGAAGCGCGGCACGGCGCCCGCCGCGCTCGTCAGCGAGATCGCCGCGCGCTTCGAGACGATGTGGCACGCGCTCGGCATCTCGAACGATCAGTTCATCCGGACGACGTCGGCGGGGCACCAGGCGGGTGTGCAGGCGCTCATTCGTCGCATTTTCGAGCACAACCCCGACGACTTCTACGAGCAGGCGTACACTGGGTGGTACTGCGTGGGGTGCGAAGCGTTCAAGGCCGACAACGAGATCGTCGACGGCAAGTGCCCGCTGCACCCCACGCGCGAGCTCGTCTGGACGGAGGAGCGCAACTGGTTTTTCCGGCTCTCGAAGTATCAGCCGTTTCTCGAGCGCCTCTTCGCCGAGCGGCCGGAGTTTCTGCAGCCGGAGAGCCGTCGCAACGAGATCCTCGGGCTCTTCAAGGAAGGGCTCACCGACATCTCCGCGAGCCGGTCGCGCTTCGATTGGGGAGTGCCCTTTCCGCTGCCCACGTCGACGGGCGAAGTGCAGACGACGTACGTGTGGTTCGATGCGCTTCCGAACTATCTGACGGCTACCGGCTTTCCCGACGGAGACTGGGAGGCACGGTGGCCGGCGCAGTTGCACGTCATCGGCAAGGACATCACGCGCTTTCACACGGTGATCTGGCCGGCGATGCTCGAAGCGGCCCGGCTGCCGCTCCCCGAGCGTGTGTGGGCGCACGGCTTCGTGTCGCTCGGTGGCGAGCGGTTCAGCAAGAGCGCCGGCGTGAAGCTCGAACTGCGCGACGCGATCGATCGCTTTGGTGCCGATGCGTTTCGCTACTTCCTCCTGCGCGAGGTGCCCTTCGACGGCGACGGGTCGTTCTCGTGGGAGCGCTTCGAGGAGCGGTACACGGCCGACTTGGCGAATGCCTTTGGCAATCTCGCCTCGCGCGTGGCGGCGATGGTCGACAAGTACTGCGCGGGCGTGGTGCCTGCGGCCGCTCCAAACGAGATCGATCGTGACGACGCCACCGACATCGCCGCGTATCACGCCGCGATGGACGGCTCGCGGGGCTATCTGTTGCACGACGCGCTCGCGGCGGTGTGGCGTACGGTGTTTCGGGCCAACGAGTACGTGCAGAGCACGCAGCCCTGGCAGTTGGCCAAGGATCCCGCGCAGCGCATGCGGCTCGAGGAGGTGCTGGCGACGCTCGTGCGTCAGGTCGCACGGCAGGCGGTGCTCGTGGCGCCCTTCATGCCCGTGAAGGCGGAGGCCCTCTGGTCGTCCATGGGGGGTGCGGGGTCGGTGCATGCGCAGCGGTTTGGCGCGCTGGCAGGACTCGACCCGTCGGGGTGGCGCGTGACCAAGGGTGCGGCGCTCTTCCCGCGACCGGAGCCGGCGGCACCGCCGGCGGGGTGAGCGGGCTGACATTGCGCGGAGCGTGTTCACGCCCGGTGCGATGCGTCACCGAATCGGATGGCCATCGTCACGCGTCGGGCCCGCGGCGTTGCAGCGTGCCCTGATGCACCGACGAATGCCATGACCTTTGCGGGGGGATAGTCGACTATCTCGTGCAGGTTCGGATTCTGCCGACGAGGAGCCCCCAATGCCGGTCCGTTTTGCCCTGTCCCGCCGCCGCGCCGCCGTTCAGGCCCCGCGTGTGCGTCGTGGCTTCGCGCTCGAAGCCACGCTGTTCATGATGCTGCTCTTCGCGGTGCTCATTGGCGCCGCGTTGACCGCCGTGCGGACGTTCACGCGCACGAGCGGCTTCGACTATCGAGCCTCGCGCGTGAACTACGCCGCGGAGGGCGGCGCCGACGACATCATGGCGCAGCTCGAGGTCGCCATGCAGGACGGGGTGATCACCGCGTCCGACGTGACCGGGTTGAGCGTGCCACAGCTCCCCGGCTTCCTCTTCACGCAGAACACGCGGACAACGGCGGTGCCGGTCACGCGGAATATCACGTCCGGGCCGTACGCCGGACTGATTTCGCTCAACCAGCCGATGGACATCGAGGTGACGGCGCGCGACTCGGCGAACAACCAGGCGTCGGTGGTGCTCTCGGTGAATGCGCAGTCGATCCCGCTCTTTCAGTTCGGTGTGTTCTACGAGCGGGATCTGGAGATTCTGCCAGGTCCAACGATGGAGTTCGAGGGGTGGGTGCACTCCAACGGCAACATCTATGTCGACGGGCCACTGAACTTCCGTTCGAACATCACGACGCCGGATTCGCTCTTCCGCTATCGCAAGGACTCGTTCCAGCAGCGCAACGGCGTGCGCGTGGCGAACAACGCCGGCACGCTCGTGAATCTCACCTTCGACAGCCGGAGTGCGCCGGGACAGACGTTCGTGCGCAACTCGCAGCGCGATTTCAACGGACGCGTGATGACCGGCGTGAGCGGCGCGCGACCGTTGCGGTTGCCGCTGCCGCCGGGGCTCGACCCCATCGAGCTCATCCGGCCGCGAGTGGCGGGAGACGCGCAGGCCACGCGCGAAGTGAAGATGTCGTGGAAAGCGGACTTCTACGTGACGGTCGATCTCTCGAATTTCCCACTTGCGCCCGTGGCGCCTGCCACGGACACGACAGTCCGCAACAACAGCCCGTGCACCGGCGGTTCGCCAATTGTGACGATCAGCCGCAGTGGCGGTCGCCCGGTGCCGGACGCCGCGGCGTGCAATCTGATCTTCGATGCCGTCACGAATGCGTTCTGGGACGGTCGTGAAGATCTCCGACCCGACTTGATCGATCTCGACATCAGCCAGCTTCGAGCGTGGGTGAATGCCGATTCTTCCGTGCGCCGCACTGACATCCTCTACGTCGAGTACGTAAACAGCGGCGGTGGCTCGAATAACGATTACCCGGCCCTCCGAGTGCTCAACGGCCAGGAGTTGCCCAACACGTGGAGTGCGTTGGAGCCAGGCGGCCTCTCGATCGCCACGCACCGGCCCATGTACGTGTTCGGGAACTTCAACACGGTGAACTGGAAGCCGGCCGCGCTGTTCGGCGACTGTCTGACGTATCTGTCGCCGACGTGGCAGGACCGCCTGCAATGGGGGCCCGTGCAGCGCAACGCCGGCGCGTCCATGTCCGTCTTCGCCGCGCTCGCCACGGGGCATTCTGAAACGCCGTGGGACTACCAGCGCGCCGGCGGAAACGCGCCGTACGGCGGTGGTCTCGAGAACTTCCCACGATTCCTCGAGAACTGGGGCGGCCGCACCCTGACCTATCGCGGATCGCTCGTGTCACTCTTCCAGACGCAGTTCTCGCTCGGGGTCTGGGGCAACACCCTCTTCGGTGGTGGCTACTACTCCCCCCCCAACCGCGACTGGCGGTTCGAGATGCGCTTCCGCGATCCGCGCAATCTCCCGCCGGGCACCCCGCGCGTGGGCACCGTCATCCAGACCGCGTACCGGTCGCTCTTCTAGCCGATGTCACCGATGTCGCTTCCCCGCCGACGCACCGGCATGACGATGATGGAGCTCATCACCGTGCTCGTCATCATCGGTGCGATGCTCGCGATGGTGCTGCCGC
>JALOPS010000356.1 GCA_025453745.1 Gemmatimonadaceae bacterium
GCCATGTGTCGGGGGAGCGCACGCTGCTGCGCGGCATTCACAAGGTCCCACCCGGGTCCACGTTGCAGTGGTGCGACGGGGAGATCACGCGGAGGCACTACTGGACGATCGGTCAGACCTCGGAGTCTGCTGCGACAGCGAGACTGCTCGACACCCCTCGGCGAGCAGCGCCCGTCTTCTGGGATCGCTTCGTCGATTCCGTGCGATCGCAGTTGATGTCCGACGTGCCGCTCGGTGTGTTCCTCAGTGGGGGGCTCGACTCGAGCCTCATCGTCGCGGCGATGCGGGCCTCGGGACTCGAACGGATCCAGAGCTTCTCCGTCGGCTATCACGAAGCGGAGGCGAGCGAACTGCCATGGGCACGGCTGGTGGCCTCCCGCCTGGGTACCGAGCATCATGAGGTGCTCGTCGAAGGGCGTCAGTTCTTCGACGACCTTGGCACCTTGACCTGGCATCGCGACCTCCCACTGACGTTCTCGGCGAGCACACCACTCTATCATGTATCTCGCCTGGCGCGTGAGTCGGTCACGGTCGTGCTCACGGGCGAGGGCAGCGACGAGCTCTTCGCCGGGTACGGTCGATATCCCAGGGCGCTCGTCAACCGTCGATGGGCGCGGCGGCTTGACCGGTGGATGCCGGGTGCGATGCGCCGAGCAACCGCGAGAGTCGCGCGAGGCGGCGGTTCCGGGTATGTCGGCGACCGGATCGCGCGCTCCTTTCTCGCGCGTGACGGGTCGGTCGGGGCAAGCTGTCTCGAGCCGTTCTCCGACTGGAATGCCGACTATCGGCAGCGAGTCCTCGGGCGTGACGTGCCGACGGGACATCCATTCGGAGATCTCGACGCGCTGCTTCCGGCGGAGCTGCTGCAGCGCAATCCGCTCGAAGCACTGCTCCGGTATGATCAGCAGACGTATCTCGAGGAACTGTTGATGAAGCAGGACACGATGAGCATGGCCTCCTCCCTCGAGAGCCGCGTTCCCTTTCTCGACCACCGGCTGGTGGAGTGGGCGGCCGCGTTGCCGGCGTCCGCGAAGCTCGACGGGCTGATCGGAAAGGCACTGGTCCGCGAGGCGGCCAAGGCGTACTTGCCGGAGGAAGTGGTCAGCGGTCCGAAGCGCGGATTCCTCGTTCCGTTGGGAACCTGGTTGCGAGGCGTCGGGCGGGACGCACTTGACCACTATGTCGGCGACGGCGTGGCGGACGTATTCGCGCAAGACGTGCTTCGCGCGATGGTTCGCGAGCATCTCGCCGGGCGTGACCACACCGCGCGACTGTGGCGCGTGATGGCGTTCGAGTGTTGGCGACGCGACGTGCTGCCGCGCTTCGGCGCGCTTGCCGATGCCGCCCGACGCCAATCCGCCTCGGAACTTCCCGCCATCTCCCGCTGATGCAGCGCGATCGAGACATCGTGGTTTTCGCGAACGACTGGGCGACGGATCCCACGTCGAAGCACCATATCCTCACGCACTTTGCGCGCACCAACCGGGTGCTGTGGATCGAGGCGGCGGGCATGCGTCGTCCGAACTTGGCGTCGGGCCAGGATCTCAGTCGCCTGATTGCCAAGGCACGAAAGTTCGTGTTGCCGGCCCGGCGCGTCCTGCCGTCACTCTACGCGTACTCGCCACCGACGATCCCGTTGCCTGGGTCGGCCATCGCGCGCGGCGCAAATACCATGCTGTATCGGTGGTCGATCGGGCGGGAGCTCACGCGGCTCGGCATGTCTGCACGTCCACTGCTGTGGGTGTATGGTCCACACGTCGCGCCGTTGATTCGAGACCTGCCACGCTCCGGGCTCGTGTACCACTGCGTCGACAAGTGGTCGGCATTCGAAGGGTACGACGCGGAGTTCATGGAGCGATGTGAGGCGGAAATCTGCGCGAGGGCGGATGTGGTGCTGGCGTCTGCCGAGGACCTGGCTGAACGCTGCCGACGTTACGCGAGCAACGTGCACTATGTGCCGCACGGCGTCGATCATGCCCATTTTGCGCAGGCGCTCGACGCGGGACCTTTGCCGGATGACCTTGCGGCCATTCCTGGTCCACGCATCGGCTTCTTCGGGCTGATTCACGAGTGGGTCGACATCGACCTGATCGGCCGACTCGCGGACGTGCTGCCGTACCACTTCGTGGTGATCGGCGCGAGCAATCAGGATCTGTCGGCGCTTCTGGCGCGGCCCAACGTTCATGTGCTCGGGCGCAAGCCGTTTGCGACGCTCCCCGCGTACTCGCGCGGGTTCGACGCCGCGATTGTGCCCTTCCGACTCACGGAACTCACCGTGTCGGTCAATCCCATAAAGCTGCGTGAGTACGCCGCTGCCGGCCTTCCGGTTGTATCAACCGGTCTGCCGGAAGTGCTCAAGTGTCGGGACATCGTTCGCATCGCCGATGGCTTCGACGACTGGTGCCGCGAGCTGACCGCCGCTGTGGCCGAGGGAGCCGGCGGGGATTGGCGAAGAGCGCAGTCGGCCCGAGTCGCGGGGGAAGACTGGAGCGCCGTGGCGGAGCGCATCGCCGGTCTCATCGAGCAATCGCCCGCTGCCCGGAGCGCCGCATGACGGCAGCCGCGCGCAGGCGCTTTCTGTCCATACTCGAAGCGCTGCGCCACGACGAGATCCGTGGTATGCTGCCGTTGCTGGGATCGGGGGGCCGGGTGCTCGAGATCGGCGCTGGGTCAGGCTGGCAGGCACGCGAACTCGCGTCGCAGGGCTTCACGGTCGAAGCCATCGACGTCGCATCCAGCGAGTATCGAGCGTCGCGCGTGTGGCCAGTGATCGAGTACGATGGGCTGCGGATCCCGTTCCCCGACGCGTCGTTCGATGTCGTCTTCAGCTCCAACGTGCTCGAGCATATTCCGCACGTCGAGGCGTTCCAAGGCGAGATCCTTCGTGTCCTGCGCCCCGGAGGCATCGCGGTGCATGCGATGCCGAGCTTCTCGTGGCGACTCTGGACGACGCTCGCGCACTACCCGTGGATCGTGCGCCAGTTCGCCAAGCGGCTTGCGGGGGACCGGACCGGGTTGCGAGCAGGGCCGACCGAGGACGCCACCGCACTGTCGACCAGCGCGCCGGCCACGCGTCCTTCGAAGCTACGTCGCGCCGCTGCGATGCTGGGCGCGCCTCGGCACGGCGAGACGGGAACGATGATCGGCGAGCTGTGGCTATTCTCGCGTCCGCGATGGCGAGGGCTCTTCGAGCGTGCGGGGTTTCACGCGATCGCGACTCGACCCTTGGGCCTGCTGTATTCCGGCTATCTCGTGTTCGGCGACCTGCTCTCAGTCGCCGCACGGCGGCGACTCGCGTCCCTGCTCGGATCATCCTGTATCGCATACAGCATGCGGAAGGCTACCTGAGAGCGGCGCTCAGCGCGTCGCCACATTGGCCAATCCGCCGCGAACGCCAGCCAATCGCAAGGCAGGGCTGCGGCGAACCGATGCCTGCTGCGCTGCTGCGGCGGGCGCGACATCCAGGTGGTTGCTCGCAAGAACAGACAAGGATCCCAGTAACGCAATCATCATGTACAACACGTTGATGTACGGGATCGAACTGAAGAGACCGGCCAGCAAATACGCAAAGAGCCCTAGCATCATCAGCCGGAACACCTGGCCAGCCGGCTCGCCACGATTGAGCAGTACGGTGGACTGCCGCCAGGCGCGCGTCAGTACCGTGGTCATCATGGCCACGAACAGAAGCAGCCCCGGAATGCCGAGCTCGGTGCTAAGTCTGAGGAAAGTGTTGTGCGGGTCGCGGACGTTGCGCGCCAACGGGTACTGCGTCGCCATCGCGCGCCCGTAGATCGGTCCAACCTCCGCGTACATCATCGGGCCAATGCCCGTGATGGGATGTTCCTGCGCAACGCGAAGGGCAACCTGGAGAGTCTGATAACGCTGCTGGGCCGAGCCTTCTTCGTCGACTCCGACCATACCACGCTCGGTGCTCACATTCTTGAGGTTGCCGAAGCGTTGCCATGCGGAGTCTGGTACGAACGGTACCGACAGAACGGTCAGCACCAGAAGCGTGCCAAGCGCACGACCGCGTCGTCTCGTGATCATGACCCCGATGCAAACGGTTGCCACCAGCGCCACGAACGCGCCACGCGATTGCGTCAACAGGATCATCAGTACGATAAGGCCACTGGCTGCCAAGGCACCCAAGCGCCACAGCCTATGCCGGCCGATGAACAC
>JALOPS010000357.1 GCA_025453745.1 Gemmatimonadaceae bacterium
CGACGGTGGAGCCTGCGCGTGATACCGCCGCGTCGCCCGCCGCACCGGGGCCGAATCAGCTCTATCAGCTCGCGCTCGATCAGCTCCGGCGGGGGAGCTCCGGGACTGCGCGCGCGGGCTTCCAGGATCTGCTGCGGCAGTACCCGACCAGCGATCTCGCGCCCGACGCACAGTTCTACATCGCCGAGTCGTACGCGCGTGAGAAGAACGCCGCGGCGGCCGATGCCGCGTACGACGAAGTTGCGCGGCGGTATCCCACGTCGCCCAAGGCGCCCACGGCGATGTACAAGCGCGCCAAGGCGCTTATTGACGGCGGCAACGGCGCGTCGGCGCGTCCGCTGCTCGAGCAGCTCATCGCGCGGTGGCCGCGCTCGGACGAAGCCGACCTCGCGCAGGACGCCCTGCGCGCGATCCGCTGAGCGCGTAGCCGTCGAGGCGGATGACGTCATGAGTACCGGGTCGCACGCGGACATGCCGTTCCTCGATCATCTCGAGGAATTGCGCTGGCGCCTGCTCAAGGCGCTCGGGGCGTTTCTGGTCGCCACCATCATCGCGTTCGCGCTCCTGCTCTCCAGCAAGATCGACGTCATCGGCATCCTCGCACGGCCGGCCATTCCGTATCTGCCCAGCGGCAAGCTGATCTTCACCAAGCCGACAGCCGCGTTCTCGATCCTGATGAATCTGTCGGTTGGCGTGGGCATCGTCTGCTCGTCGCCGGTCGTGCTCTACCAGGCGTGGGCCTTTCTGTCGCCGGCGTTGTACCGCCACGAGAAGCGGATGGTGGTGCCGGTGCTCATCGGGGCGACGGCGCTGTTCGTGGCCGGCGTGGCGCTCGCGTTCTTCGTGGTGATGCCGTTCACGCTGCGCTTCCTCTTCGGCATCCAGTCGGCGAGCATCGCCCCGATGCTCTCGGCCACGGAGTACTTCGACTTCGCGTTCGGCATGGCGCTGGCGTTCGGTGCGGTCTTCGAGCTGCCGATCCTGATTCTGGCGCTCACGGCACTCGGCATCGTGACGCCGGCGCTGCTCAACCGGTTCCGTCGGCACGCGATCGTGGGGTGTGTGGTGGTGGCGGCGTTCATCACGCCGGGCGGGGATCCGACGTCGCTGCTGGCGCTGTCGGTGCCGCTGTACGTGCTCTACGAGCTGAGCGTCGTTTTGAGCGTCGTGGTGTACAAGCGCCGCATGCGCAAGCTCATGGCCGCCGACGAGGCACCGGCCTCCGGGGTGCTCGCGTGATCGACGCCCCGCGTCGCTCCCGCGTCGAACGGCTGGCGATGGGGCGCGCGGCGCGCTGGCGCACGATTGCTCGCAGCGTGGTGATGGGCATCACCTGCGTGGCGCTCTCGAGCGGGGTGGCGCGCGGGCAGTTGATCCCGGGTGGCATCATGCGCCCCGGAGGCGGCGGGGCACGGCCGTCGGGCGGTGGGGGCACGCGGGCACCGGGCGATTCCGTCAAGCCGCTCCACAAGGAGCAGAAGCTCATCGACTTCGTGCCGCCGGACTCCACCATGCGTGCGTTGCTCGCGCGCGAGGGATACCGGAGCGTGGTCTATCAGGGCGACAAGGTCCGCTTCGAGGCGCGCGAGCGACAGTTGCGTCTGACCGGCGCGCCGGCGGCCGTCAAGCGCGACGAGACGATGCTCGTCGGCACGACGATTGATTTCAATGACTCCACACAGCTCATCGTTGCGCGTGGGGACACCGTGGTGCTGCGCGACCCTACGCAGCCAGATGGTGACGACGTGGTGGCGACGGGCGAGCTGCGCTACGACCTGCAGCAGAAGCGGGGCGTCTCACGCGCGCTCAAGACGTCGTTTGCCTCGGGCGAGCGATGGTTCGTGCAGGCCGGCCAGGGCGCCATGCTCGGCGACACCACCGGCGTGGGTGCCCCGACGATGGTGATGAAGCGCGGCGTGGTCACGAGCTGCGATCTGGAAGCGCCGCACTATTCGTTCGAGGCGGCGGAAGGGAAGGTGGTCTCCCGCAGCATCATGCTCCTGCGCAACGTGAAGCTGCGTATCGGCGAGGTGCCGGTGCTCTGGTTTCCGTTCATCTTCCAGGACATGCGGCCGGGGCGGCGCAGTGGCTTCCTCCCCCCACTCTTCGGCGTCGGGGAGTTGCTGCGCAACAGCCCCACCTATCGGCGCGAAGTGCGCAACATCGGGTACTTCTTCGCGCTGAGCGAATACACGGACATGGAAGTGTCGGTCGACTGGCGCAGCGGCGCCGGCGCCGGGCGCGGACAGGGGCAGACATTCGGGTTCGGGGGGTTCGGTGGCGATCCCGGGTTCACGCGCTACAACACGGAGTTCCGTTATCGCTGGCTCGACCGCTTCGTCGCCGGACGCCTCGCGTATTCGCGCGACAATCAGCGCGACGGTCGCCTCAATCAGTCGGTGTCCTGGAACCACTCGCAGGACTTCTCGAAGACCACGCGGCTGACGACCAACCTGAACTGGACGCAGAACACGCAGATCCAGCGACAGAATCAGCTCAACCCGATCGCCGCACTCGGCACGATCGTCAGCCAGGCGAACTTCCAGACGGCGCGCGGGCCGGTGTCGCTCAACCTCGGCGGATCGCGACGTCAGTATCCGGGGCGCCCGCAGGTCGACTTCGATTTTCCGAGCGTCAACCTCACGTCCCGGACCATTGCCAAGGGGTGGTTCGAGTGGACGCCGTCGCTCAACTATGCCGCGACGAGCACACGCGATGACGAGCAGGGGATTGGCTCGAGCGTCGCCTACCTCCTCCGGCCGGATGGCACGATCGACTCGACGCGCGTTCGCGGCGGCAAGCGCGCCGACAACTACACCTTCAACACGCCCTTCAAGATCGGCGACTTCCAACTGCAGTTGGCCGTCAACGGGCAGAACACCATCGAGACCGGTCCGCGTCCGGTGGTCATCCAGGATCCCATCGATCCGGCGCGGGACGTCACGCGCGTCTACAACCGCGTCTTCCAGTCGCGTGCAGACTGGACGGTGAGCTTCAACCTGCCGCGCTTTTTTCAGGGCACGTGGAACCTCTCGCCCAACCTCACGTTCGCGAACACCGACGGCTCGAACCCGTTCTTCGTGCGCAGCATCCTGAGCGACGGGGCGTGGGTGGCGCAGTCGAAGCGGCCGAGCCTTGGACTGTCGGCGGCCCCGACGCTCTACGGGCTATTTCGTGGATTCGGGCCGGTGGCGCGCTTGCGCCACTCCATCAACCCGTCGTTCGCGTACAACTGGTCGCCGGCCGGCACGGTGAGCGACCGGTTCCTCCGCGCGACCAACAACCGCAAGAGCACGTTCATCGGCGCGCTGCCGCGCAGCGTTGTTTCCATGACCCTGGCGCAGAACATCGAGGCCAAGCTGCGCGCGCCGCAGGACAGTGCGCCCGACCAGGGGCGCAAGATCCGCCTGCTCTCCCTCAACGCCTCGTCGCTGAGCTGGGACTTCATCCGCGCCGACACGCTGCGTCGCGCCGGGAAGAACGGCAACGGCCTGGTGGAGAACAACTTCTCGCTGGCCGCGCGCAGCGATCTGCTCCCGGGCCTCGACTTCAATACGTCCTGGGAGCTCTACCAGGGCAATCCGATCAGTGACACGGCGGTGTTCCGTCCGTTTCGCACCAACACTGCCGTCACCTTTGCACTGGACGGCAACTCGCGCATCATCCAATTGCTCGGTCGCCTCCTGGGCGTCGGCATCTCGCAGCGTACCGCGGCGCCGGATTCGGCCGAAGGCGGGCGACGCAGCCGGGAGCGGTCGGCAGGGGACCAGGTCTTCGACGACCAGGCGCAGCAGTTGGGCGCGGCGGGGCGCGGTGCACGTTTGGGCGGCCTGATGATCCCCGGGGGCGGCGGAGCCGGCGGGCAGGGGTTTCGCGCCAATCTGAGCTTCAACAGCAACCGTGTGCGACCGATCGTCGGGGGCAATGTCCTGCTCAATGATCCGGCGCGGATCTGCGAGCAGCAGCGGGTCTTCGGCCAGTTCGCCTTCGATCAGTGTGTGTTGCAGGCGCAGCTCAATCCTCCGGCACCGCCAGGGGCCGGTATCGGGTCGGTCATCGCGGGCAGTCCGATCTTCCAGTCTCCGCCCACGGAAACCATGCAGGGCAACCTGAGTTTCCCGGTGACGCAGAACTGGTCGGCGCAATGGAGCACGACCTACGATCTCGTGCGCAGTCAG
>JALOPS010000358.1 GCA_025453745.1 Gemmatimonadaceae bacterium
GTCGTCGAAGCCGTGCCCCCGCCCGTGAGAAACGACGACGATCGGGATCGACGGGGCCACGCGGCGCAGTCGCTCGAGTGCCTCCACGCCGCTCGCGTCGCCCAGGCGCGGATCGAGCAGCAGCACATCCACCGCCTGCTCGGGCGTCGACGGCACATCGGCCAGCGTCGACGTTGCGGCTCGCAGCAGTCGCTCCGCCTGTGTGCAGTTCGGCACATGGCGAACCGTATGGGCGCTCGCGGTACCGGAGAGCTGCGCGTGCAGGCGACGCGCGACCTCAGCGGATTGCGCAACCACCAGCATGCGCAGCCCTTCGCGCGCCGCCGGCATCGGTCGAGCTCCCGCGATCTCCCACGGCCACCCCTGCATCCCGCCTCCGGACGATGAGCTGCAGCGGGGGCCGCTGGGGCACCTTCCGCCAGGCAGTACGTTTGCGACTTGGCCTCCTTCAACGCTAGTGGGCCCGACGTGAAACACCGCGTCGTCGCACTCCTCACCGTACGCCTCCAGGTCCTATGCAGATCATCGCCGCTCCGAGCGTTCCCGCCATCGGCTCGATGGCACCCGACTTCACCCTCTCCAGCACCTCCGGCGCATCGGTCACCCTGTCCAGTTTTCGTGGGCAACAGCACGTGCTGCTGGCGTTCTTCCCCTTCGCATTCACGCGCGTCTGCACCGCCGAGGTGTGCGCGTTCGGCGACGATTACGGACAGTTCGCCGAGCAGGGCGTCGCGGTCCTCCCCATCAGCACGGACGCGGTCCCGTCGCTCAAGGCGTTCAAGGAACAGTCGCACACGTCGGTCGACCTGCTGAGCGACTTCAAGCGACAGGCCTCCGCCGCATTCGGCGTGCTCGATACGGACGGCTTCTTCGCCAAGCGGGCGTATGTGCTGATCGACAAGGCCGGCACGGTGCGGTGGACGCACGTCGAGCAGTCGCTGGGGGACCGTCGCGACAACGCGGAGCTGCTCGCCGAGATCGCGCGACTCCAATAGGGCGGGCACCGCATGTCAGAAGCGCCCGCCAACCGGATCATCCGGTTGACGGGCGCTCGACGCTCCAGTTCCCTGCGACGTCCGGGTGCACCACGCCGGACGCGGCCGCCCCGAGCCGTCAGGCGGTCGCCGTGGCAACCGCCGGGCTCGTGATCGGGATACGGCGAGGCTGCTGCGCGGCCGGCTTGGCGATCTGCACCGTCAGCACGCCATGCTCCGCACGCGCGGTGATGTGCTCGGCGTCAGTCCCTTCGGGCAGGTGAAACGCGCGCTGCACGGTCGACGCACCGCGTCCGTCACGCGCGGGGCGTTCCGCGCGGATGGTCAGGGTGCGCCCTTCGACGGTGAGCTCGACCTGCTCCGCTGGCACCCCGGGGATGTCGATCGAGAGCTCGTAGTGGGCGTCGGTCTCGCGCACGTCCGACTCTGGCGCCCACGACCGGCGAGGGACCGGGGTGAACACATCGTCGAAAAGACGGGCGACGTCGCTGCGGAAGACCGGGCGAACGGCGGGGGCAAGTCGAAGGCGGTACGTCATGGTGAACACTCCATTGTGGATGTAGTCCGTGAGGCGATAGGTCGGCGTCGCACGCAGCAGCGCCGCTGCACGTGGGATTTGCCAACGGCATACCGCGATCAGTCGGTCGGAACGACCGAACCGGGCGT
The DNA here is from genome assembly GCA_025453745.1 of Gemmatimonadaceae bacterium. GTDB lineage: Bacteria > Gemmatimonadota > Gemmatimonadetes > Gemmatimonadales > Gemmatimonadaceae > JALOPS01. The sequence goes on from JALOPS010000358.1 coordinate 1,662, forward strand.
CTCATCGCATTCAACCCGGCAGTCCTGCCTGACAATCCGGCAGAATGGCGGCCAGACGGTTCGGTCAGCTTGTCCGCAAAAATCCGGCACGCTAGACTCTCGATCATGACGCCGCCCCCAGGGTCATCCCCGGCTGCCGACCGGTCGCCGAGCGACACGGATGCGGCGCAGCGCATCGCCCATCTCGAGCGCGAGCTCGATCTTCGCACCCGCGAGCTCGAGGCCCAGCGGCGGTTCGTCTCGCAGGTGGTCGATTCGCTGCCCGTCGGCCTCTACGTCGTCGATCGCGACTACCGCATTCACATGTGGAACCGCACGCGCGAGACCGGCATGCAGGGGATCGCGCGGGTCGAGGCGATCGGGCGCACCATCTTCGATGTGCTCAGCCGGCAGCCGGCCGACCTGCTCAAGCGCGAGTTCGACGAGGTCTTTGCCACGGGCGTGCTGCAGCAGTTCCAGATGGAGAGCGACGCCAGCGGCGAGCGCCGCACCTTCCGCATCTCAAAGATCCCCATGCGGCTCGAAGGGGAGCACGTGACGCACGTCATCACCGTCGGCGAGGACATCACGCCCGTGCGCGCGGCGTTCGAGCGCTCGGCGCAGGCGGAAAAGCTCTCGGCGCTTGGGCAGCTTGCCGCCGGCGTCATGCACGAGATCAACAACCCGCTCGCCACCATCGCCGCGTGTGCGGAGACAATCGCGCTGTCGCTGCCCGAGGGCGCGCCCGGCACGGCGCAGCCGACGGCCGAGCTGCTGCGCATCATCGACCTCGAGGTGCAGCGCAGCAAGCGCATCGTCGACAGTCTGCTCGACTTCAGTCGCCCGCGTCCGTCGGAACGGGCGCTGATGCACTGGCGCGACGTCGTGGACCAGACGCTGTTCCTCGTGCAACACCACGGCGAGATCAAGGCGCGTCGCATCGAACGCGAGCTGGGCGACCCCGCGGCACTGCCCATTCACGTCGATCGCGATCAGCTCGTGCAGGTGGTGATGGCGCTCCTCTGGAATGCGACCGATGCGACGCCGCGCGGAGCGACCATTCGTGTGCGCTCGCTCGTCTCCGCCGAGGAGCCCGGCGTCGTGGGGCTCGAAGTGAGCGATACCGGGCACGGCATGTCGGCTGCCGTGCGCGCGCGCGCCTTCGAGCCCTTCTTCTCGACGAAGGCAACCGGGAAGGGAACGGGACTCGGGTTGTCGATCTGCTATGGGATTCTGCGCGATCATGGCGGGCGCATCGAGCTCGACAGCGTGGAAGGGGCGGGAACGACGGTGCGGTTGCTGCTCCCCGTCGCACACGCCGCGGCGGTGACGCCATGACGTCGCTGACACCGCCGCGCGGCGCGCTGATGAGCGCCCCCGTGCGCGTCCTCATCGCCGAAGACGAAGTACATCTGGGGACCATCCTGCAGCAGTTTCTCGTCGCACGCGGCTTCGAGGCCACGGTGGTGCGCGACGGCCAGCAGGCCATCGATCGGCTGCTCGGCGAAGCGTACGACGTCGCACTCCTCGACATCGTCATGCCCGAAGTCGACGGCCTCGAGGTGCTGCGCCGCGTGAGGGAAACCGCGGATCCGCCGGAGATGATCGTCATCACCGGCAACGGCACGGTGGAGACGGCGATCTCCGCGCTCAAGCTCGGCGCATACGACTATCTCTCCAAGCCATACCGCATGGCGGAGATCGAGGCGCTCGTGCGGCGCGCGCACGAGAAGCGCCGACTCACGCGTGAGCATGCGCGGCTCGTCGCGCCGCGCGAAGGTGCTCGGGGCCCATCGCATGGGCTGACGACGCGGCATCCGCCGCTGGTCGCGACGGTGCGCCTGGTCGAAGGGGTCGCCACGAGCGACGTGGCGATGTTGGTGACCGGCGCGCCGGGCACCGGAAAGTCGCGCCTGGTGCGCTATGTGCACCATCTCGCCGAGCAGGCCGGGCCGTCGGCGATCGTGTCGCCGTTTGCGGTCTGCGATTGTGCGCGGTGGGCGCCGGATGCGCTCTCGGGCGAACTCTTTGGCGTCGAGCGCGGCGCGGTCGACAGCAGCGGCGCGCGAACCGTTGCGCGCGTGAGCGGGCTCCTCGAGCTCGTCGCGGGGGGAACGCTGCATCTCGCACACGTCGAACTCGCGCCGCGCGCGGTGCAGCTCCGTCTCGCCGAGGCGCTGCGGACCGGACGCATTCCGCGCGACGGCGATGCGACGCGTGAGACGCTCCCGCTGACCGCGCGCCTCATCGCCACGAGCAGCATCGATGCGCTGGCGCCATCCGCCCGTGAGGCGATCGAGCCCGCGCTCTTCGATGCGCTCACGGCGGTGCGCGTGCACTTGCCGCCGTTGGTCGATCGTCTCGTGGATATCCCGGTGCTCGTGCGTGAGCTGCTCGAAGAGCTCGCCCCCGGTCGCGCGCCATCGCTCACCGATCAGGCCACCGAGCGGCTGCTCGCCTACGACTGGCCCGGGAACGTGCGCGAGCTGCGCAACGTCATCGAGCGGGCGGTGATCCTGGCCCGCGGCGACGCGCT
>JALOPS010000359.1 GCA_025453745.1 Gemmatimonadaceae bacterium
AACGCATACCCTGGCCGCTGCCCTGAAGGGGGCTCTCCTCGGACGGCCGCGCCGCGAGCAACGTAGCCTCGCAGGCAAGCGGCCGGTCGGTACTCTTCACAGGGTGCTGAACAGCCGGTCAGGACGCCTCGGCAGACGTAGCGGGTACCGCGCATGCCATTCGACACCGGATCACAGGTAACGATATGGCGCGGACCGCCATGATCGGACGTCGTATCGACGGCAATCGATCTGAAGCGGCGTTCTCACCAAGGCGATTCGGGAGGCATGCCTTCTTGGGTCTGGGAGGACAGACATCCCATCTAGTATAGGTCCATGCACCGACCTTCCGCAGGTGGCACGATGATTGCCTGCATCGGGAACAACCTGAGGTCGCCCCACGTGCGCGCACTGATTGCATAGCACGCGCACGTGCGGGCTGCTCCTGCTCGCAAGAGCCGCACGACGCTACAGCTCCTCGTGCGCATGCGTACACAGTCTGGGAATCGGCCGCCCGCCGCGGCCGTAGCCATGGCCGCCCGCCGCACAGCGGACGGCCCGCTGTGGATACCCGTGCGTGTGACGAACTCGGCCGTCGGGCGTCTCGAATGTGAGCCGCGCACGCGTGGCTCAGGCGAGATCGGAGCCGCCCACGAGGCGGAGCGACAAGGGCAAACTCGGCGAAAGCCGGGGACGCAAAGCCACGAGGCTACCGCGGTGCACTGGGGCACCGTCATGCTGGTCGGGTTGCCGAACTTCCTACTCGGCGAGGCAGTACTCATGTTTGGGCGCAAGATGTTGCCCCTCCCCCTTTGTGCGGTTGCCATCGTGAGCGCATGCTCCGATCTTGCAACGGCCCCCGATGATGCACTGCACGTCACGACGCGGCTCACGTCCGCTCGCGGCGGTGTCGTGTCACCAAAAGCGTTCGGCGATTCCGTGTACACCGTCAATGACACGGTGCCGCTCACCAGCAATGGTGTCGCGCTGTCAGACATGCGACGGAAGCGGCGTGCCCGCACGTGGTTGCGCGTTCAAGTGGTCGACACACTCGTCGGCCGTCTCACGCCCGACGGAAACGCGGTTGTGGCGATGCGACCCGGTCGCACGCGAATCGTCCTTCAGGTGAACGGAGTGACGGACACGCTCGCCTTCAACGTCGGTGATCGAGTCGCGGACGTCTCTTCCTTGCCGGCGCCTTTCGAGCCCGAACCGCCGGTACCGACAGTGCCTGGCTCGCCTGATGTCGTGAACAACTCCCCGCCCGAAGCGCCGAGGGACAGCGTTAGGCTGAATGAGCCGACCGTCACCGGACGTTCGATCGCCGTTCGAACCTCGGCCGAGTTCACCTCCGCATTGGCGTCGGCGCGCGGCGGTGACGAGATCGTCCTTGCGGATCGTGCGGTGATTGTCGGCAACTTCACGTTGCCCCGTCGCGCGGACAACGGGGTCGTGGTAGTTCGCAGCGCCACGTCCACGCCTGCCGGTCGCCGTGTGACGCCAGCAATGGCTGCTTCATTTGCGAAGATCCTGACTCCAAACGTCATGGCGGCGCTCGAAGCCGCACCGGGATCGCAGGGCTGGTTCATCAAGAACGTCGAGTTCAGTCTCAGCGATCAGGCCCCTTTCGCCTACAACATCATCTCGCTCGGTCACGGCGAGGCGACGTTGGCAGAGCAGCCGAGCCGCATCATCCTGGACCGCGTCTATGTCCACTCGACCGCCACGCTGCGAGTTCAGCGGTGTGTGGGATTGCAGGGGCGCGAGCAGGCCGTGATCAACTCGTGGCTGAGTGAGTGCCACTCGCGCGGGGAAGACTCGCAGGCAATCGCAGGCTGGCTCGGGGCCGGTCCGTACCACATCGAGAACAATTACCTCGAAGGATCCGGCCAGAACATCATGTTCGGCGGAGGTGATCCTGTTGTGCGTGGGCTCGTTCCGAGCGACATCATCATTCGGCGGAACCACATGCACAAGCCCATCGCTTGGGCCAACGGCCGATGGCTGGTGAAGAATATCTTTCAGCTAAAGAGTGCGCGACGTCTTGTCTTTGAAAGCAATATCCTCGAGAACAGCTGGGTTGACGGGCAGATCGGATTTGCCATCGTCATGTACTCGGCGAACCAGGACGGTAACTCCGCGGGTTCTGCAGTGCAGGACATCCTGCTGCGCAACAACATCGTCCGTAACGCGACGAACGGCATCAACATTGCCGCCACGAGCGCCAATGCAGTAAATCCGAGTTCACGCACCGCGCGAATCCGCGTGGAGAATAATCTGTTCGAGAACATCGGCGACCCGGTCACCGGTGCTCCAGGCAAGTTTGTGCAGTTCCTTGACCAGCACAGCGACGTCACCTTTTTGCGCAACAGCTTCATCGGCAAGAATGTCGCGCAGTTCGCCATACTTTTCGATGGTGCGCCGAGCCGTCGGCTCGTGATGGCGCGAAACCTGTTCTCGAGCACGACGTACGGCCTGTTCGGGTCTGGGACTGGTGAGGGCGCCCGTACGCTAACGCAGTTCTCTCCGGATGCCGATGTGTCAAGCAACGCGTTCACGGGGCGTGAAGGCGGAAACTACCCGACAGGAAACGTTTTCCCGACCGTCCTGCCGCCTGGTTCGTACTCCTTCGAGACGAACAACGGCTCGATCGGTGCCGATCGCACGCGACTCCTTGCGGCGACCGCCGGCGTGATGGCCGACAGGTAACTCACGACCGCCACTTCATGCAGGTGGAGACGGCCGGTAGGCACGATCGACGGTGCCTGCCGGCCGACTCGTTTGGTCGCACACCGCCTCGTGCTTCCCTCTCCGCTCGTGCGCGCAATACGCCGCATCAGCTGAGTAGGAGGCCGCGACGTGTGTCCAGGGAGCCAGGTGCAATCGTACGGATCACCCGTGCCGGAACGCCCGCAACCACCGAGTTGTCAGGTACGTCGCGAATAACGACCGCATTCGCGCCGATGATGACGTTGTCGCCCACTCGGATCTCTCCCAGCACGCGGGCGCCCGCACTGATCCAGACGTCCGAACCGATTGTCGGCACTCCCGATCCGAACGTGCCGCCGATCGTAATTCCTTGCCCCAACGAGACACGCTCACCGATACTGCACAGTCCGTTGATGACCACACCGACGCCTCGATGCGCGAGATAGCTCCCTTCGCCAATTCGCGTCGATGCAGGGATGTCGCAATTGCGTGTCAAGTACAGGAGTCGCTCGAGCACCGCCGGGAGAAGAGGCACGCCTCGGCGGAATAGCCAACTGGCGAGGCGGAAGGTCAGCGGCACTGGAGAACTCGAATCCCTGGGAGCGGGCACCCTGCGTGAGCCGGACTTGTTCGAAGCATTGCCGTCAAGTCGGCTGCCCGCCAGTGCCCGAGCGCAATTGTCCGCCGTAGAGGGCGAGCAGACGGTCGATCACGACCTGCTCGCCAAACGTCTCCCTGGCGAACTGCCGGCCCTGGACACCCATCGCTTCCCTCATCGAGCGATTCGAGAGCAAGCGATCCATGGTGGAGGCGAGCGCCGAAACATCACCGGGCGGCACCAACAAGCCAGAAACGCCAACGGACATGGCTTCTGGAGTTCCGCCCACGGCCGTGGCGATAGTCGGTACGCCACAGGCGGCCGCTTCGATGACCGCGTTCGGCAACCCCTCCGTGTCACTCGTCAACATGGCGACGTCGAAGGCATGTTGCGGCAGTGGGGGGTGAGCGAGTTCACCAGCAAAGGTAACGCGATGACAGAGATTGGCTGCGGCCACCCGAGCAGCCAGCCTCTCTCGCTCGGGTCCATCGCCGACGAGCAACAAGTGCGCCTCTGGACGGGCCGGTGCTACGGCAGCGAAAGCATCGACCACCAGGTCCACGCGTTTCACTGGCCGAAGGCGGGCAACGCAGCCCACCACAAGTGCCTCCGACGGGATACCAAGACGCCGCCGGATCATCTCCCGCACATGCAACCCGTCCTCCAAGAAGACCGTGTCATCCAGAAAGTTCGGGAGCACCGCAATGTGATCACTGCGAACGCCTTCCCGCACAAGTACGGGGGCAAGCGCACGCGCATTCGTGGTCACTAGGTCCGCGTGACGTTGCGCGCCTCGGTTGAGCGCCGAGAGCAACCGGCTCAAGCTGTACTCGTGCCATCGACGGCTGACGATGAGGCGAGGCCGGTCCGAGAGCCCGAGGAG
>JALOPS010000074.1 GCA_025453745.1 Gemmatimonadaceae bacterium
AAAACTTGGGAACGAGTTTTATACAAAGATGAAAACACAGGAGCAATTCAGGTAACAATCGACCCTAAAAATCCAAATATAGTTTACGCTGACCTTTGGGCGGCTCAACTTGGCCCTTGGGAAAATAGTGTTTGGCAAGGCCCAGAAAGTGGTTTGTATAAATCAACCGATGGTGGCAAGAGCTGGACCGCGGCGCTCACCATCGATGAGAACACCGGCGTCACCGATCTCGAGTTCGATCCCGCCAACCCGGATGTGGTGTACGCCGCGGCCTACCAGCGACGGCGGCACGTCTGGGGGTTTCTGGGCGGCGGCACACGGTCGGGGATCTGGAAGTCCACCGACAATGGGGCCACCTGGCGTCGCGTGACACGCGGTCTGCCATCGGGCGACATGGGAAAGATCGGGCTGGCCGTGACCGCCGCAGATCCAACGCGCGTGTACGCGACGATCGAATCATCCAACGAGGATCGCGGCTTCTACGCGTCGAGCGATCGTGGCGAGAGCTGGGAGAAGCGGAACAGCTACCGCTCCGGTGGGACCGGTCCGCACTACTATCAGGAGATCGAAGCGTCGCCCACCGATCCGGCGCTCGTCTATCAGATGGATGTGTTCCTCCATGTGACCCGTGATGGCGGACGCACCTTCACGCAACTCGAGACCGGGCACGACAAGCACAGCGACAATCACGCACTCTGGATCGATCCGGCCGACGGGCGTCACCTGCTGGTGGGCACCGATGCGGGGCTGTACGAGAGCTTTGATGACGGCACCCGGTGGCGCCACTTCCCGAACATCCCCGTGGCCCAGCTCTACAAGGTGGCGCTGAACAGTCGTGAGCCGTTCTACGATGTGCTCGTGGGTGCACAGGATGAGGGGACGCTGCACGGACCCTCGCGCACGCTGAATCAGGACGGCATTCGCAATCACGACTGGTACGTGCCGCTCGGCGCCGATGGTTACGGCGTCGCCTTCGCGCCCGACGATCCGGACGTGATGTACCTGATGTCGCAGGAAGGCAACCTCTATCGCAAGGATCGGAAGAACGAGGAGGCGATTGCCATTCGCCCCATGGGGATGCCGACCGACCCACCGGAGCGCTGGGGATGGGATGCGCCGATCCTCGTCAGCCCGCATCGCGCCGATCGCATCTACTACGCATCGCAGCGCCTCTGGCGCAGTGACAACCGTGGCGACCGCTGGACACCGATCAGCGGTGACCTGACGCTCGCCCGCGATCGCTACACGATGCCCTTTCTGGGGCGCACCTGGAGCGTGGACGCGCTGCACGACAACGGCGCCATGTCGAAGTACGCCACGATCACCGCGATTGCGGAATCTCCACGTAAGGAAGGGCAGCTCGTGGTCGGCACCGACGACGGTGTGGTGCAGCTCTCAGGCGATGGCGGCACGACCTGGACGCGATCGGGCGTGCTCCCCGGGCTGCCCCCGCTGTCATTCGTGAATGACGTGGAGTTCTCCGCGCACGATGCGAACACGCTCTTTGTGGCTGCGGATGCCCACAAGGAGGGGGACTTCACACCATACCTCCACGTGAGCGACGATCTCGGACGGAGTTGGCGGTCGATCGCCGGCGACCTGCCGAAGGGCGCGCTCGTCTGGGCCGTGCAGCAGGATCCCGTGCGCCGCGAGTTGCTTTTTGCCGGTACGGAGGCCGGTGTGTACTGGACACCGAACGGTGGGGTCAACTGGCATCGGTTGAAGGCCGGCATGCCGACGATTTCGGTGCGCGACATCAAGGTGCATGCACAGAGCGGCGATCTGGTGGCCGCAACGTTTGGTCGCGGTGTGTACGTGCTCGACGATTACACGCCATTGCGTGCGCTGACCGCCACCGCGGCGAGCGAGGGCATCCTGCCGGTGCGCGACGCGTGGTGGTTCGTGCCCCATCAGGTCGCGCAGGCCGCGGGGCGTCCCGAACTCGGGAGCGATGACGTCACGCTCGAGAATCCGCCGGTCGGTGCGCTGTTCACCTACCTGGTGCGCGACGTGCCGACGACCGCGCGAGAGGCCCGCCGAGCTGATGAGCGCGCGCGCAGCGAGCGCAACGCCGACGTGCCGTTTCCCGGATACGACCGGTTGCGTGCGGAGCAGATGGAGCGCGCGCCGCGTCTGTGGATCACGATTGCCAACGAGGCGGGCGAGCGCGTGCGCGTGCTCGATCTCCCGGCGCGCGCCGGTGTCGGGCGTGTCACGTGGGATCTGCGGGGGCCCTCACCCGATCCGATCGACCTTTCGCCGCGCGGATTCCGTCCGCCGTGGGACGCCGGACCAGACGGACCACTCGTTGCCCCCGGGCGCTACACCGCCACGCTGCTGCTCGTCTCGGCGGGTGGCGTGCGGACGGTTGGCGCCTCGCAGTCTTTCACTGTGCGCCCGGTGCCGAACGTGCGTTCGTCGATCGACTTTGTCACCGTGGCCGCGTTTCAGCGCGAGGTCGCCGAGCAGATGCGAACGCTGTCGATGGCAAATGCGGAGGTCGCTCGCATCCGCACGGTGCTGCAGCATGCGCGTGCGGCGGTGCTGGCCGCACCACGCGCCGCACCGACGGTGTTGAGTCAGGCAGACAGTATCGAGGTCACCGTGTCCGCCCTCGCGCTGCGGCTCTCCGGTGATCCCGCGCGCCAGCGATTGAGCCAGAGTGATGTGGCCTCGATTGGGTCGCGCATCTTTGCGGCAGCCGAGACGTGGTCGAGTCGGCAGCCGCCGACGGCCACGCAGCGCGACGGTGTGGCGTGGGCCAGCACGGAGTTGGTCGCCGTCGTGCGTGACGTGCGAGCGCTCAGGAGCGGCGCGTTGGCGCGGCTCGAAGCCGCACTCGAGGCGGCTGGCGCGCCGTACACGCCGGGGAGACCGCCGACGCGATAGTCGACACGACATTGGCGGTCGGTGGTTCGTGCTCCACAACACGCCGTGCGCAACCGCAACTGCCACCGCGACGCGTCGAGCGGTCGCGTGTCGCGCAGGCGCGTGCTCAGGATGACGCGTCGACGAGTGCGCCGTAGTCCACCAGCAACTCCTCCCCCGCCGCGATATCCCGGATCGCCTCGAAGTACGCGCCATCGTCCACCGACATCACGTTGGGCGTGTCCGAGTGATTGAGATAGAGCGACAGGTCCATCTTCGTGAAGCCGTCGGCGGGGACGAAGTAGTGCGCGTCGTCGTAGAGGCAGTAGTTCTCTACGAGCAGTCGGACATGCGGCGCGAGCGACTCCACCGCCGCGCGCGGCACCGGTACCCACGCCTCGGGCGGATCGGGCGGACCAAACATGGTGCGACACCCTTTCGGGATGTCGGCGATCGCGAACACTCCCACGCCGTCGATCGACGAGGGGCGCAGCATCACGTACGATTGGGCCTCGAGTGTGGCCAGCAGTTGGTGGTGCGTCATGCCCGGCAACATGGGGCGTGTGTACTCCAGGGGGCAGGCCGTCGATGGCGAGATTGACGCGTTGACTGATGCGAAGCCGCAGCACGAGCAGCGCAGTCGTCACAACGCGGGGTGAGGCCAGCAAGATGCCGGTGCGCCAACGGGCATGACCTGCTGATCACGCCGGAGGATCAGCGACGCGTCGAACGCGTCCGGTTGTCCCGACGCCTCGCGACCGCCACCACCGCCAGCAGCCCGCTCGTCAGCAGTGCATAGGTACTTGGCTCGGGGACCACGGTCGTGGTGGGGAGGGTGACATTGAACTGAATGGAGTAGGCGCGGTCCACGGGTGAGAACTTGTTGGCCTCGTAGGAGGCGCCGAGCGTCGGTGCGGGGCTCGTGTTCTTGCTGAAGGCATACAGGACGCCGTCCGCGTCACCGTTGAACAAGATCGACTCGAAGCCCGGATTGTACCATCCGAAACGCGTACCGGCCTGGAGCACGTCGGTCCCGCTGACGAGGCCGAAGTCGTATTCGACGATGCCCAGTTGCACCGTGCGGGTCGTACCGATTCCGAGAATGCTGAACGACGCATTGTCGATCGCCGGCATCGAGACGAGGACCGGCGCGAATGACTTCCCCACATTGAAAGCAGTGCCGAACACGGACACACTCTTGAGGCGCTGGCCAAGCAGCGCACTCGCCGCCGTGTGTCCGGAGACTCGCAGAAAGCTCGAATACCCATCGAGCCCCGGGCGGTCGATGAGCGCGTCGCCCACCGGCGTGGTCTGCGCCATCGCGACGGTTGCAGAGAAGAAGAGCGCGGCAACCGCGCGGGGAAACGTGCGGACACGAGCAGGAACGGTGACAGACATCGGTCGGCACTCCACGAGGACAGGGGACGGTCATCGGCGCACGAGGCCCGGTGGCGGCGTAGGCGGACTCTCAAGACGCGTCGTCGGCCGATGAATCCTGCCATGTGGCCGGGACGGGGGCGTCCAGCTGGTCGTGGCGCCGCGGCGTACGGGTGTCGCGCCGCCACGAGCCCCGCGAGGCGGAGCCGGTGTGCGTACGGCGACCGGTCACATACCCTCCGGCTGACTGTCCACCCCGCGGGGGTCACTCCACTCCGCGGGTCATGCGTCCGATATCCACATCGTGTGTTCGCGACGCTCCACTAGCGGCGCTTCCTTCTGCGCGGCCATCGCCACGCGACGATGGCCAAGGTGACGAACAGCACGAGGGGCGCGTTGCGCGCAAGCGCTCGGCCGTCGTACGCCGTCTGCTGCGAGGCGAGCGTGACGAGGTCGCGCTCCGCGACGCGCGCCTGAAGCAGCGATGTGCTGGCGAAATAGCCGAGCTCGGCGGTCCACACGCGCAGCCGCTCGGTCCCCCGGGTGGTCACGTGCACGCACAACGTCGCGTAGTGCGCACAGTTGACCATCACGCGACGGCCAGACGCGTTCGAGAGCAGCAGGGTGGTGCGACCACTGGGCCGCCGTGTCAGCGAGTGCCACTCGACGTCCCACTCCCGGGCGTTCTCGAGCGTGAGCGTACCGGGGGCCACCACCCAATTGAGCACGAACACGAGGGCCATGATGGTCGTGCCCACGCGGAAGACGAGCAGGAACGGACGCGCCATGCGCAAGAGACTCGGGGTCGGATGAGGAATGCGCCAGAGCGCACTGGTCGCTCACACGCTGCGCGTTGCGTCGGTGCTCGACGACGAGCGCCGCACGTGACGCCGCTGACACGATCGGCATCGTTGCGACCATCCGCGCGCACCCGACCCTCGGGTTCCCTGTCAGCATGAACCACCCGTTCGGCGGTCAGCGCACTACGCGGGAGGCTTCAGCAACGAAAGGTGCGTCAATACGCACACCCAGCCGGAGTCACTCCGACGGAACACCGAGGAGACACGCTCGATCAAGTGGAACGGCTCCCCACGATAGGTCCTGCCGGAGACACCGCGCGCAATCACCACGGCCGATTCGCCGTAGAGGCGCACGTTGAGCTCGTGCGACTCCATGATGTCATGCACGAGCGCTCCGGAACGAATGAGCTCGAGAAATCGGATCTAGCCGTCGACGCTGCCGTCGGGGCCAACGATCGCCCAGTCCTCCGCCATGTATCGGCCGATCGCCTCGGCGTCGTTCGCGACCATGGCGCGATCCCACGCATCAATGGTGGCGAGCAGTGCCATCCGTGTCTGGTCGCTCACTTTACCCTGCCCGATGTCTGGATGCAGTCAACGTGTGAAAGCTCCCGAGTGCGGCTATCTGCTGCGGGCGCGCACCACTCATCGCGACGCGCAGTGTGGACACTCAGCAGCACGGCAACGTTGCACGCCGCCGCGAACCACCGTCCTCTCGCGTTGCCGGTCCACGCGAAGAGCTGCCACTGCGCGACGACGAGTACGCCCAGGACCACGACGGTGATGATCGGCTCGGTGCGTAACAGCTCCGCCACGACGCGTTGGATGATGCGAAGTCGCAGCAGGAGCAGTGAAGTCGTCACGACGTGGGGTGAAGGCGGCGGGATGAAGTTGTGCTTACGGGTAGGATACGTCGGCCCGGCGGCCACAGTCGCCTGCCGCATGGTCTCCCTGCCACTGCTCCTCCCCTGACGTCTCGAGCGTGGCGAGGGGGTCCACTCCTCCTGCCCGCCGTTCGACACGCGTGAGCAGTGGACACGCAACCGGTCGCATCTCGTCCCGCCCTCGGCCACCACGCAACGTCGCGACGTACATTCACGAGTGGTACCACCGCGAACGACTGCCGCGAGTCCGGGGTATCGCTCCTCCGTGCAGTACGAAGCGCACCTGCGTCGCATCCCGCTCCCATGCGTCCCTGTATCCTCATGCGCCCCTTCTCTCCAATTCGATCGCGTGCGGCCGCCGTGTGCTCGGCGCTGTGGATCGTGGTCGTGACTCCCGCGGCGGCGCAACGGGCGCCCGACAGCACCGTGCACCGGTGGATCACCGAGCGGGTGTCCAACGGCTACGCCACCGGCATCGTGGTCGGCCGGCGGGACGGTGGTCGGGACCGGATCGTCGCCGCCGGCGGCACTCAGCGCGACGGACGGCCGCTGAGCGAGGAGACCCTCTTCGAGATCGGGTCCATCACCAAGGCCTTCACCACCCTGGTCCTCGCCGACATGGTGCTCAAGGGAGAGGTTGCCCTCGACGACCCTGTGCAGCGCTTTCTCCCCGCAGGAGTGACCATGCCGAGCCGCAACGGCAAGGTGATCACGCTGCTCGACCTTGCGACCGCGACGTCGGGGCTTCCGTCGCTCGGCTCGAACATGGTGCCGAAGGATCCGCGGAATCCCTACGCGGACTACACCGTGCAACAGCTCTACGACTTTCTCTCGTCGCACACGTTGCGGCGGGATCCGGGAGAGCGGTACGAGTACTCCAACATCGGCATGGGCCTCCTCGGGCACGTCCTTAGTCTGCGTGCGGGGAAGAGCTGGGACGTGCTGGTGCGCGAGCGCGTGCTCGAGCCATTGGACATGCGCGAAACATTCGTCACGGTGCCGGCCGCGCTGATCGGTCGCATCGCGGTCCCGCACGATGCCGATTTCGAGGAGGCCTCCCTCTGGGATCTCCCGACGCTGGCGGGGGCCGGTGCGCTGCGCTCCACCACGCGCGACATGCTCCGCTTTGCCGAAGCCGTGACCCATCGCGATCGCGGACCCTTGGGCAAGGTGATCGCCTTCTCGATCGAGCCGCGTCGGCCGACGACCATTCCCGGCATGCGAATCGCGCTCGGGTGGCACGTGCGTGAAGCCAACGGGCGTTCCATCGTCTGGCATAACGGAGGCACCGCGGGCTTCCGAACCTTCTTCGGCTTCGACCCCGCCACGGGCGTACACGCGATGGTGTGGTCGAACACGGCCAACAGCGTAGACGACCTCGGCCTGCATCTGATCGACTCGACCGTGCCGAGGTTGCGCACACCGCCCCGCGCGGACGTGGCGGTCGCGGCGGAAACGCTGCGTGGGTACGTCGGGTCGTACCCGCTCGTGCCGGGCTTCGCGATCGCGGTAACGGAAGAAGCGGGGAAGCTGTACGCACAGGCCACGGGTCAGCCGCGCTTCCGGTTGTGGGCGGAGTCGCCGACGGAGTTTTACTTGCGCGTGGTGCCGGCGAAGGTGCGCTTCGCGGCGGATTCGGCGGGGGTGATGACGCTGACGCTCGATCAGGGAGGACGGCAGCAGCGAGGGCGGCGACAGTAGCGCCGCGGGGCATGCGGCCCCCGTGATCGCATGCTCGCGCGGCGCTGTTCGATGAGCGCATGACAGCCTCCGATGCTCCACAGTGCGGAGCGGGTGGTGTCACATCTCGACTGAAGCAGAAGAGGCCTCATCTGCTGCAACGCATTGCGGTGAAGTACTTCCGCTACGGTGCACGAGGCACCGGCGCCGAGGAATGCCCGGAGAGAATGCGCCAGCCGGTGGCCTCGTGCTGCAGCGTCAGCGAGATGGCGCCGGCGAATCCGAATCCGCGGCCAGCGGAGTCGACGAACTGCGTGCTGAAGAGCGCGGAGACCCCAGCGAGGCCCGGCGCCATCGGCTGCACCGCCACGTTGGTGTACTCGGTCTGGATTCGCGTACCTGCGGGCACACTGCGGAGCGCCTCGCGAATCGCACCGGCACTGTTGTACCGGACTACGCCGCTCTCCAGGAAGCGAAAGTCCGAGCGGGCGGAGTACAGTTGGCTCAGCGAGTCCCACTGTGCGGCCGCCGAGAGGCGCGTGAACTCTTCGAGGAAGGCGCGAGCACTGTCCCCGAGGGCCGTCGCGTGGGCGGCGCTGAGCGCCGCTGGCTGACGGGCGCAGCCGACGGCCATCGCGAGTGTGATGAGGATGGCGACAACGCTACGCACTTGGATTCTCCCGGTTCGTGGTCGACGTGCACACATCCGCGCAAAGAGGCTGTAGAAAAATGGTGGCGACGGAGATGTGGCAACGGAACTCGTGAGCGCCGACGTCGTTGGCCTCGGAGAGAAGCTGCACGGTTCAGCCTTCGTCGTCGAGGTGGTGCATGGTCCGCGACAAGCCGGTCGACACGCAGCCGAAGCTTCTTCCGATTGACCTCGCTGCGCAGCTGCTCCCGGGCACCATCGAGGATGCGCTGCATCATCTGCTCGAGTCCGCCATCGATCTGACCCCGTTTGGTGCGCGGTACCGGAATGACGAGGCGGGGGCGCCGGCCTACGCGCCGGCGATGCTACCGCGGGTCGTGTTGTTTGCGTACTCGCGCGGCATCGTCTCGAGCCGGGCGATCGCCCGCGCCTGCGAGGAGCACGTCACCTTCATCGTCTTGAGCGGGGACAGCCGGCCGCACTTCACGACGATCGCGGCGTTCGTCAGCACGCTCGAGGACCAGATCGCGCCGACCTTTTCGGCGGTGCTGGCGGTGTGTGACCGCCAGGGGCTGATCGGCCGCGAGATGTTTGTGATCGACGGGGTGAAGCTCCCGAGCAATGCCTCCAAACACCGGAGCGGGACCCGGGCGGACTTCGAACGCCACGCCGCGAAGATGGAGCGCGCGGCCGAGGCGATGCTGGCGCGGCACCGCGCGGAAGATGCGCGGGACGTGGAACCGTCGCTCACCGTGAAGGATGAGGCCCGCCGTGAGCGGCTGCTGGCGGACGCGGCGGAACTGCGCACGTGGCTCGCGGCCAATCCAGAGGACCGGCGCAGTCCGAAGGGTGCGGTGCGAAAGAGCAACCGCAACGGCAACGAGAGTGCGAAGATGGCAACGGGGAAGGGCGTGATCCAAGGCGACATCGGCGTGGCCACCGTCGATGCCGCGCATCAAATCATCGTCGACGCGCAGGCGCACGGGACCGGGTCGGAACAGGAACTGTTACTTGCGGTGGTGGACACGACGGCGCCGCTGCGCACCGCGGAGACCCTCATCACAGCGGATGCCGGCCACCACAGCGAAGCGAATCTCCGCGCGCTGGTCGAGCGCGGCGTGCACGCGCTGGTGGCCGACAACGACACGCGGAAACGCGACGCGCGCTTCGCGACGCAGGACCGCTACACCACGCTGCCCAATCCACTGCACAACAAGGCCGCCGTCTCGACCGAGCCGCGGCGGCTCTTCACGCCGACGGACTTCCAGTACGATCCCGTCGCGCGCACCTGCGTGTGTCCAGCGGGGAAGGCGCTCTATCGCACCGGCGGGGACAACGTCACGAAGGACTACATCGGCGCGCACTTCAAGGGCACGAAACGCGACTGTCTCCCGTGCGCGCTGCGACCGAAGTGCCTGCGCAAGCCGCACATCACCGCGGTGCGCACGGTCGCGTTCATGCGTGGGCGCGTGCTGAGTGCACGCGTCCAGGCGGTGCAGCAGATGCGCGCGCGCATCGATAGCGCGATCGGCCGAGCGCAGTATGACCGTCGCTTTGCGACCGTCGAGCCCGTGTTCGCGAATCTGCGGCACAACAAGCGGCTCGATCGCTTCACGCTGCGTGGCCAGACCAAGGTCGACACGCAGTGGAAGCTCTTCTGCTTGGTACACAACATCGAGAAGCTGGCCCACGCGGGCTGGGCGACCTAGAGCAGGGGCCGGAGCGGCCCCGCCGTCGTCGCACGGGCGACGAAATCACCCACAGCGCATTCCATGGACGTCACGCGGCCCCGTTTCGCGTCGAATCGCCGCGCGTTGAGGCCGCGGGCACGTACCGCGCCCAAACACCCCCTTTTCCTACGGCCTCAACGTTTGCTTCTGCTGCGGACACTCAATAAACTGCGTCCGCGAAGCGGACGCTACAATAGCGTGGCCGTCGGCAGCAAGCTTCGTTAGCGCGCGGCGCACAAGGGTTGGGCTCGCACTTGAGGCGCACCCACATCAGAGTTCGCCACCTCGGGAAGTGGATTAACCGAGCTCGTGCTACCGACTACGACTTCTGCACTGGCCTACCCACAAGATACCGCAGCCACACCACGCCGTCGTCACGGCGTTCGAGACTCTCGAGGCGCAGCGCGCGGGGATCGAACCCATCACTCCCGCCTCCAAACACCGAGGGTGAATCCACTCGCCCGTCCGCCACTGGCGCAATCAGCAGGCTCAGCTCGTCGATCAAGCCCGCGCGCAGCATCCTGCCGTTGATCTCTCCGCCGCCCTCCAGCAGCAAGGTGCGCACTCCGAAGAATGTGCCGATCCTCTCCATCGCGAGGCCCAAGTCGATCTCGCGCTCGTCGGCGAGGAGATACGAAACACCACAATCACGCAAGGAGCCGAGGTATTCATCCGACACCCGCGCCGAGAGGACGGCGACAACGTGATCTCCGTCGATGTCGTTCGTCGTCCACGCGAGCCGTCCACGCGGGTCAACGGCGAACGCGAACGTATTGAAGTCTCCGGGAGCTCGGAAGTCGTCCCGGGCGGCGCCGCCGTCGTACTCCTGAGCGACTTCCGCCTCTGTGCGAGTGACCTTCGCGAGCGCCTCCATCGTCACTCGGCCGCATAACCACCCGTCAGCACCAAAGGCTGCGTGCAGTTCGGCGCACGTTCGCGCCAACCGCGCTCGGCCAGCCGCCTACGACGATGCGTCCGTCGACGGAAGTAGCCATATGGCATACTACGCGGGGGCGCGTCACCGGCGAGCAGGTGCAAGCACTTCCCTCGCCACCCCCACGGCCGTCACTGCGCTCGGCCATCCCGCGTAGAAGGCCAAATGGGTGATGGCCTCAATCAGCTCCTCCGCCGTCACGCCGTTCTGCCTGGCCAAGGCAAAGTGTGGGCGAAGCTGGTCCGGTCGGTTCATCGCGATCAGGGCGCTCACCGTCACGAGACTTCGGTCACGCCGGGAGAGCTCAGGTCTCGACCACACATCGCCGAACAAGACAGAGTCGGTGTGCTGTGCGAGCTTGGGCGCGATGTCGCCCATCACCGCTTGAGCTCGTGACGGCTGCGAGCCGGACTCGGACGGGTCGTACTGCGCGTCACTGACCTCTTCCATCCAGTCGACGCTACTCCCATTGAGGCTCTCCACGATGGCGATGTGCGTCATCGCGACGGCCGGCGCGGCGCCGTGCCAGTGCTTGGTGCCTGGCGGAATCCGCACCACGTCACCGAGGCGAATCTCCTCCACAGGACCGCCCCAGTGCTGCACGCGACCGACGCCCGAGGTGACGAGGAGCACCTGTCCGCGCGGGTGCGTGTGCCACGCCGTGCGCGCGCCTGGCTCGAACTCCACCAACGCCCCGTAGGTACGCGCGGTATCACTTGCCTCGAAGAGTGCACGCACGCGCGCAGTCCCTGTAAAGTGCTCTGCAGGTGCGGGACGCGCCGCACGCTCGGCGGCGGGTGTGATGACCAGCGCACGGTCGTCCTGCGCGAATGCGGGGGCCGCCGATGTAGTGAGTAGCGCGAGTAGCGCGAGTGAATGACGAGGCATGCGATCTGCTGGTTGGAGTGACAACGACTGCGACGCGCCATCCCCTCCGACTATTGCAGCAGTCGCGTGAACGAGAGTGACGCCAGCTTCCACGCGCCGTTCACCTGCACGTACACTTCCGTTACCACGAACGGGTTGGATACCTCATTGCCGCCTACCACCGCATCGAGCCGAATGCGGTTCAGCACGATCGCGGTCGTGCCCACAATCCGCACGGACGCATCGAAGATCTCGGCGTGCTTGTAGTGAATGCCGCCGCCGCGGATGACTTGGAGCTCCTGGGCCCGTGACATCGAGCCCCCCATATGCACGAAGACCGCACTCTCGTGAAACAGCACGGCGAGTGTGTCCACGTTGCGTTCCGCCATCCAGCGCCACTTGGTGCGGGAGAGGTCGAGGACTTCCTGCTCCTGCGCCGTGGGCACTGCTGCGGGGGTTGTGGGCCTGGCCTGCGCCGCGATGGTCCCGCCACCACTCAATGCGAGCGCCAGCAACGAGAGGATGAGCCGAGTCATCGCGAACCCTCCTTTGGCGGCGATTCGACTCCTGAGAACGCAAGGACTGCTGCGGGCAGACGCTCACCGCGAACTTCGATTGCGCGCACCGCGGAGTTCAGCTCCGTGAGCTCGGACGGTGAGAACAGCACTTCCGCGGCCCCTGCATTCTCCAACATGTGCGACATCTGCGTTGTCCCCGGAATGGGTACGATCCACGCACGCTGTCCAAGCAGCCAAGCAAGCGCAATCTGCGCGGGCGTCGCCTGCTTCCGCTCCGCCCAGCGCCCCAGGAGCACGACGAGCTGAAGATTGTGCGGCAGGTGTTCCGGCGAGAACCGCGACTCCACGCCGCGGATGTCGCCCGGCGCGAATCGCGTGTTGGCGTCAATCCAACCGGTGAGGAACTGCACGCCAAGCGGGCTCCAAGGAACAAACCCTATACCGAGCTCTTCGCACAGCGCGAGCACGTCTTGCTCGGGTCCGCGCCAAAGCATTGAGTACTCACTCTGAACTGCGGACACCGGCAGCGCGGCGTGAGCGCGCCGAAGCGTAGCAAGACCCATCTCCGAGAGGCCCCAGTGCAGCACCTTCCCCTGCTTCATCAGCTCCTGGACAGCGCCAGCCACGTCCTCGATGGGAACCGCGGGATCCACGCGGTGCTGGTAGAGCAGGTCAATGCGGTCGGTGCGGAGTCTGCGCAGCATTCCATCCACGACGCGAGGGATGTGCGAAGGCCTGCTGTTCAGCCCAGGACCGCGCACTCCGGTATCGGGATCGACACTCCACCCGAACTTCGAGGTGATGGCAACCTCGTTTCTGAACGGTGCGATCGCCTCGCCGAGGATGCGCTCGCACTCGTGTGGTCCGTACGCCTCCGCGGTGTCGAAGAACGTCACCCCGGTTTCGAACGCTCGGCGAATGAGTGCAACCATATGTGGGCGGTAGGGAACGGTCGTCTCGTACTTGCGCGCCATATTCTGCACGCCGAGTCCGATGCTCGAGACCTCGAGCTTGCCGAGGAACCGACGCGACGCCGTTCCTTTCACTGACGCGCCCAATTCCGGTGTCGATATGGCAGATTGCCGTTCTAGCCCACTCAGAAGCGGCGCGGCCGCGAGCACCCCGGCGGAATGCAGAAAGGAGCGTCGACCGATATCGTTGTGCATGGCGCCTATGCCGGAAGAGGAAAAGGAGTGAAGTCAGCGCGGCCTGTACGGAACCGCGACGGCCTTAGTGAGGTCCACCAGCACCATCGCGTCTGTCCCAACCAGCGTCACACCCGCTGCCCGCGACAGCCCCTCACGGATCACGCGCACCTCGGCGCGCGCACCACTGATCGTCAACTCGGCGATCCGTCCGCCTTGCTCGGCTTGCAGTAGCGTCATCGAGCCAACGGCACGCAGACCATCCGGCCGTGTGAGCGGCAAGGAGGTCTCGATCGGCTGGATCGCTCCGGCGCTGCCGTCAGCGTTCACGGGAAAGCGGAACAGACGCCCGCTGCTGAATCCGTTGACATAGACGGCGCCATCAGCGAGCAGCGCGATGCCGTCGATGGTGCCGATCTGTGCGTCGGTCGCCCACACATCGAGTTCGCTGGCACCCGGACGCAGACGGTGGATGCGATTGGCAAAGGATTCCGTGGCATACACGGTGCCATCTGCCGCCACAGCGATGTCGTTGCAGACACCGCCATTGCTGGGGAAGTTGTACCCCCCTTTCGTCGTTCCGGTGGCGAGGTCAAAGGAGCGAAGCGCAGTCTGCCCAACCGCGGGTGCACCGCGTCCACCCGTTGAGTTCTGGCATACCCACAGCGTCTGCGACGCGTCGTGAGCGAACACGCCGAGCACGTTCGTCAGGCCAGCGACACTCGCGAGGATCCACGGCTCAGCCTCTGCGGCACCGGGCGCGGCGCGGTAGATTGTTCCCTTGAGCATACTGCCGAAGTACACCGAGCCATCGGCGCTGGACGTGACGTTTTCCGGCTGCACCCCGGTGTCATTGATCGTAATCTCCGAGCGCGCCTGCGCATCTACGTCCGCGGAGAGCGAACCGAGGGCGGCGGCGGCGAGTGCGAGACGCCTAGCGAAGAAGGGGACTTTGACCATTGTGAGATTCTCGATGCGAATGTGTGGGGCGTGAAGTGTCGGTCGCCTACTGACGGGTGTAGCTGACGCGGTAGATGCGATTGCCGCTGTCATCGCTGATGAGGATTGAACCGTCAGGCAGCTGCATCACATCGGCGGGCCGTCCGATCGCTGCTGCTCCTGCCGCGCGTCCGCCGGTTGCCGCGTTCGCCCCCGCGAGGAATCCGTCCACGAGGGGCTCGTAGCTCCTCACACGCCGTCCATTCGTGCGCGCAACCATCACCCGATAGCCGCTCGGCGTCGAGCGATTCCACGAGCCGTGGAGCGCAACGATGACTGCGTTCCGATACTCGGCGGGGAACATCCGTCCCGTATAGAACGTGAAGCCAAGGGCGGCCAGGGTCTGTCCCAATCCTAGTTGAAAGTCGGGTGGTGCCTCCATACTGCAGCGTTGATCCGGCCAAGGATTCGCACTGCACCACAGAGGACACCACCCA
>JALOPS010000360.1 GCA_025453745.1 Gemmatimonadaceae bacterium
GCCACGCGGGGCGGGCACGGGGCTCTCGGGCGGCGCACTGGGCGACGATACGGTGGTCATCGGGCTCAACCGGCTCACGCGCATTCTGCAGATCGATGCGGCCAATCGCCTCGCACAGGTCGAGCCGGGCGTGGTCAACGTCTCGCTCACCCGCGCGGTCGCGCCGCACGGACTGCACTACGCGCCCGATCCGTCGAGCCAGACGGCGTGCACGATCGGCGGGAACGTCGCGGAGAACGCGGGCGGGCCGCACTGCCTCAAGTACGGCGTGACGCTCAACCACATCGCCGCGGCGACGGTCATCCTGCCCGACGGCGAGATCGTGTCGCTCGGCAGCGCCGACCATGAGCCCGACGGCTACGACCTGCTGGGTGCATTCATCGGCAGCGAGGGCTGTTTCGGCATCGCACTCGACGTCTGGGTGCGACTGGTGCCACTGCCGCGCGCGGTGCGCACGGTGCTCGCCGACTTTCTGTCGCTCGAAGCCGCGGCACAGGCAGTGTCTGCGATCATCGCGACGGGGATCGTGCCCGCCGCACTCGAAATGATGGACCAGCCGACGGTGCGCGCGGTGGAGGCCTCGATCTATGCCGCGGGCTATCCAACAGACGCTGCGGCGATCCTGCTCTGCGAGCTCGACGGCCTCGAAGACGGGCTCGACGACGATCTGGCGGTCGTGCGCGAGTGCTGCACCACCGCCGGCGCGCGCGATGTGCGCGTGGCCGTCACCGCCGACGATCGTGCGCGACTCTGGCAAGGGCGCAAGAAGGCCTTTGGCGCCCTCGGTCGCATCGCGCCGCACCTCGTGGTGCAGGACGCCGTCGTGCCGCGCACCAAGCTCCCCGTCGTGCTCACGCAGATCGCCGAGATCGCCGAGCGTCATCGCGTGCAGGTGTGCAACGTCTTTCACGCCGGTGACGGGAACCTGCACCCCAACATCAGCTACGACGCGGGCGATCGGGAGCAGGCGGCGCGCGTGCACGAGGCGATGCAGGAGATCATGACCGTCTGCATCGCCGCCGGTGGCACCATCACCGGTGAGCACGGGGTGGGACTCGACAAGATCGGGTACATGGACGCGCTCTTCGGCGGCGACTCGTTGACGATGATGTGCGCGCTGCGCGACGCGTTCGATCCCGCGCGGCGGGCGAATCCGGGGAAAGTCGTGCCGGTGCATCGCTGTCGGGAATGGCATGGGGCGACGCCGAGGCAGCGCGCGTGAGTGCAACGACGGCGCCGCGCGTGGTCACACCGCGCGATGTGGACGCGCTCGCAGGTCTGCTCCGTCAGGCGCATGCGTCACGCACGCCCGTGCGCATCACGGGTGCCTCGACCTGGCGCAACGCCGGCCGCCCCGTTGCCACGCCGCACGACGTGCTCGACGTGCGCGCGCTCGCTGGCGTCATCGAGTACGAGCCCGGCGACCTTGTGCTCACGGTGGGCGCGGCGACCACGCTCGCCGAGATCGATGCGGTCACCGCGCCGCATGGACAATGGATCGGCTTGGATCCGTTCGGCACCGACGCCGGCACAATCGGCGCGACGGTCGCCACGGCGTCGGTCGGTCCGTTGTCGTACGCGTACGGCGCACCGCGCGACCAACTGCTTGGCCTCGCATACGTGACGGGCGAGGGGACCGTGGCGCACGGCGGTGGGCGTGTGGTCAAAAATGTCGCGGGCTTCGACGTGGTGCGGCTGCACTGTGGTGCGTGGGGCACCCTGGGGGTCATCACCTCGGTGAGTCTGCGCTGCTTCGCTCGCCCCGCCGCAGAGGCGACGCTCGCGCTGCCGCTGCCGGAGCGTGCCACCGCGCGCGACGAGTTGCTCGACACGTTGCGCAACGCGGCGATCGCGCCGTTCGCCTGTGTCGTCGTTGACGGTGCGCTGGCCGCGCGGCTGGGGCGTATCGCATCGCCCTGCGTACTGCTGCGCCTCGGTGGCAACGCGGCGGCGCTGCGCGCGCAGTGCGACGTCGTCGCGGCACTCGGGCCCGCAGAACTGCTCGATCAGTCGGCATGGCGTGCGCTGCGTGCCATGGATGACGAGGCGCTCGCCGTCGCGCGCGTCTCGGCGCGACCGGCCTCGCTCGGCGCCGCGTGGCAGCACGTCGATGCCGCGCTGCAGCACAGCGGCATTGCTGCAGACGCGGTCCGCCGCGCCGCGCTGCTCGACCGCGGTGTCATTCGCCTTGCCATCGATCGCGCGAGCGACGAGGCGCTCACCACACTCATCGCGCGGCTGGCCCCGCCGGGCGGCGCGGTACGGTGGGAGAGCCTCCCCGCGAGCTGCTGGCCCTTCGTACGCAGCGCCGTGGACGATGCGCTCTCGAAGCGTGTGCGTGCCGCGTTCGATCCGGCGCGGATCCTCAATCGTGGTGTGCTCGGCGAACAGCACCTCGACGCCGCGATCACGACCGCGCCGCCGGCGATGCCGTCCATCTCCGCCGCCTGACGCATGGCGACGCCGCTTCCCACGATCTCCGCGCGCGACACCGCCCCGACCGCGTGCGCGCTGCCGGGCACCCCACTCGCCGATGCGATCCCCGGCATCGACGCGTGCGTGCACTGCGGCTTCTGCCTGCAGGCGTGCCCGACGTACGTCACGCTGCAGGACGAGAACGATTCGCCGCGCGGACGCATCCTCCTCATGCGCGGCCTCGTCGAAGGCACCATCCCGCTCGACGATCCCGACGTCGGTACGCACATCGATCGGTGCCTCGGCTGTCGCGCGTGCGAGACCGCGTGCCCCTCGGGGGTGCCGTATGGGCAGTTGCTCGAAGCCACGCGCGCGACCATGGCGACGACGCGACCGCAGCCGTTTGTTGCACGGGCGATTCTTGCCACGTTCGCGCGGCCATGGTTGCTCTCGCTCGCACTCGTCGGTGCCCGCGTGCTCCGCGCCACGGGACTGCCGGCGCTCTTCGCGCGGTGGCTGCCCGGGCGACTCGGCTTTGCCAACGCGATGCTGGCGGCCTCCGCGCCGGTATTGCCGCCCGTGAGCGCGGCGGCCACGTCGGCGCGCACGGCGTCCGGAACGGCGCGCGCGCGCGTGGCAATGCTCGAGGGCTGCGTGATGGATGGCCTCTTCGGCCACACCAACGCGGCAACCGCGCGCGTGCTGGCGACCAACGGTTATGCGCTCACCACCGCGCGTGGCCAGGCGTGCTGCGGTGCGCTGCACGCCCACGCGGGCGATCTCGAGGGTGCGCGCGCGCTGGCGCGGCGCAACGTGGCCGCCTTCGACGCGAGCGATGCAGCGTACATCGCCATCAACGCCGGCGGCTGCGGCGCGATGGTCAAGGAGTACGGGCACCTGCTGCACGACGAACCCGAGTGGGCCGAGCGCGCCGCGCGCGTCTCCGCGAAGGCGCGCGACATCAGCGAACTGCTCGCCGCCGCCGGCCCGGTGCGGGCTCGCCTCTCGCTCGAAGGCGCAGCGCCCCTGCGCATCACGTACGACCCGCCGTGCCATCTCATGCACGCGCAGCGCATCACGCGCGAGCCGATGGCCGTGCTCGGGGCGATCGAGGGCGTCACGCACGTCCCCCTGCCCGATGCCGATCAGTGCTGCGGCTCGGCGGGGATCTACAATCTCATCGAACCCGACGTGAGCGACGCCGTGCTCGCACCAAAGCTCGCCGCGATCAAGGGCACCGAAGCGCGCTACGTGGCCACGGGAAATCCGGGCTGCCTGATGCAGATTGGCGCGGGGCTGCTCCAGAGCGGCAGTGCGGCGCGTGCGGTGCACCCGATCGACCTGCTGGACGCGGCGTATCGGGGCGACGCGCGCAACACGACGCCCTGATCGTCATGCGCGGTCTCGTCGTCGCGCTCGACGAAGTGCTCGTGCAGCTCGATCGCCGTGACGTCCCTGCGCTCGAGTGCGCAGACGACGATCCAACGGGCCTCGCCCTCCACCAGCACGCCACCGATCGCGTGCTGGTGCAGAACATCGCGCTGCGCGGCGTCACCGTGGTTCCGGGCGCGCAGGGCGCGCTCGACACCCTGCGCGCCGTCGCTCCGCTCATCCTCGTGTCGTACCAGTCGCGTGCGGTGGTCTCCGCGGTGGTCGATGCCACCGCGTGGCACGATCTCTTCCGCGCGATCGTCACCGGTGATGATGCCCCCGCGATCCCCGCACGCGCGCGGTGG
>JALOPS010000361.1 GCA_025453745.1 Gemmatimonadaceae bacterium
ATGCGCGGCCGGAACACTGGGTATACGCGCTGGTGAGCCTCCAAACGCAGGAAGGCTTCCTCGGCGCCGGCAACTACGGCGTGAGCCGGATGAACGGCGGCTTCGCGAGCCGACCTGGGCTTGGCGTCGCGCCACGTGGTGGGCCCGGTCGGCGCTTGGTCCGCGACGCGGAGCGCCTCGCGGACCTACGCGCGCGACTGCTCGACGACTACGCGATGTATCGAGACTCGGGCGGGAACGCGCTCGTGTGGCTGCTACCCTGGAACGGCAACGCACCGCTGCACCCCAAGTCGCTCGACGTGCTCTACATCGACATCTGCCGACGGGTGCGCATGCTACACAGTCCAACCGGGCAGCTCACGGCGTACGGTACGACCACCGCATCCGCTCGCGTGGACGCCAAGGCCCTCAAGGGCAATACAGGCGATCCGTGGACGCCGCTCATGCCGGACGCGGGTGGATACAAGGCGCTCACGGTGGATCGCGGCAGCTTCGGGTACAAGCGTCTCGTTCCGCTCTTGCTGGGGGGAGGCGACGAGTCGCCTCGGCGAGCCTTGCTACAACTCGTCGCCCCAACAGATGATGCAATCGGCTTGCGAGTCGTCGCGCGTGGCCTCGTTCGGGGGCAGGGTCAAACGGACGGCTTGCTGGAGCGAGAGATCCCGATCTCGCGCTCGCTCCGATCGCTCCTCGTGGAGCGCCCAACGGATCGTGATGCTGCCGTCGCGCTCGAGCGCGTTGAAGACGCCAGCACCTTTGCACGCCGCGTCTTGTTTCCCGCCATTCTGCAGGTGTACACGGGCGCACCGCGTGAGGGGGAGCGAGCGCGCGACGACGACACGGCCAAGAAGCGCACCAATCGAGTGCTTGCGGTCTTCGACCACCGGATCGATCAGTCCTTCTTCGCCGACCTCTCTGCGGAACTGGACGTCGCCAATGACGTTGACGCGGCCCGAGCCATTCGCGCACACTGGCTTCTGAGGCTCAAGGCGATGGGGCACTTGCTTGTGTCGCGCACCGCGTCGTCCGCCCCGTCCGCAGCGATGCGCAGCTTCCGCGTCCGTGCGCGTGCGCTCGATGTCCTCGCACATGCCTTCCAGCGACAGTTCGGGCAGCGCGTGACTGATGCGTTGCCTGGTCGCTCGGCATCGATGCCTGACGTTCACCCTCGTTCCGCCAACGCCGCGCCATGAGCTCGATCGCCTCGGGACCCCTTCCCGCGCCCTCACGGCGCGCGCTGCTCCGCTCGCTCGCCGGCACGTTGCGAGTGCAGCCGCTGTCGCCAGGTGCACTTGCGTCGCTTCGACGCGGTACCTCGGCAGATGTCGCGCGTCAGGCCGCCTTTCACCGACTCATCGCCGACGTGCCCGAATCGTGGCTAGCAGACGATGCGCTGCTGCGATGGGCGACGGTGGTGCAATGCCTCGCCATCACTGGCGCCCCAGCGTCGCACGGTGAAAGTGATGGCCGGATGCTCGCGACCGCCGGACTCACCGAGTCGCGCTTTGCGCGGCTCCTCGCGTCGCACGGGGATGGGTTGAGCGATCAGCTACTTCTGGTCGCACGCTTCCTGCACGCCAAGGACGTCCGGCCCACGTGGGTCGATCTCGGAGAGCTTGTGCTCACCGACACCGTGCTCCCCGCACGGGCCGATGTCATCCGGCTCGTGCTCGCACGGGACTACTACCGCTCGCCGTCCACTCTCGCCCCCACCTGATCCGTTCGTCTTTCACCAGGTCAGCATCATGTCCGAATCTCGTTTCCTGCAGCTGCACTTCCTCACGTCGTTCGCCGGTGTCCTGCTCAATCGCGACGATGCCGGACTCGCCAAGCGACTCTCGTACGGCGGCGCCGTGCGCACCCGCGTTTCGTCGCAGTGCCTCAAGAGACACTGGCGCGTAAGTGACGGACCATGGAGCCTGGCTGGCACCGGCGCTCCGCTGTCCGTCCGAACGCGAGATCTCTTTGGCTACGCTATCCACCCGCGACTCGCGGCACTGCTGCCTGCAGCGCCGACGGACGTGATCGAGGCTGCCGGGGCCGCGCTATCTCGTGGCCTATACGGTGAGAAGGCCGACGATCCGAAGAAGCGCCAAGCGCTGCTGCTCGGCTGGCGTGAAGTGGAATATCTCACGCAGCGCCTTAGCGAAGTCATCCGATCCGCGGAGACCGCCAAGGAGGCACAGCAGGGAGTGGAGCGGCTATTCAAGGACAAAGACTCTAGAAAGGTCCTCTCGACCATCCGTGATGCGGGTGGTGATCTCGCCGCCGGCCTCGAGGCGGCGCTGTTCGGGCGCATGGTCACGTCCGATCCTGCGGCCAACACGGACGCGGCGCTGCATGTGGCTCACGCTTTCACCGTGCACGAGCAGGAGTCCGAGACAGACTACTTCACCGTCGTCGACGACTTGAAGATGCGGGACGAAGATGCCGATGGCGGGTCGGCCGGCATCTTCGATACCGAGCTGACCTCAGGATTGTACTACGGCTACGTGGTGGTCGACGTGCCGCTGCTCGTCGCAAATCTCACGGGTACGCCGCCCGAAACATGGAACGCAAGCGACACGGATCGCGATCTGGCCGCGCGCGTGATCGAGCACCTCGTCCATTTGGTTGCCACCGTGTCCCCCGGAGCCAAGAAGGGATCGACGGCACCATACGCGTACGCCGATACCGTCCTGATCGAGGCCGGCAGTCGACAGCCCCGGTCGCTTGCCGCCGCGTTCGAACGGCCCGTTCGTCGTCCCCGGGATGGTTCGATCTCGGAGGAGGCGGAACGTGCGCTCTTCAAGCGCCTGTCGGCGGTGGATGGTGCGTACGGCACTGACGGGAGCAAGCGCTTCCTCTCGCTCGCGAGTGCCGACGTCCCAGGGATCGGTACGTCGATCCCGCTCGACGAACTGGCCAGTTGGGCGGCCGATCGCGTCCGCACTGCGACGTGCTGATCCATGCCTCACCGGTTTCTTGTCGTGCGGATCGAGGCACCGATGGTCGCCTTTGGTGACGTGATGATCGATGGACTTGGCCGGATCCGAGAGATGCCCTCACAGTCCGCCGTGAGCGGTCTTTTGGCCAACGCACTCGGCGTTCGGCGCGAGGCGTACGATCGTCTGTCGCGTATGCAAGCACGGTTGCGATTCGGCTGCCGCCTGGACGCAGCGAGCGACCGATTCACCGATTTTCAGACGGCTCAGCTCGGCAAGAATGATCGCGCCTGGAGCACGCACGGTTTCGTGCACGAGCGCGCCGGCGGCATCCAGACATACGACAGCCCGCACATTCGCGAGCGCGAATACGACTGCAGCGTCCGGATGACGCTCACGATTCGTCTTGTCCCCGCAGACGAGGCACCCACACTGGACGACATCGCTCATGCTCTCGACTGGCCCGCGCGGCCGTTGTTTCTCGGAAGGAAGTGCTGTCTGCCAGCGAGCCGGCTGTTCGGCGGCTTCGTGGAGGCGGAGTCGACGCTGGATGCGCTTCGGTCGCTCCCGGTTTCTGGACCACAGACCAGTGGACGCGCGCCGACCAACCCGATTGTCGTATCCATTCCTGCCGAAGGTCCGTGTCCCGTGGGATTCCATGAAGTGACATCGACGGAGGAGCGCGACTGGCCCGCCGGCGTCCACGCGGGGCTTCAGCGTCGATATCGCGGCATCGTCGATCGGAGCTGGATGATGCAGCCGGAGGGCGCGTGACACTGCACATGCTCGCGCTTCATCCGGACGTGGGTCGGCTCATGCGGTTCGCCTCCCGGGAGCGTCTCTTGCCGCCCGGTGGAGATCTCGGCTACGCGTGTCATGCCGTCCTGGTGGGCGCCTTCGGAGTGAACGCGCCGAAGCCCTTCGCCTGGTGCGCACCAGGGACTCGCGCCGGCGGGCGCGATGGACGGTTGCTCGCGTACGCACGCGTCGGGTTGCCCGAGTTGGCCTCTTCTGCAGCATCGTTCGCAGATCCGGAGCTCGCTGCCATTCTCGCGCTCGAGTCGGGCGCAAGCAAAGAGATGCCATCGCAGTTCGCTCCCGGAACACGGTTGGGGTTTCGCGTGCGCATTCGACCGGTCGTTCGGACTGGCAAGGATCGCGACGGAACGGGTGCGCGTGAGCGTGACGCGCACGACCGCACTGCGACCGATACGA
>JALOPS010000362.1 GCA_025453745.1 Gemmatimonadaceae bacterium
GCCGATTGCCGACGTACCGGCGGTGCTGCAGCCGGCGGCGCACATTGTGCTGCAAGTCGGCGAGAGTGTGCCGGAATTGGTGGCGCACTTGAGCGAGGCGCAGTGGAATGCGCGGCCGGCGGGTGTTGCGTCCGTCGCGTTTCATGTGCGGCACATTCCCGGCGTGATCGATCGCCTCTTCACGTACGCACGCGGGGAGGCGCTGACGGAAGCGCAGTTTGCCGCGCTGCGGGCGGAGGGGACGCCCATGACACTGGCAGAGGTGCCGGCAGCACTGGCGGAGGTCGACGCGCAGGTGGCGCGGGCGCTCACGCAGCTTCGGGCGACGGATCCGTCGATCCTTGGCGACTTCCGCGCCGTCGGGCGCGCACAGTTACCCTCGACGGTGATCGGCTGCCTGATGCACGGCGTGGAGCACGCCATGCGACACGTGGGGCAGCTCTCCGTCACGGCGCGGGTTGTGCGCGGCGGGTGATCCCCCCGTTCAAGGGGTCAGAGTCCTTGAACTCCTCTGAGGGAGCTACCCGTTCAAGGGGTCAGAGTCCTTGAACCGCCTGGAGCGTTCAAGGGGTCAGAGTCCTTGAACCGCTCCGACGGAGCCGCCCGTGCACGCGCTCAGAGTCCTTGAGCCGGCTGGCTTGCGCTATCCGTTCAAGGGGTCAGAGTCCTTGAACCGGCTGGCGAGCGCGAAAGCATTCAAGGACTCTGACCCCTTGATCGGCGGACTCGTTCAAGGACTCTGACCCCTTGAACGGGGGGCTACTGCTTGCTCCAGGGCGGCGTGACGTTGTTGCTGCGCGCGTACGCGATCATCTGTCCGAGATGCTCGTGGAGATGCGTGACCGTGGCGACCATCGCACGCGAGCGTGTGTACTTCTGCCCGAAGAAATCGGTCACTTCCGCGGCGTTCGCGTCGGTGGTCAACCCCATGGCCTGATGCAGATGCACGAACGATGCCTCGAGCTCGGCGACGATCTGGGCCTTGGGAATCGCGCGCTTCTCGTACTTCGCCACCGTCGCGAAGTCGGACGTGATGCCGGTGGACGCCGGCGCCGGCTTCCCCATCATGATCGGGATGAGGTAGTTGTCGGACGCCACATGCAGCAGCGCCTCGCGCACGGAGCGCGTGCCGGCACTCGGGCGCCAGTCGAACGTGTTCTCCGGCATCGCCTTCGCGAGATCGATCATCTTCTTCTGCACGTCGTTCACGTCGCGGTGCATGTCGGCCATCCACCCCTGCGCGGCGAGTGGCGCGGCGAAGGTGATGGAGAGAGCGAGTGCGAGCAGTCGGGTACGCATGACGCGGTGGGTGAAGGGAACGGGTGCCCGCAGGTGTCCCTGCGCCTGTCACGTGGAAAGCTGCGCCCGGGACACGCAGACGCCAGCCTCGGCGCGCCACGCGCGAGACGCCAGTGACGACACGTACGACCCACGGCTGCCGAGCCCCAAGCGCGCCGCTGCGGCACCAGCCGAGCCCTCGCAGAGCCCGTCCGACGCGGCGCTCCTACAAGCGATCGTCCGCCGTCCAATCGTGCTGCCAGCGCGCGTCGACCTCGTCGCGCACGCGCTGATACCGAATGTCGGTCGACAGGCGGATGCGCCGCGCCGGATCATGATTCTCCGTTGCGGCATGCACGAGGTAGGGATCGTGCACGAGCATGTCGCCCGCGGCGTAGTTCGCGGCCAACCAGCGGCCGCTCGCACGCGCGGCAAGCGCGTGCAGATCGGTCTCGAGCGGCGCCTCGGCGTTCATGTGTCGATTGAACGCACTGATGCGCTCCTCCGGCGGGAGCGCGGCCGCGGCGCGGCGGAACTCCTCCTCGGCAAGACGTCCCCACCGGTGAGACCGCTCGAGGTAGATCAATCCACCCATCTCCACGGGAATGTCGCCGATGGGAATCCAACT
Source organism: Gemmatimonadaceae bacterium (assembly GCA_025453745.1). GTDB lineage: Bacteria > Gemmatimonadota > Gemmatimonadetes > Gemmatimonadales > Gemmatimonadaceae > JALOPS01. The sequence goes on from JALOPS010000362.1 coordinate 1,907, forward strand.
CGTGCACAACCGTTCCGTCCCGCCGCGCAGGTAGATGAGATCGTAGTGCGGCGTGGTGGCCTTCCGATCACCCGGCAGGGTGAAGCGCACGAGTTTGCGGCGGTGCAGGAATACGGCGCCGCCCAGAAACTCCTCGTAGAACGCAAGGATCGGTTCGGCGAGACAGAAGGCCTCGAAAGAGGCCCAGCGCACGACCTCCTCGAGGAGTGCGGTGGTCGCGGTCGCCGGTGACGTCGTACCGACGGCGTGCACTCCGTCGACCGTATCGAAGGCAGGATCGAGCATCCCCGTCTCGCGAAAGGCCTCGAAGAAGCGCGCGCGAAAACGCAGCACCGCCGCGCGATCGAGGATGCCCGTCAACCAGAGATAGCCGTGCTCGCGATAGCGCACCCACAGCTCCGCGCGCGAGGTCGCGGGCTCGGTTGGCTCGAGCCAGCCCAGGTGATCGGGCGTCAACACGCAGCCGTTGCTGTGGAGCGTGGGGATCGGGGTGGCGACAGACATGCAGACTCCGAAGGAGGAATGCAGTGCGGCAGGTACCGTGACGCGTCCGACGAACGAGTATGTCGGCGAGGCACGATCGCCGACAAGCGCGCCGATTGCCTGCCCTTCCGCGACGGGCATCGCACACCGCCGGCCCGAACGCTCGTCGCCCGCGGCCGACCCGCGCGCGACACCCTACGGCTACTTGTCTACCGTGTCGGCAATCAACATGGCCAACACCGCCCCGAGACGCGACGCCTCCCGATCGCGATTGCTCAGCGAGACGATGGTATGTCCACTGCGCTCGAAGTGCATGACGTACGCCGTCGTGCCCGGATGTCCGCCCGTGTGCCCGAAGGCACGCTCGGCGCCGATGTCGAGCACTTCGAGTGCCAGGCCATACGGCCGACTGCCGACGTTGCTGAGCGTGCCCGCGGGCTGTCGCATGCGCGCGAGCGTGGCAGCCGACACCACGCGGCCTCGATGCACCGCGGTCATCAGTCGGAGCAGATCGGCTGCCGTGCTGCACGCCCCTCCGGCCGCGGAACTCCGGGCGCCGACCATCTGCGAGTTGTTCCAGAGCTGATCACCCGGCGGTCCATCGAGCCGATCGTACGTGTAGCCGAGCGCCAGTCCGGGCGTATCGACCCAGGGCGCACACGGGCCGGTCTGCCGGAGTCCGAGCGGCGTGAGCAGTGTCGAGTCGATCGCGATCCAGTACTCCCGTCCGGTGATGCGGGCGATGACCTCGCCCAGCAGCACGAAGCCGGTATTGCTGTACGACTGCATCGAATCCGGCGCGAAGTCGAGCGGTCGCACCGCGAGCGCGGAGTCGACGCGCGCTCCCAACCACTCCGTCGGGCCCGGGTTGGGAATGCCCGAGCGGTGGCTCAGGAGCATGTGCATCGTCACCTCGTCACGCACGCGCGCATTCGGGTAGCCCGGCAGAACGGCCCCGACCTTCGTATCAAGCGTCACGCGACCGGACTCGATCAGTCGCGCCACCGCAAGCCCCGTGAAGAGCTTGCCGACCGACGCGATGTTGAACCGGGTCGACGGCACGATGGGCACGCCAAGTCCGCGATGCGCGAGGCCGGCATGCCGCGCCAGCACGACCGTGTCGTGCCGCGCGACGAGCAGCGTGCCGTTGAAGCGTCCCGCCGCAATCACGCGATCGACCTGTGCGCGCATGCGGCGCAGCACCGTCGTCGCCGTTGCGCGCGGGACGTGCGCGAGCTCGTCGCGCATGGCCGGTCGCGTCGAGAGCTGCGGCGCACCGCCGTCGGTTCGGGAGACGGACAGCACACGATACGCGTCGGTCGCGCGCAGCCGCACGAGCAGCGCGGCGAGCGTGTCGCTGCGCACGAGATACCGGACGTGGTCCACGCGCGTACCATACTCCCACAGACTGTAGTCCTCACCGGCGAGGTATGGCGCCTCCTCACCCGCGCCGAGCGCGCGGTGAAACGCCGTCATGTCGGCCAGTCGTCCGGCGTCAATCGTGGTGCGCCACCGTTCGACGATCCGATCGGCGGCGTCCGGCCCCGGTGCCTGCGCGCGACCGGGCAGCGGCGCGCAGACCGCCATTGCGATGGCGCAAACAACACGATGCGCACGCCAGACTCGAACGAGCACCGACCAACGACGACTCGACACTTCTGCTACGTTTTGTAGCAGTGCGACATACACGGGCGCCTTCATGCACCACCTCCAGGCGTTATCGATCCGATTCGAGCCGCT
>JALOPS010000075.1 GCA_025453745.1 Gemmatimonadaceae bacterium
TCGATGGTCAGAATCCGGTGAGCCTGCGGCACATTGGTGCCAATTCGCACACTTGCCTCTCGATATGCGGTGAGTCGCCAATGACCGGCGGTTGATCCTCGCGCGTCACTGTTCTCCCCGCGCCATGGCGGCGCGCACGCACACACCGTGTAGCCGCGGCAGGATGCCGCGCAGGGAGCAGAACATGAAGGTCGAGAAGGAAATCGAAGCGGTGGCGCTGCGCGCACTCCGCGAACGGCAGCAGACGCTCGCGCTCGTCGCGAAGAACCCGAACTACTTCGGCAATCTCGTCGACAGCCCGCTCGCCGCCGTCAGCAAGATCGTCCGGAACACGTACTACGAAGATCTCACGTGCGTCGGCTACAACAGTCGGCTGCGCACACTCGAAGCGACGGTCGACATTCGTCGCGCCACGGGATACGGCGGCGGACTCTGCGGTGCCGGCAGCGTGGAGTACGTCCGCTTCTACATCGACTATGGCAGTGGATGGGAAGACCTCGGGCTCGCCGGCTTCCGCGCGCATGACATCCCCGACACGGTGGACTGCGCGAAGGAGAGCACCAAGCCGTTGAGCGTGGTCGCGACGCTCCGCTTCACCCCGAAACGTCAGCGGTGCACGACGCCCGTGACGCCCAAGGTCCGCGCAATTCTCTCGTGGCAGATCCAGCCCCCGCCCAACCAGCCCAACTGGCCACCCGTCTGGGGCGACGTGCTCGACCGGCACGTGCACATCGAACGGCGCCGGCCGGTCTTCTCAGACATCGTCACGGAGCTCAGTGCTCTCAACAAGCTGCAGCTCGTGCAGCCGCCGGAGCTCAAGGCGATCCAGGATCTGCCGATCCCGCTTCCGGAGCCCGAACCGCTCGCCATCAGCGCACTCGCGAAGCACTACGCGCCAAGCAAGGAGCCGAAGCTCGCGGTCGAGCCCCATCGCTTCGGACACGCGCACGTGCAGCAGGCGATGATGGCGGGCGTGTCGGCCGAGGCGATCTCGGCGATCAGCGCGCAGTGGAAGGGCGCCGGCCTCGACTTCCCCGCAGCGATCGATGCGGTCATCAGCGGCAGTGGCAACACGACGTACGAGCAGCTCTACTGCGTGGGCCTCGATGATGTGCGACGTCTGGTCGCCGGCACCTTCACCATCAAGCGACCCACGGGCTTCAACGGCAACAATTGCTCCGCCGGCAGCGTCGAGTATGTCGCGTTCTGGGCCGACTGGGACGATGACTGCTCGTGGACCTACCTGGGGACGGCGTCGGTGCCCACGTACGACATCGCGACCATGCCGGCCGACGGATTGAGCTTCTCGGTGGTGTTGCCGGTCGACGCCGAACAGTGGCGCCGTGCCTGTCGCGCACCGCGGATCGTGAAGCTGCGTGGCGTGCTCTCATGGAACAGCGCGCCCTCGACGACCGACCCCGACGCCGTGCCGTATTGGGGCAACCGGGTGGATGCGCATGCGGTGCTCGCGCCGACGACGGTCCCCGATCCGACCGCGCCGCGCATCACGGAGATCGGCGGGATCGGCATCGCCCACATCGATTTCGCCAGCACCGGACGCACGCAGCCGACCGCGATCTTTGCGCAGTATCCGTGGGCCACGGCGGATGGCTGGGGTCTTGGTCGCGCCTGCCCGTTCGGCGGCTTCGTCAACCTCGTCGCGCCGCCGATTCCTGGCTTCAAGTACCGGCTCACCGCGCGTCGCGTGAATGCGCCGCTCACGGAAGTCGTCCTCGCCGATCCGGTGAGCGTCGAAGATCAGTTCGGCGTCTCGACCGATCATCTCGCGAGCCCCGCGGGCTTCTTCACGTATCTCGGCCCGTTGCAGAACATGCACAACGCGATCTACAACCGGTGGAACACGAGCGGGCTCAATGGCCTGCACGAGATCCGGCTCGAAGTCGCGACGATGGGCGAGACCGTCGTGGGCTCCACGGCGTGGCTGCGCGTCGATCTCGACAACACCGCACCGGAGGCATTCCTCACCATCGACGGTGGCGAGTGCATCGACGCGAAGGCCGGGCTGCCGGTGACCGGACGCTTCGTCGCGCGTGATGCGAACTTCGGCGGCTTCTCGTTGACCACATCGCCGAACACGCCGACGACGCCATCGAACCAGCCGACGACGGCGACACCCGCCACATCGCAGACGGCGGTGGCACCGGGCGATGCCTGGTCACTCGTCACCGCACCGCCGCCGGCCGGCGCGATCACGATGCGCCCGTGCGGCTACGTAGTAGCGGTGCATGTGTACGACCGCACCATCGTGAACAGCTATCCCGGGTCGCACAACCACGCGGGGTACGAAGCGGGGCTCTGCCTGCGCGGGTAGCCGGGTGCGCAGTCACCGTCAGCGCGCTGGGGAGATCGCGTTGACGGTGGCCGGCGGTCGGTCCACGGAGTGGGCCGACCGTCGTCGCGTGCGCACGGAACACACGCAGCGTGCGGCGCCCAGGTGAAACGCGGTACGCTGCGTGTGCGTACGGGCGACGTCCCCCGCGAAACACGGTCCGCGACGCTGCGGCTCTCCCGCGGGGGCTGGCCTCTGGAGACCTGCAATGGTCGGAGGTCTGTTCGATGACACTGATGACTCGCTTCTTCGTGGCGCTGCACGCGGCCTGCGTGCTCGCGCTGCTCGCCCTGACGGTTGCGCTGGGCGATGAGTTGCCCGCCCGCATTCCGTTGCACTTTGGCGCCAACGGCCAGATCGACGGCTGGACCAACCGGTCGAGCTGGTATCTGCTCCCCGGCATCGGTGCTGCGACGTTCGTGCTCATGACGGGGCTCGTGATCGCGTTGCCGTCGCGCCCCGAGTTGCTCAACCATCCGGACAAGGCGCGACTGCTCCGACTTCCCAAGACCGCGCAGCGGGCGGTGATCGAGCGCATTACACCGGTGATCGCGGCGATGGGTCTGCTCGTGGGGCTCGTCTTTCCGGTCATTCAGTATGCCGTCTGGCAAGGTGCGCACGGACGCTCCACGCAGTGGCTCGGTGTCACGCCGTTCGTGCTCGCGGGGCTGCCCCTGCTCGCCCTGCCGCTGCTGTTGACGCGCCTGCCGCGGGAGATCACACGACAGGAGCAGGCGCTCGGGCGCGACGCCGCGGCCGCGACCCGGCCACCACGGCGCTGAACCGCAGGGCGGTCCGGCGGTGGGCATTCCCGCCGGCTGGCTCCTGAGCCGGGGCGGGATGCCCACTCACGCACTTCGCCTGAGCGGAGCCGACTGGTAGTTTCGCGCCCGGCGCAGCCCCCCAGCCCATCGGAGGACTGCGCCGCGGCCCATCGGCCCACCCCGCGCGCCTTGCGCGACCCGGTCCCCTCCCCGTCCCTCATGCCCGTCTCGATTCCGCTCCTCTCCCTCGGCATCGGCGCCGTCGGATTGGTCGTCACGTTTCTCACCTTCGCCGGCGTCAAGCGCAATGGCGAAGGCTCGGCGGAAATGAAGAACCTCGCCGAGCAGATCCACCTGGGCGCAATGGCGTTCCTCAAGCGCGAGTACGTCGTGCTGATCCCGTTTCTGCTCGTCGTCGCCGCGCTGCTCGCGTGGGCGATCGGAACGAAGACGGGGATCGCCTACGTCTTCGGCGGCCTGTGCTCGATCGCGTCCGGCTGGATCGGCATGCAGGGCGCCACGGCGGCGAACGTGCGGACGGCCGAAGCGGCGCGGGTAAGCGGTCAGGCGGCCGCGCTGCGCATCGCCTTCGGCGGCGGCGCGGTAATGGGACTCGCCGTCGCCTCGCTCGGACTCGCGGGCGTCGCGATCGTCTTTGCCTTCCTCGCGAGCAGCGAGTCGACGAGCAACGCCAAGCTCTTCTCCGAGATCATCTCCGGCTTCGCGATGGGCGCCTCGTCGATCGCGTTGTTTGCGCGCGTCGGTGGCGGCATCTACACGAAGGCCGCGGACGTCGGCGCGGATCTGGTCGGCAAGGTCGAAGCGGGCATCCCCGAGGACGACCCGCGCAATCCCGCGACGATCGCCGACAACGTCGGTGACAACGTCGGTGACGTGGCCGGACTCGGTGCCGACATCTTCGAGTCGTACGTCGGGTCGGTGATCGCGACCATCGCGCTCGCAGCGACGAGCACGCTGATCCCCACCGACCAGCGACTGAACGCGATGCTGCTACCGGTGGCCTACATTGCGGCGGGCCTCGTCGCCTCGCTGATCGGCATCTTCACGATGCGCATTCTCGCCAAGGGGAACCCGGCAAGCGCGCTGCGCCTGGTGACGTTCATCGCGGCCGGGCTCTTTCTCGCCTTCGCCTTTGTGCTCACGCAGCAGTTCCCGCTTGGCATGACGCGTGAAGACGGCAGCACACTCCCGGCGCTCGGGCCGTTCTTCTCGGTGCTGGCTGGCACGATCTCGGGCATCCTGATCGGCCTCGTGACCGAGTACTACACGGCGGCAGGTCCGGTGCGACGCATCGCCAACGCGAGCACCACCGGGCCAGCCACGAACATCATCGCCGGGCTCGCGGTGGGGATGGAGAGCTGCATCGTCCCGGTGCTGCTCATCTGTGGCGCGACCTACATCAGCTACACGGCCGCCGGCCTGTATGGCATCTCGATTGCCGCGGTCGGTATGCTGGCGACGGTAGGCGTGACGATGTCGGTGGACGCGTATGGCCCGATCGCCGACAACGCCGGCGGCATCGCGGAGATGGGCGGGCTGGGCAAGGATGTCCGCAAGATCACCGACGGCCTCGACGCACTCGGCAACACCACCGCCGCAATCGGCAAGGGCTTCGCGATCGGCTCGGCGGCGCTCACGGCGCTCGCGCTGTTCAGCGCGTACGCCAGCGCGGTGAACCTCACGACGCTCAATCTGATCGACCCGATGGTGGTGATCGGACTCTTCATCGGCGGCGTGATGCCGTTCTTCGTGGGCGCACAGACGATGACGGCCGTCGGACGCGCGGCGCAGGGCATGGTCGAGGAAGTGCGGCGCCAGTTCCGCGAGATTCCGGGCCTGCTCGAAGGGAAGCCGGGCGTGAAGCCCGACAGCGCGCGGTGCGTGGACATCTCCACACAGGCCGCGCTCCGCGAGATGATCCTCCCCGGCGTTGCCGCGGTGCTGCTGCCCGTGCTGGTGGGCAAGCTGCTCGGCGTGACCGCGCTCGGTGGGTTGCTCGCGGGGGCGACGGTGACGGGCGTGATGATGGCGCTCTTCATGGCCAACGCCGGTGGCGCGTGGGACAACGCGAAGAAGACGATCGAAGGTGGCATGCTCGGTGGAAAGGGATCGGACGCGCACAAGGCGGCCGTGGTCGGTGACACGGTGGGGGATCCGTTCAAGGACACGAGCGGGCCGGCGATGAACATCCTGATCAAACTCATGTCGGTGGTGAGTCTGGTACTGGCGCCGTGGTTCCTGGCGTGAGGGGGTACGGCGGCTGAGAGCTGCCGGGCAGCTGAGAGCTGAGAGCGTGCTGCTGAAGTCCAGCTGACGGCTCTCAGCTTTCCGCTGTCAGCTGCTCTCGCAGGCTGGTGGCGGGTTGCGAGAGCAGCCGGGCAGCGAAAGACCCGTCGCGTCGGTGAGTAGTGGGAGCCCCTCGAGTGCGCGTGGCACGGTGTGCGGCTGCGCGATGCGCTGGGCGTCGCTTTCGATGCGGCGGAGCAAACCCATGACGACGCGCTTCACTTCAATGGCGTCGCGTAGGAGTGCCAGCGCGTCGGCGCGCCCCAGCGCACCGATGTCGCGAGCAAGCTCCAGGTGCGCTTCCAACTCCTGCGCACTGGCAAACGCGCTGTTGAGGTGACGCGCGAACTGCGGATCACTCCGCAGCGCCGCCCCCTCCGCGATGTTCGCCGGAATCGACCCCGCCGCACGGCGGAGCTGAGACGCGAGCCCGGGATACGTCTTGTCCCGGATGCGGCGCGTGGTGGCATGCACCGTCAGCGCGAGCGCGTGCGAGCGCTGCCAGGCGAGGAGTCGTTGATGCGGCTGCATGCACCACACGGTACAGGCTTCCCCCGCAGACGCTTCATCATTTCCACACGCGCCCAATCCTCAGCGCTCGCACCACCCCCGCTGTCAGCCCAGGGCGCTATCTTTCCCCCGCAACGACGCTGCGACCGCTGCTGAAAGCTGAGAGCTGACAGCCGTCGGCTGGACTTCAGCAGCACGCTCTCAGCTGAGAGCTGCCCGGCTACTGCCCTTCTCTCGACCTCATGCTCAAGCTCGGAATCGTCGGCCTCCCCAACGTCGGCAAATCCACCCTGTTCAACGCCTTGACCGCCGCCAAGGCCGAGGCCGCGAACTATCCGTTCTGCACCATCGAGCCCAACGTCGGCATCGTCAACGTCCCCGACCCGCGGCTCGACCGGCTCACCGATCTGGTGAAGCCCAAGGCCACCGTCCCCGCGGCCGTGCAGTTCGTCGACATCGCCGGCCTCGTCGAGGGCGCCTCCAAGGGTGAAGGACGCGGCAACGATTTCCTCACGCACATTCGCGAGACCGACGCCATCGTCCACGTCGTGCGCTGCTTCGAGGATCCCGACGTCCTCCACGTGATGGGGAGCGTCGATCCCGTGCGCGACCGCGACGTGATCGACCTCGAGCTCGTGCTCGCCGATCTCGCGCAGGTCGAGAAGCGTCTCGACAAGGCCCGTCGCACCGCCAAGACCGGCAACAAGGAGGCGCAACTCGAAGTCGAGGCGCTCGAACAGGCGAACAGCGCGCTTGGCGAGGGGAAGCCCATCCGCTCGGCCGGCTTGAGCGCCGACACGCTCGCGCAGTTGGCGCCACTCTCGTTGCTGACGGCCAAGCCGGTGCTCTACGCGGCCAACGTCACCGACGCCGAGCTGGCCAACGATCACGGCATGCACCTCGACCGGCTGCGCGCGGCGATCACGACGATGGGCGAGCACGCGGAGGTGGTTCCCTTCTCTGCACGCATCGAAGCCGAGCTGGCCGAGCTCGCGCCGGCGGACCGCGCGGAGTTCCTGCAGTCGCTCGGTCTCGAGTCGGCGGGGCTCGATCGGCTCATTCGTGCCGGCTATCACCTGCTGGGGCTTCGCACGTACTTCACCGCAGGCGAAAAGGAAGTGCGCGCCTGGACCATCCATGCGGGGGATACCGCGCCCAAGGCCGCCGCGGTCATCCATACCGATTTCGAGCGAGGCTTCATTCGCGCCGAGACGGTGGGGTTCGACGACTTCGTGAGCTTCGCCGGCTGGAAGGGGGCGAAGGAGAAGGGCGTCGTACGGAGCGAGGGGAAGGAGTATCTCGTGCAGGACGGCGACGTCCTGCTCTTCCGCTTCAACGTCTGACGCCCACGGTTCCACCCGCGACGAACGGCCGGCGGCGCACTTTGGGCGCCGTCGCGGGTATGGCATCGCGATGATCGCCCCCTTCATCCGTCGCACGGCTGCGCGCGCAGCGGTGCTCGCCGCGTTGGCCGCCGTGGCCGCCCCCGTCGCCGTCGCCGCACAGAGTGCGGTCGCCGAGTCGCTGCCGATGGTATCGGCCGCGTCCCGTCTCCCGTTCAAGAGCGGCGAGCTGCTCGAGTACGAGGTGAAGTTCGGCTTCGTTCCCGTGGGGTCGGGCTCCATGGAAGTCGCCGGCATGGAAGACGTGCGCGGCAAGCCGTCCATGCACGTGGTCTTCAAGGTGCGCGGCGGCACGTTCGTTTACCGCGTGAACGACCGGATGGAGAGCTGGTTCGATCCGGCGACGTTCGAGTCGCGCCGCTTCTGGCAGGACATCGCCGAAGGCTCCTACAAGCGGCGGCGCCGCTTCGAGATCTTCTCCGACCGGCAGCGCTTCCAGCAGGATGAGAAGGAGGAGGAAGCGTCCGTCGAGAATCCGCTGGACGACGCGTCGTTCCTCTACTTCGTGCGTACTATCCCGCTCGAAGTGGGCAAGACGTACGAGTTTGCGCGCTACTTCCAGCCCGACGCGAATCCCGTGCGCATCAAGGTGCTGCGCAAGGAGCGCGTCGACGTGCCCGCGGGCAAGTTCGACGCGGTGGTGATCCAGCCCTTCATCAAGAGCAAGGGTGTGTTCAATGAGAAGTCGGAAGCGCTCATCTGGTTGAGCGACGACTCCACGCGCACGATGCTGCAGATGAAGTCCAAGCTCGTCATCGGCTCGCTCAGTCTGCATCTCAAGAAGGTGCGGCGCGGGACCTCGGTGGCCGACTCGTCGCAGTAGCACCGCGTCGGCGGGCGCGGCGCGCCCGAGCAGACCAGTCGCGGTTGAGCGGAGGTGCGGCGTCGCGGCCCGCACGGGTGGTGCAGGCGACAGGGCCCGTGCGGTGCCTGTGGTTGAGGCGGCCACCGTCGCCGCAGCGAGCGACGTAACGACCATCACGATCCGGGCGGACCGCCGCACGACGTGGCGGTGACGCACCGCACACGCGCGTCACGCGGCGCGCGCAGGGTCACAGAGCGCGCGCCTTCCCGCCGCCGTGGAACGCAACCCGACGCGGCCCCAAGCGTCGCATCGGAGCACTCGATGTGCGCCCGATCACACCGCGTGACGATTCGTGTCGAATTCGTGCGGCGTGTCACCGCACTCGCGTGCGCTCGCGCACCAACGCGTCGTGGGGGACCGCCTACCATGCGTGTGTTCCGAGCAATCCGTCCCCACCCGCCCTCTCCATGATTGCCTTCCGCCCCCTGGTGCTGCTGGTCGGCACCGCGTTGCCGCTCTTTGCCCAGTCGTCTCGCGCTCCCGCAGCAGTCACCGTCGCGTCTGCCGACAGCACGCGCGGGCGCAACGCCGCAACCACGGAGCGCGAACGCGCGCGGCGCGATGGCGTGCCGATTGGCTGGCCCGTTGGCCGCAAGCAGTTCTGGATCAGCGGTGCGCTCGGACGCGGGGAAGCGGGGCTCTCGTGCACGACGTGTCGCGACGAACGCACCCGCGCGGTGGCGGGCGACCTCGGCATCGGGTTGACGGTCACGCCCCGTTTTGTCGTCGGGGTGCAGACCATGGCGTGGTTCGATGTAATTGGCGAAGGGGTCGATCGCATCGTGCGCGGCACGCAGCTCACCGCGCGGCAATTCCCCTTTGCGAACTATCCCGTGTTCTTCGCGGGGAGCGTGGGCGTGTCGTCGTTCCGCCTCGAGGATGACCGCGTGCGCTTCGATCAGCGCGCGCCAAGCTTCGAGTTCGGCGTGGGCTACCACTGGCGCGTGGGATCGGCGCTCATCACGCCGGCGGTGCATGCGATGGCCTCCACCGGTGGCGCGCTCAAGAGCAGCGAGACCGGCAATGCACCCACGCCGGATGCGCGCCTTGGTCTCTGGCGCACGACCGTGGGGTTGAGCTGGTACGGTGCGCTTCCCTCGTCCAACAACCGCTGACCTTCGCCGCCATGCGCCTTTCGATCACGCTTGCGCTCACCGTTACCGTTGCCGCGCTCACCGCCTGTGGCGACAAAGCCGGTGTCACCGGCCCCAGTGCCGAACAGATCGCCGCGGCTACGCCGGCGCGCGCCTTCGGCATCTGGAACCCGGGCCCCAACGAGTGCAGCAAGGCGATTCACGATCGCTTTGCCACCGTGGGCCCCGATGGCAAGAAGTACCCCACCTGGCACCCGCCCACCGATCCGGTGAGCGGCTGTTCGTTTGGCCACGAGCATGGCCGTGATCCGCGCGGCTCGAAGATGCACAACACCATCGGTGATCTCGCCTTCGGCTACGCCAACGAGATGCTCGATGTGGGGAGCACCGGCATCACGCGGCACGAGGACCATGTCGGCCACAAGGTGGAGTGGGAGAACGACGTGCCCATGCGCGTCGACGGTGCGGCGGGATCGCTCTTTGACGTGCGGTGCGATGTCCTCATGAAGCTCCATCAGGGCACGCACTCGGCCGATGCGTTCACCAACAACCTGCACGAGCTCAACTACCACATCCGCTGCTCCGATCGCACCGAGCTGCATCTGACGCTGCTCACCGCCATCGGCAAGGCGGGACACTTCACGAGCACGTGCGGCGGCGAGATCCAGGCGGGCACGGCAACGCCGGCGAACTCGCCGAACGGTGGCGGCCAACGCATCATCCCCGAGTGGTCGTGCGTGGAGCGGCGCGTGCTCGTGCCGGCGGGACAGCAGTCCGACTACGGCGTGCTGCACGAGAGCTGGCAGACGAGCACCGGCATTCGTACGAGCGACGGCAAGACGCTCGCGAGTTTCGATCCGTACTTCCAGGTGTTCCGGCCGAGCCGGTTCTTCAATTCGGCGATTCCGAACAAGACCGGTCGCCCGATCGACATCTGCTACATCGTCACTGCTGACGGGCGCCGTGCGCGCGGCGGCGAGTGCGAGCGCAGCACGAACAACTGGACCCAGTTGGGGCTCGGCTTCGACGATCCGAACTCACGCTTCAACGGCGTGCGTCGACAGGTGGATGTGAACTCCAACCGCATCGAGAACGGCGGTGGGCCGACCGCATGGTACACCGATCCGCTCGGTCGCAACGGGCGCACCACACCGTTTCAGGGCTCGATCAAGCAATACATCGCGAGCGTGAACAACAACTACGGCGTGTCGGTGAGCGGGCCGACGATGGGGCAGCACCGGAACTACGGCGGGACGGGGACGCGCGCACCCAACTGAGGGCGAGTGCAGGACACAAGGCTGAGAGGACACTCCGTGCGCGCGACACGGCTGCTGTTGCCCTGACGACGCCGACCGCGTGCACGGCGTTCGAACGCCGTGTTGGGCGCCACGGGCGCATCGAGGCATACCCGATGCGCTAGCTTCAGCGCATGCTGTTCGCTGCCCTCGCGCTCGTGCAGGACCAACTCGTCCGCCAGCACGCGATCTGGCGCCCCTACCCCAAGGGGCCGCTAATCATCGCGATCTTTCTGCCCGCGTACTTCCTGCCGACCATGCTCGGCTTCCGGTCACGGAGGCGATGGAAGATCGCCGCGGTGAACATCCTGCTCGGGTGGACGGTGGTCGGCTGGGTCGCCGCGATGGTGATGGCGATCCGGCCGCCTGCTGAGGATCCGGCCGAGGAGCCGCGGCTAGCGTAGTCCCCCGGAGCAGGCACCCGGTGGGAGTGGCCGATCGCCTCCGCCGCAGTTCGGTGGGGTGATCCGGCCCCCTCCAGTAGCGCCACACCCCCTGCCCCACCTACCTTTCAAGGCTCTGCCGGACACAGGGTCCGGCCGACTCACCCCCCTCCGCGCCGCGGCAGGTGCGGGGGCGCCAGACCACGGGGAGGTATTGCCGCATGGCCAAGCTCAAGTTCCGTCGCGCTGCGACGCGAACCTACGAAACGGTGTACATCTTCGACTCCGCGCTCGATGACGCGGTGATCGCGGAGAAGCTCGAGAAGTTCCACGCCCTGCTCGCCCTCGCGGAGCCCGCGACCAACGAGCATTGGGGGCGTCGCGCGCTCGCCTACAAGATCGGGCGCCACGACAACGGCTACTACGTCATCTCGCACTTCACGACCGCGCCCAAGCAGCTCCCCGAGTTCGAGCGCGCGCTCAAGCTCGACGACAGCGTGGTGCGCTACCTGGTCTCGCTCCATGAGCACGACCTGGGTGCGCCCAAGCTCACCGAAGAGCAGCTCGCGGCACGCCGCCGCGATGACGATGACGACGAGGACGAGGATTAACCGATGCGCCGACCCAAGAAGCCCAGCCCGATCGTCGAAGCGGGCATCCGCTACGTCGACTACAAGGATGACCGCCTCCTTGCCCGCTTCATCACCGACTACGGCAAGATTCTGCCGAGCCGCTTGAGCGGGGTGCATGCGCGCCACCAGCGCCAGCTCTCCAAGGCGATCAAGAAGGCGCGGTTCCTCGCGTTGCTGCCGTACGTGAAGGGGCAGCAGGCCTAATCCGCCGGACGTTGTCCATCGACGTCGTCGCACCGGCTGCCGGGGCGACGCGAGTCAACGAGCGCGGGTGGCGAGGCTTCGTCCTCGCGCTCGTGCTCGTTCTCGCATCGGCGCTGCTCGCGTTCTGGCCGCCTGCCCTCGGACTGCTGGCGGGCATCGTGGGCCTTCTCGCGCCGTTGCCCGAACCACTCGCCCTGCTCAGCGGGGGCATCGCGGCGTGCGCCATCGCCGCGTGGAGTGCGGGGGGCCGCGTCACGCTCGCGGTGGTGTGGGGCGCGCTGGCACTCTGGTCGTTTCTCGAGCCGCTGAACGCGGGGGCCGGTGACTTCGATCGGCTCGCGCGCGGGTGGTCGCTGCTCGTGGTGTGTGCCTTCGGGCTCGCGCATCTCGTCGCCGCGGGCCGCCGCTTCCTCTCGCGCGCGCTCGTGGCCGTGGGCGTGGCGACTCTCGTCACCCTCGGGGCGATGGCGTTTCGCGATGTCCCCATCGCGCGCGTGCAGCAGCTCAGTGAACGCGCCATCGGCACGCGCGTGGGGGCGACGTTGGGTCGGTGGCGGCAGCATCTGTCAGACCCGGTGTGGCAGCGTTTCGCGAGCGCGCAGCCCGACATGGCCGAACGCGCGTACGAAGCCGGTCGGGCCATCGAGCGCACGGTGCCCTCGGCGGCGCGACTGGCCCCCGCCCTCGTCGCGCTCGAGACGATTCTGATCCTCGGCGTCGCCTGGTCGGCGTTTCACCGGATCAGCCGCGTGCGTGTGGGGACCCCCTTGAGCGCGCTCGGGCGGTTCCGGTTCAACGACCAGCTCATCTGGGGAGTCGTGGTGGGAAGCGTGCTCACGCTGCTCCCGGCGTTCGCCGAATGGCGAGGCTTCGGGCTCAACGTGCTGGTCTTCTTCGGGGCGCTGTACGCGCTGCGCGGGACGGGGGTGCTGCTCGGGTGGGCGAGCGACCGGGCCGTGGCGGCCGGTGCGATTGTCGCGCTGGTGGTGTCCCCGTTTCTGGGCGCGCCTCTGGTGCTGGGGGTGGTCGGGTCGGCCGCGCTCGTGCTGGGTGTCACGGACACCTGGCGCGACTGGCGGGGGCTCAACGCCCCCCGTTGACGGTCTGAACGGGTTATCTTTCGAGGCTACGCGGTAGCCGGGCGGCCGGTGGCCTGTGCCAGACCGCACTCATTTCTTGATCGGAGTCAGGGCGATGGAAGTCATTCTTCGAAACGCAGTCGACAAGCTCGGCCACCCGGGCGACATCGTGACGGTGTCCGCGGGCTTCGCGCGCAACTACCTGCTGCCCCGCGGCCTGGCGTACGAGGCCACCGCCGGCAACCGCAAGCGCATCGCGCAGGAAAAGGCGCGCCTCGAAGCCGCGGAAGCCGCGCGCCGTGACGTGGCCGCACAGGCCGCGACGGCACTGGAAAACGTGTCGGTCACCTTTGCTGCTCGCGTGGGCGAAGAGGGCAAGCTCTTCGGCAGCGTGACCACCGCCGACATCGCGCACCAGCTCGAGGCGCAGGGGCACCACATCGACAAGCGACAGATCGAGCTCCAGGAGCCGATCAAGGCGCTCGGCGTCTATCGCGTGCCGATCCGCCTGCACGCGGACGTGAAGCCCGAGATCAAGGTCTGGGTGATCAAGCAGTAACGTCGGTCTCACCGGCGAGCACGGGCGGGGCGGCGCATCGGCGCTGCCCCGCCCGTGTCGCATGTGTGGAGCCTCCCCCGTCGGTGTCGACGGGCACCGCGGCCCGCCCCGCGCGTTGAGTCGCACAGAGGCCCGAATTTCACACAGACCCTAGGGCGCTCGCCCGCCGAGGTGTCTTCCCATTGTGAACCCCATCGGCGCGCACGAGTTTGGCCAACGGAGGCGAGTGTGGGACTCGTCCCGCTCACCGGCCCAGCATCGGGCCCGCAACACGCACGCCGTGGAATCCGCAGCACCTTCGTCCTCGCCGGGCTCAGGCGAGCAGATCGCCCGGGCGGCCGCTCATGCGGCAGCCGACCTCAAGGCCACCGACCTCGTGGTCCTCGACCTGCGCGAGGTCACCGATGTCACCGACTTCTTCGTGATCGCCTCGGGTACATCCGACACGCATGTGCGGGCCGTAGCGGAGCACATCACCGAGGAGCTGCGCAAGAGCGGTATCCGCGTGCACCATGCCGAGGGGCTGCAGCAGGGTCGCTGGGCGCTGCTCGACTTCGTCGACTGCGTGGTGCACGTCTTTCATCCGACGCTTCGGCAGTTCTACCAGCTCGAGCGGTTGTGGGGCGATGCGACGCCCCTCGCGCTCGAGGCGACCCCGGCAGGGGGCAGCGGCCGCTAGCCGGCCGAGGAGCACGACATGCGCGTGTGGGCACGAGTGGGGCGCGTCGCGGTGGTTGCGGCGCTGGCGGTGGGCGCTGCGACGACGACCGTCGCGGCCCAGGGCTACTTCGGGCAGAACCACGTGCAGTACGATCGGTTGCGCTGGCGCGTGATCGAGACGGAGCACTTCCAGCTCCACTACTACACGGAAATCGAGAACGTCGCGGCCGACGCGGCGCGGATGGCCGAGCGCTCGTACGCGCGGCTCTCGAAGCTCTTCGGGCACCAGTTCCGCGAGAAGAAGCCGATTCTGCTCTTTGGCTCGAGCGGCGACTTCGCGCAGTCGAACGTGTTCGGCGACCTGGGTGAAGGCACCGGCGGCGTGACCGATGCGCTGCGTCAGCGCATGGCGCAGTTCATGACGGGCGACTACGGCTCGTTCGAGCACGTGTTCCAGCACGAAATGGTGCACGTCTTCCAGTACGACATCTTCTCGCGCGGGCGCGCGGGCGCGGGGCTCCAGAACTTCGCGCAGGTCAACCCGCCGCTCTGGCTGATGGAAGGGCTGGCCGAGTACTTCTCGATCGGGCCCAAGCACGCGTGGACCGATGCGGTCATGCGCGACGCGGCGCTCAACGGCAACCTGCCGACGATCGAGGTGATGACGCAGCGCCCCGACATGTACTTCCCGT
>JALOPS010000076.1 GCA_025453745.1 Gemmatimonadaceae bacterium
CGCGCGTTCGATGTGCGCGGCCAGCTCGGCGAAATAGTCGAAGAACTTCTCGTCGCGGGGAATCAGCCGCACAGGGAGATCAGTGGGAGGGAGCCGCCCCATCGCTGGCGGCGATGGTGCGGGGGGTAAGCAAGCACGGAGGGCGGAACGGGATAACTCGCCGCCGCGTAACGATCACGTCACCGGCGATGCACAGACAGGGGCGTACGCCGGACGTTACAGTCCGGCGCGCCAGCCGGGACTCAGCTCACCGACACCGCCTGATCCGTCAGCGGTGCCGAGCGGCGCCTGAGGTAGGTGGGATTGACGAACGCCTTGACCAGTGCCACCCCCGCCACAAAGCCGCCCACGTGCGCCCACACCGCCACGCCGCCGGAGACCTGCCGATTGACGGCGAGCATCTGCGGCAGCCCGGTGAAGACCTGCAGGAAGAACCAGTAGACCAGCACCGCCCATGCCGGGAACGGCAGGATGAAGATCGGCGGGATGTAGACGTTGACCCGGACCCGGGGATAGAGCACCAGGTAGGCCCCCATTACGCCGGAGATGGCCCCTGACGCCCCCACCGTGGGCACGGGGGACGCGGGGTCGAGCGCGATGTGCGCCGCCGCGGCCGCCAGGCCGCAGATGAGGTAGAAGACGACGAAGCGGCGGTGTCCCATCGAGTCTTCCACGTTGTTGCCGAAGACCCACAGAAAGAGCGCGTTGCCGATGATGTGTCCCCACCCGCCGTGCAGGAACATCGACGTCAGCGGCGTGAGGTAGTTCTCCCGCCAGTTGTCGATCTCGCACCCCATGTTGGGGCCGATCGGCACGCTGAGCCCGAGCGCCGCGCGCTTGGTGATCTCGCCGGGGACCATCCCCCAGTTGCACACCGCCGTGGCGAGCCGCACCGGGTCGAAGCCGGCCCCCTGAAAGAGGAACCAGGCCGCGAACATGACGCCCAGGATGCCGATCGTCATGATCGGCGGCCGGAGCGTGGGGTGTTCGTCGGAGATCGGAAACATGCTGGAAGTCGGGGGGACCGCGCCCGAGCGCGCTGGCCTCAATCTGGCACGAAAACCCGGCCCGGTCAGGCGGCCGCGCCGAGTTGACAGGAGCAGACTTCGTGGACCGCTCCTGCGCGCCGCTCCCGCGTTTTCGGCAGATACCACCCTCGATTGCAGGCGCGTATCTGCCGTTTTGGCGCGAGCAGATTGGTCCCGTCGTTGCCATGCCAATGAGCGTTGCTCGCGCGCGCGTCAGTCGCGCGCCGCCATCTCCTCCAACTGAGCCCCCGACATGCCTGACAAGGTCATTGGTATCGACCTCGGCACCACCAATTCCGTCGTCGCCGTCCTCGAGGGTGGCGACCCGGTCGTCATCCCCAACGCCGAGGGCGGTCGCACCAC
Organism: Gemmatimonadaceae bacterium; assembly: GCA_025453745.1. GTDB lineage: Bacteria > Gemmatimonadota > Gemmatimonadetes > Gemmatimonadales > Gemmatimonadaceae > JALOPS01. The sequence continues at coordinate 1,392 of JALOPS010000076.1, forward strand.
GCCGTCGGTCGTCGGCTTTGCCAAGGACGGAGAGCGCCTCGTCGGGCAGATCGCCAAGCGGCAGGCCGTCACCAACCCCACGAACACCGTCTTCTCGATCAAGCGCTTCATGGGGCGCCAGCTCGGCGAGGCGGTCGAGGAGACGAAGCGCGTCCCCTACTCCGTGGTGAGCGGCGCGGGCAACCTCGCGTCGGTCGAGGTGCAGGGGAAGCGCTACACGCCGCCGGAGATCTCGGCGATGATCCTGCAGAAGATGAAGCAGACCGCCGAAGACTACCTTGGCCACGGCGTGACCAAGGCGGTCGTCACGGTGCCCGCGTATTTCAATGACGCGCAGCGCCAGGCCACCAAGGACGCCGGCAAGATCGCGGGCCTCGAAGTGCTCCGCATCATCAACGAGCCCACCGCGGCCGCGCTCGCGTACGGTCTCGACAAGAAGAAGGACGAGAAGATCGCCGTCTTCGACCTGGGCGGCGGCACGTACGACATCTCGATCCTCGAGCTCTACGACGTCGACGGCACGCGCCAGTTCGAGGTCAAGTCGACGAATGGCGACACGCACCTGGGCGGTGACGACTTCGACCAGCGCGTGATCGACTGGCTGGTCGCCGAATTCAAGCGCGATCAGGGGATCGATCTTTCAAAGGATCCGATGGCGCTGCAGCGGCTCAAGGAAGCCGGCGAGAAGGCCAAGATGGAGCTCTCGAGCACGATGTCGACCGACATCAATCTCCCCTTCATCACCGCCGACCAGTCGGGCCCCAAGCACCTGAACTATCAGCTCTCGCGCGCGAAGTTCGAGCAGTTGGTCGACGATCTGATCAATCGCACCATCCCGCCGATGGAGCAGGCGATCAAGGACGCCGGACTCAAGATGGGAGAGATCGACGAGGTCATTCTCGTTGGCGGCTCGACGCGCATCCCGAAGATCCAGGAGACGGTCAAGAAGTTCTTCGGCAAGGAGCCCAACAAGGGCGTGAACCCCGACGAAGTCGTCGCCATTGGCGCGGCGATTCAGGGTGCGGTGCTCACCGGCGAGCAGAAGGACGTGCTGCTGCTCGACGTGACGCCGCTCTCGCTCGGCATCGAGACGTTGGGTGGCGTGATGACGGTGCTCATCCCGCGCAACACGACGATTCCGACGAAGAAGACGGAAGTCTTCTCGACCGCCGACGACAACCAATCGACCGTCGAGATCCACGTGCTGCAGGGCGAGCGCGAGCTCGCGCTCTACAACCGCACCATTGGCAAGTTCCAGCTCTCGGGCATTCCGCCGGCCCCGCGCGGCATGCCGCAGGTCGAAGTGACGTTCGATATCGATGCCAACGGCATCCTGCACGTCGCCGCGAAGGACAAGGCGACGGGCAAGGAGCAGAAGGTGCGCATCGAGGCGAAGAGCGGGCTCTCGGAGGCCGAGATCGACAAGATGGTGAAGGACGCCGAGAAGAACGCCACGGAAGACAAGAAGCGGCGCGAGGAGATCGACACGCGCAATCGCCTCGACTCGCAGACGTACGAAGTGGAGAAGAACGCCAAGGAGTGGAGCGACAAGCTCCCCGCCGAGATGAAGGAGAAGCTCGACGGCGCGGTGGAGCGGGCGCGCAAGGCGCTCCGCGGCGACGACCTGGGCGAGATCCGCTCGGCGCAGGAAGAGCTGAGCCGCGTGTACTCGGAGGCGGGGCAGGCGTTCTATCAGGCGCAGTCGGCGGCGAGCGAGGCGGCGCGGGCGCCCGAGGGTGAGCCGGCGGCGGAGCCGAAGAAGGATGATGTCGTCGAGGCGGATTACGAGATCGTCGACGAGAAGAAGTGACGATCGCGCAGCGATCGTCATCCTGAGGCGCACCGCGCCGAAGGATCCCGAGACGGCCGGCGCTCGCGCCGGCCGTTCTCGGTTTGGGGGCGCGGGGGTCCTTCGACTCGGACGCTTTGCGTCCTCGCTCAGGACGACGGAGCACGCCGTTCCCTGAGGACCGTGCGGCGGAGCCGCACGGTCTCGAAGGGCCGCCCGACGCCTCGGCCGAAGGCCGAGGCGTTCGGGTGCTTTGCGCTGTTGCGGCTGTTTCGTGGCAGTGAGGGCGGTGTGCGCGGCCCGGGGGTCCTTCGACTCGGACGCTTTGCGTCCTCGCTCAGGACGACGGTGGTGTGTATGGCGCGGGGGTCCTTCGACTCGGACGCTTCGCGTCCTCGCTCAGGACGACGGTGGTGTGTATGGCCCGGGGGTCCTTCGACTCGGACGCTTCGCGTCCTCGCTCAGGACGACGGGTGGCCGGCAACGCCCGCATCCGGCGCCGGTGTCTGATGCGAACACCTTGGGCAACCGGCCCGTTGACAGGGTATTGTCAGCCGTCCGCGCCGATCGGGCGAGGAACCCGTCCCCCCGGGGTGCGGGTATCGAGGTGAGCATTCCGACGAGCGGCGGCTCCGCTCGAACGACTCCCGGATTCCAGTGAGGATTCGCATGTCCCGTCTCCGCTTCGTGGTCGCGCTCGTGCTGGCGTTCACGTGCGGTCTCGTGTTCGCGTCAGGGATGGACCTGACGTCGTTCTCGTGGGCCCAGGGCGGCGCGCAGCCGACCATCGCCACTCCCGTCAGCGGCCGCGGCGTCCCCGCCGGCGGCACCGACTTCTCCGTCATCGCCGAGCGCGTCACGCCGGCCGTCGTGGCGATCCGCACCGAGCGCACCATGCGCGGGCGCGATCGCAACCAGATGCGTCGCCAGATGCCACCGGGAATGGAGGAGTTCTTCGACCAGTTCCAGGGACCGCAGCAGCCGCAGCCCATGTCGGGCGAGGGGTCGGGCTTCATCGTCACCCCCGACGGCTACATCCTCACCAACACGCACGTCGTCGCCGGTGCGGACCGCGTGACGGTCACGCTCTCCGACCAGCGCACGTTCAAGGCGCGCGTCGTCGGGCAGGACAGCACGACCGACGTGGCGGTCATCAAGATCGACGGGTCGGCCTTCCCCACCCTGTCGTTCGGCAACGATGACGGGGCGCGCATCGGCGAGTGGGTGCTCGCGGTGGGCAACCCGCTCGGCCTCGATTTCACGGTGACGGCCGGGATTATCAGCGCCAAGGGGCGCGGTGGCCGCGAAGTGCAGCTCCCGAATGCGGGCAGCTACACGGTGAGCGATTTCATCCAGACTGATGCGGCGATCAACCCCGGCAACTCGGGTGGTCCGCTGCTCAACACGCGCGGCGAAGTCATCGGCATCAACAGCGCGATCGCGAGTCGCACGGGCTTCTACTCCGGCTACGGCTTCGCCATCCCGATCTCGCTGGCGAAGAACGTGATGGACGACCTCGTCAAGTTTGGGCGGGTGCGCGCGCCGGTGCTCGGCATCTCCATTCAGGATGTGGAGCAGGACGACGCGTCGATCGCGGGGCTCAAGAGCATCGCGGGCGTGAAGGTGCAGGAGTTCAATCCGCCCGATGGTCCGGCCAAGCGCGCGGGGATGGAGTACGGCGACGTGATCGTGGCGATCGACGGCAAGCCGGTCGACCGCGTGAGCACGCTCCAGCGCACCATCCGCATGCACAAGCCGGGCGAGACGGTCACGGTCGATGTGATGCGCTACGGGCAGAAGAAGAGCTTCAAGGTCACGCTGATGGAGCGTCCCGATGGGCCGCGCGTCGCACAGGCGTCGCCGGCAGACGATGCACCCGCCAAGGGGACGTCGTCGGGCAAGCTCGGGATCAGTGTGGAGCCCGTGTCGGCGGAGTTTGCCGATCGCGCGGGGCTCACGGGCACGTCGCGCAGCGGCGCGCGCGTGGTCGAGGTGAACAGCGACGGCCCGTCACGCAACAAGCTGATTCCGGGCTTCGACATCATCGTCGAGGTGATCTATCCCGCACCGCGGCGCAAGGTGACGAGCCCCGAGGAATTGGGCGCGGCGCTCGCCGGGCTCAAGACGGGAGAATTCGTGAGCCTGCGCGTACTCGGCGTGGGGAGTCAGGGCCCGCCGCTGGCGCGCGTGGTGAACATCAAGGTGGGTGAGGCGAGCGTGCAGCCGTAGGCGGCGCGCCGCACCTGATGAACACGACACGGGCCGGCATCCGAGAAGGTGCCGGCCCGTGGTGCGTTGATTGGGGTGCGCTTTACGGCGGGGTAGTGCCGCCGGGGGTCAGACCGCCACCGCCCGAGGACGACGCGACCGCCGGAATGGCACCGAGCAGGCCCGCCACGAGCGCGATGACGAGCGCGGTGCGTCCCTTGGACAGCCGCCGCGCTTCCACGCGTTCGACATCGGTTGGCGCGAGTCGCACGATATCGCCGGAGCGGTTCTCGTCCGTGCCGGCCTGATGAAATGCCCGCGTCACGCGCAGGACGACGGAATCCGCCGCGCCAGTTTCTCGCGTCGCGTCGACCGCCACGATGAACGGACCCAGCGTCGCAGCGACGCGTTCCGTCCCCGCAGCACTCAGGTGCACACGCAGGCCGGCAGCGCTCGGCGCCGGGAGCCCAGTCGTGATGGGGGTGATCTGGTAACACCCGCTCAGCGACCCGATGAGGAGCGAACCCACGGTCGTCACGGCCAGCGGTCGGCGCAGCAGTCTCGTGAAGGCAACCATACGAAGGGCTGGAAGTCAGACGGGCGACGCACGCCGAAGCATGCGCCGCCCGTGATGTGACTGGTGCGTGATCAGGAGCAGTAGCTCGGGCGAGACACGTTGGTCTCGCCAGCAGCCATCGATTCCGGATTCGACTGCCGCTCACCGAACGGAATCGGCACGAAGCATGCCTTCCGGTACGCGATCGACGTCGGCAGCCAACGATCGGCCTTCTGGTTGAAGCGATACAGATCCCAGAGACGGCGGCCGGACAGGAAGAGATGCACACGCCGCTCGTGAATCAGCAAATCACGCGCCGATACCGTGGAAGCACTGCTCCACGCCGGCTTTGCGTTTGCCGCCCGTGCGGCGTTGATACGCGTGGTGAACTCCGCCGTGTTGTTCTGCGCGAGCGCAGCCTCTGCGAGGATCAGGTTCATCTCGGCGGCCGACGTGACCGTGAACGGAATGAGCTGACCCGACGTCGACCGGCAACACTCGTCGATTGCCCGGGCGAGGGTGGCGTCGGGCGCGCCACCCACCGGATCGAGCAGGCGAATGCCCGCGAGCCCGGCGGCCACACGGTTCCCCGTCGCATCCGGCACGATAAGCGTCGCACCCGCGCGGATCTCGAGACGCTGATTGATCTCGAACCCTGCGTTGATGCCGGGGTTGTTCTGCGCCGTCGTGTTGATGCGGTAGCGGTAGTCGGCCGACATCAGCGCGAGCGCGGCGGTGGCATCGGCCGAGGCATCCGCGTTGTTGACGAGCGGCTGCGCCGGTGCCGTGCGGGCCGGCTTGAGCGCCGCCCACATGGCTGCCGAGTGGCGCGCGCGCGCGCGAAGACCGAGCGCCTGCCGACGGAGGTCCGCGTTGCCGAGTGCGGTGGCGATGGTGTTGGCCTTGCCCAACCACACGACGGCCGAGTCGAACATCACGCGCATGTTGTTCGGACCAACGGGCGCGCCACCCGCCTGGCGATCAGCGGAGACCACGAAGTCATCGTAGCTCTCGCCGATCGTGATGTACGTCGTCGCCGCCGCGATGTACGTGCGCGCGAGATCCGCGCGATTGCGCAACGTACCGTCCTTCTCGAAGCCTTCGAGCTTCTGGATGCTGTAGGTCGACAGCCAGCGCGCCTCCGCCATGAACGGATACGAGTTCACGTCGAAGTACTCGTTGAGCGGGTCGGTGATGTCGCCGCCGTCGAGCAGGTTGTAGTACTCGCGCGAACCGATCCAGGTGAGCTCGTCGGTCACCGTCCCCATCGCGCCGTGGAACGACGCAAAGGCGCGAGTGACCGCCGTCTGGAGCCCGTTGGCGATGTTGGCTGCCGCCGCCGGATTCGTGAGAGAGCTTTCCTCAACGGCGGTGGGATTCTTGATGTCGGTGTCGAACAGACCGCAGCCGCCCAGGGCGGCCGTCGCCACGAGGGCGACGGTCGCGCGTGAGACGGCACGAGTGCGCTGCGGCGAGCGGGACGTGGACGCCATGGTCATGGTGTGCATGGTCCTCAGAAGCCGTAGTTGATCGTGAAGGCGAAGCGACGCGGAATCGGCACGCCGAAGGCATCGGTCGCCTGCAGGAAGTTGTTGTCGATCGTGTTCGTGCCGGCACCGAAGGGCGAGATCGCGTTCGCCTCCGGATCCACGCCCTGGTAGCCGGTCCACACGTACAGGTTGCGACCGGCCAGCGTGGCCGAAAGCGACTTGGCACGGAACTTCGCCGCCAGCGTCGGCGACGCCGTGTACGTCAGCGAGAGCTCACGCAGACGGAGGAAGTCACCCTTCTCGTTCTGGCTGAGCCCCGGCTCGAGCAGACGACGGTACTGCCGGACGTAGGTCTCGGCGGCAGCCAAGCGCTGCTCCGGCGAAGAGGCCGGATTCTCCAGAATCGCTTCGACGGTCGAGAAGCCACGCTTGTTCGAGCCGATCGATGGGTGCTGCGAGTTGCGGAAGCCGTCAGTGAGGTTCTGAATGACGAAGCCCGTCCGCCACTCGAAATTCGTGTTCACGCGCCAGCGCTGCCCGATCGTCGCCGAGCCGCCAAACGAGCCGGTCCAGTCGGGAATCGTCTTGCCGTTGCGCTGCTCGAGCACGTTGTTGGTGCCCTGATAGTCTGCCAACAGCGGCTGCAGCGCCGACTGCACCGCCGAGTTCTTGAGCGCACGCGGCTGTGCGAAGTACGCCAGGAGCTGCTCGCGCGTCGCAGCGCGCCCCTGCCCGTTGAAGTTGATCGGGAACTCATTGGGCCCGTAGCAGGCGATCGGCCGGCCGAGCGAGTTGTTCGCCGGTGTCGAGCCGCCGTTGGGGCACGAGGTGGCAAGGAGCGGCGTGTAGAGCGAGCCGAGCGGGTCGCCTTCCTTGATGAACCCACGATAGCGGAAGTACCCCACCTTGATCGGCGGCGCACCGCCGAGACTGTCCACGATCTGGCGGAGGTAGGCCGCGTTGGTGAACACATCCAGCGTGAAGTTCTTCCGACGCATCACCGTGCCGCGCAGCGCTATTTCCATACCGTTGGCTGAGAGCTTGCCGATGTTCGCGACCTGCGTGTTGCGGAAGCCACCCGAGAGGGGGAACTGCCGCGGCACCAGTGCGTCACGTACGACACGATCCCAGTACGTGAAGTCGACGCCAATGCGATCGTCGAACAGCCCAACCTCAAAGCCGCCCTCGACTTCCGTCGAGATCTCGGGCTTGAGCTCGTTGTTGCCGAGGTTGTTGGGCACCAGGCCGGCGCCCACTTCACCCGCGAGCGCACCGAACGTCGTGAAGCGGTCGAACGCCTGCGGCTGACGGCCGGCCTGTCCGATCGCGCCACGAATGCGGAACGTGGAGATCTTGTCGAAGCCCCAGCCCGCCCGATCGGACGGTACGATGGACACCGACAGCTTGGGCATGAAGATGCCACCGGCGTCTCGGCCGAACGCCGACGCGAAGTCGTAGCGGCCGCCCAGCGTGGCGAAGATCCAGTCGCGCCATTCCGCCTGCATCTGCCCGAAGTAGCCGCCGGTGATCACGGAATTGAAGCCTTCCGTCGCAACGATCTGATCGGCGCCGGCGCTGGTGAGTTCGATCCCTGGACCCGGGAAGATCTGCGACGAACTGGCCGTCTGGTTGATGCCCGTGTTGAACACCTGCAACCCGGCCGTCCACGACGTCTTGATGCTCTTGTTGACCTGCCAGTTGTAGTTCGTCTTTGCGTCGACCGTCAGCACCCGGTTGCGCAGCTCGCTCGCCGTGCGCTGACCGGTGGGCGTCTGCGACGTGATGCCGTCGACGTTGTAGCCGAATGGCGAGAAGCCCACGTCACGCTGCGTGGTGATGTCGTAGCCGAACGTCGCACTCGCCGTCCAGTCGGACGTGAGGTTGTACATCCCGTCGAGCACGCCGTTGAAGCGCGTTGCCTGCGATTCGTTGAGCTGTCCCATCGCTTCGCGGACACCCATGAACGCCTGATTGCCGAACGGGTTGCCGAGACCGGAGCAGCGCGGCTGGCTGCCACCCTGCTGCAGCGTCGACGCGGCGCACGTCGCCACCTCGGGGCGCGCCATGTAGGCGAGCGAGCTCGTGCCGTAGATGTTGTTGTTGTTGTCCGGAATCTGCTGGTACGTATTGAAGTACGAGTTCCGGAATCCCACGCGCAGCTTGCTCGTCGGGAGCAGCGTCACGTTCAGACTCGTCTGTGTGCGCCGCAGCTGATCCTGGACGGCGCTACCGATGTTCGACGGGAACAGATCGGTGCCGCCGAACGGCCCGTTCTCCCCCTGGAAGCGACCCGAGGCAAAGTACTGGATCTTGTCGCCGCCCCCCTGCACCTGGAGCGACGCCGTCGACGCGCGGCCTGTCTCGGTGAGATTCTCGCGGAAGACCGGCACTTCGAACACTTCGTACGCGCGAACGTTCTGCCCGAAGTGCTGTGACAGTCGCGTGGCCGCAGTGTCGGACCGCGCAAAGCCGGTGTTCGGCGCCACGGTATTCGGGAAGCGCGAGCCTTCCTGCGTGAGCTGCAGGTTCCACCGCGGCGTCCCCTGCGCGCCCTTCTTCGTGAAGATCTGGATCACGCCGTTGGACGCTTCGGATCCGTACAGCGTGGCTGCCGCCGCGCCCTTGAGCACTTCGACGCGCTCAATGGTGGTCGGGTCGATGTCATCGAGACGCGACGACTGGCCGCCGCCGCCGGTGCCGACCGAGCCCAGTCCGCCGCCGGAATTCATGCGAATGCCGTCGATGAAGACGATCGGCTCGTTGGACTGCGAGAGCGACGCGTTGCCGCGGATGCGGATCGCGGTGCCCTCGCCCGTCATGCCAGAGCCAACGGAGCCCACGAGGCCAGGTTCACGACCGGTGAGGATGTCGGCCACCGAGTTGATGAGCGTGTTCTCGGGCGGCTTCACCGTCGCCACCGTGTTGCCGAGCTTCCGTACCTCGACCGCCTGACCGGTGCCCGAGACGACCACGCGCTCGAGCTCGAGCGCCGACTTGGTCAATTCTGCATCCACACGCACCGTCTGCCCGGCCACCACGGTGACCGCCCGACTCACCGGCGCATAGCCGATCTGCCGGATGCGCACCGTCCATGCCCGCGCCGGCACGCTGCCGATGCGATAGGTGCCCTGATCGCTCGTGATGCCACCGAGCGGCGCACCGACGAGGCCGATCTGTACGCCGGCCATCGGCCGGCCGGTCGCCCCATCGGTGACCTTGCCTTCAATAGTGCCGGTGGCCTGCGCTCCTGCGACGCCTGACGTGCCCAGCACGACGGCGCCCAGCGCGCACCAGCGCCGGAGATCCTGCAGTGTCATCTCGCCCCCTCGAGGTGGTGGAGAACACGAACGCCGTCGCGCGCCGGGAAGCCCCGGTCGGACGACGTCGTCCAAACCGCGCACGGCGCGATCGCGCCGCGTACGACATTCGGCAGGCCACCTCGGGTCGCCAGCTCGCACGCGTGTCACACGCGGCGGCGGCGCCACCAAAGGACCAGATGCACTGGGGAAGCGGTGCAGGCGGGACACCGGCCGAGGCCGGAGACGTGATCCAGGGCACCACCCGGATCAGGCGAGCGCGAGAATCGCCCCCGCGCCCGCTGGGTGTCAAGGCGGTGACAGGTCAGCAGCGCACCGCCCCTACAGCACGTGATCAGGCGTTTCACCCGCGGGGCGGACCGTGCGACCCGTCGGTCCGGGAGCGCCCGTGCCGGGGTGCCACGCGCCTGAACTCCCCCCGGCGCCCGCCGCGACTCGGCCGAGTCATGGTGCCGCGTCTCGCCTTTCCGGACCCACGGTCGCGTGGCGCACTCCCACCCGGTGGTGCTACTGTAGGCCCAACGCACGGGCGACATCGCGAGAGTGGCGGAACTGGTAGACGCGCTGGACTTAGGATCCAGTGGCTTCGGCCGTGGGGGTTCGAGTCCCCCCTTTCGCATCCGCGCGCTGCCGTCCGTCGTACTCCCCGGCGGGAACCCTTCGGTCTCCCCGCCGTTCTACCGACAGTGAGCTCCGTCCCGCCTCTCCCGACCGCATGACGGTTTTCCACCTGCTTCGCGGCCGCGCCGACGAGCGCGAGCACAAGTCGGCCGATACGGAGTATTGCGCGCGGATCACGCGCGAACATGGGCGCACGTTCGCGCTGGCCAGCCGGCTCTTCCCGGGGCCCAAGAAGCGCGGGGCCTACGCGCTCTACGCCTTCTGCCGCGTGGCCGATGACATCGTCGATGCGGCCGTCGAGGCGCCCACCGCCGACGCCCGTGCCCGCCACGCGGCGGCGCTGGCCGAGTACCGCGCCGAGTTCCTCGCGCTCATCGCCGAGCGCGACGGCGCGGCGCCGCGCATCGGCACGATGCACCGACCGATTTTCCGCGAGCTACGCTGGACGATGGACACGTTCCACGTCCCCGCCGCCCCGCTCCTCGAACTGCTCGACGGCGTGGCACTCGATCTGGCCCCCGCGGCATACCGCACGTGGGCCGATCTCGAGCGCTACTGCAACGGGGTGGCCAGCTCCGTGGGTGACATGTGCACCTACGTCTTTGGGCTGGCCCCGGGGGCCACCTTCGCGCGCGCCATTCCACTCGGCCGCACGCTCGGCACCGCCATGCAGCTCACCAACATCCTGCGCGACATCGGTGAAGACGCGCGACGCGGTCGCTGCTATCTCCCGCTCGACGAACTCGCCGCACACGATCTCACCATCGACGAAGTGCTCGACCACGGCGCGCGCGCCGATGCCTCACTCGCGCAGAACCCGCGCTGGCAGCGTCTGATGCAGTTGCAGATCGCGCGCGCACGCGCGCTCTACGCCGAGGGAGAGGCGGGGATTCCACTGCTGCACCCCGACGCACGCGGCTGCGCGGCGGCCTGTGCCACGGGGTACGCCGGCATTCTCGGTGTCATCGAGCGCGCGCAGTACGACACCATCTCGCAACGCGCACGCGTCGGCCGCGTGGCGCGGGCGCAGATCCTCTGGGGAGCGTGGCGTGGCAATGGCGGCGAACTCACGATGCCGGTGACGCAGCCGGCGGCGCGATACGAGATCGCCGCGTCCTGACGCCGCAGGGCATCTCGCCATGAACTCGCACTCCGTCTTGACCTCGCCCGCGGGCAGCGCCACCGCGCTGCGCATCGGCATGCTCTGCCTGCTCGCGCATGCCTCGGCCAGCGTGCTCTCGGGCGTGGCGTTCTCCACCTTCCTGGCACCGCCGGTGCCGAGCTGGATGTCGACGCCGGAGAATCGCGAGATCGCCACCTTCCTCTTCCGCTGGGGCGGTCAGAGCACGGTGGTCCTCGGCGCACTCGCGGGCGTGCTCCATGCGGCGAGTCGCATTGGTCAGCGGCGCGCATGGCTGCTCTTTGGCGTCGCGTTCTCGATCACGCTTGCCGCAGAGTTGCTCGGCACGGGGACGGGCTATCCGTTTGGTCCGTACACCTACACCTCGCAGCTCGGCTACCTCATTGCCGGGTTGGTGCCGTTCAACATCCCCACGTCGTGGTTCTACATGCTGTATGCGTCGCTGGCGATCTGCGGGCGACTGCTGCCGGCCACGGACGACGGGCGCACTCGCTGGTGGTGGGCGCTGGTGGCCGCGGTCATTCTCACCGCGTGGGACGTGTCGATGGATCCGGCGATGGTGCGAACCAATCACTGGTTCTGGCATGTGCCACAGTCGACGCTGAACGGATCGTCGCTCGAGCGCTTCCTGGGCGCGCCGTTCTACTTCGGCATGCCACTGACGAACTGGCTCGGCTGGCTGCTGACGGGCTTTCTCGTGGCGCGGGTGATGCTCTGGCTCGTGCCGCCGAGCACCTGGGCGCGCGACGTCGCGCCCTCGAACGTCCCGCTCGTGCTGTACGCGGTCAACGGCGTGCTGCCCATTGCCATCTGCTTCAGCCACGACATGGCGCTGGCCGGGATTCTGGGGACGATCGCGATGGCGGTCCCCCTGGCGGCCGCACTGCTGGCCCGACTGCGCGCGGGCGCGTCGTGGGCGCGCCCGGTGACGGCGTCCATGCGCGCGGGGTGATGCCGGGCGCGGCCGGTCGCCCGGATGCCACGGGGCGACTAGCTTGCGAGGCTCTCGGCCAGGGGCCTCCGATACGGGACCCCGGCCTGCCGTGCCTTCGGGCATGGCGCGGCACGGTTCGCCGCCTTCCACACCCCGCAGGCTCCGTCTTTCATGGATATCACGATTACGCCCGGTGAAGTCTCCGGCGTGTCCCGCCGACTGCAGGTCACCGTGTCTGCCGCCGATGTCTCGGCCACCGAAGAGCGCATCGCGCGCAACTATGCACGCCGCGCCCAGCTCCCGGGGTTCCGCCAGGGGAAGGCGCCACCGGCGATGATCCGCAAGAAGTTCGCCGAGGCCATTCGCGGCGAGACGGTCGAGTCGGTCGTGCAGGAGGCGTTCAAGCAGATCCTCGAGCGCGAGAACCTGGACGGCAAGCTGGCCGCGCAGCCGCATATCAATGACCTGAAGGCCGAAGACGGCGCGCCGATGGAGTTCGAACTCCACTACGAGCTGCGCCCTGAGGTCACCCTCGCGAACGTGGACGGGTTCACGGTGACGCGCCGCAGCGCGGTGGTGACTGACGAGACGGTCGACGAGCAGCTCACGCAGATCCGCGAGCAGAAGGCGGTGTGGGCGCCGATGAGCGAGAAGCCGATGCCCGGCGACCAGGTCACGGTGCTGCTCACGAGCGCCGATCCGGACGGCACGCTCCCCGAGGCGCGGCAGTACAAGATCGTCATCGGCGGTGGCCAGGCGATCGCGGGGATCGAGGAACTCATCATGGAAGCGGGGCCGGGGGAGACGGTGGAGCGCCCCGTGCGCTGGCCGGATGACTTTCCCGACGAGTCGCAGCGAGGCGTGACGAAGCTCTCGCGCGTGACCGTCGAAGAAGTGAAGCGGAAGACGCTCCCCGCACTCGATGATGCCTTTGCCCGCGAAGTGAGCGAGCTCGACACCATCGACGCGCTGCGTGCCGCGGTGCGCGAGGATCTCGCGGCGAACGCGGGGCGCGAAGCCGAAGCGGAAGCGCGCGGTCAGTTGCTCGATCAGCTCATTGCCGCCAACCCGTTCGATGTGCCGAATGCGTGGGTCAACCAGCTCGTCGCCGGGTACGGACAGATGTACGGTATCGGCGAGGAGCAGATGGGGCAGTTCCGCGAAACGTTTCGTCCCATGGCCGAGCGGCAGGTGCGGCGCGACCTGGTGATCGACACGCTTGCCGAGCGCGAAGGGCTCAAGGCCAGCGAGTCGGATGTCGATGCCAAGGTGGAGGAGCTCGCGAAGGACAGGAACCTCGATCCCGGGCAGTTGTACGCCACCTTGCAGAAGAACAAT
>JALOPS010000363.1 GCA_025453745.1 Gemmatimonadaceae bacterium
CCCGCGATGCGCCAGCGCAGTCCCGCCGCACTCGGCAGCCCCGGCGGCGCAGGGCATGGTGCACCGCCTTCGTCATCGACCAAGTCCGCGAGCTGCCAGGCATCCGAGGCGGGAGCGGTCAGCGCCGCCGCGCGCCGATGGAGCAGTCGATCGCCCGCACGCGGCGTGCCCGGCCACTCCGCGGCTCGCACATCACCGGTCGATGGGCTCACGATCGTGACCGTGCCGGCGCTCGTGTCGCAGACCACGGCAACGCCGCGCACCGCCCAGAGCTCGAGCGCGGAGTCTCTGACCGCCACGATGCCGTGGGCCGCCTCCACTACTGGCACCGCCGATCGGATGTCCTGCGCCAGCAGATGCCACGACGTCAACACTGTCGCTTCGGCATCGCGTGCGGTGATCACCGCCGTCGTGTGCCGGAGTTGCCGACGCAGCACACCGAGTGCCGCGCCAGCGACCACGCTCGAGAGCGCGAGCGCCACCAGCAGCTCCGCGAGCGTGGCGCCGCGTCGCGCACGAGTCAGCGCTCGCATGGTACCACCTGGCGCGCATCCAGCCGTGTGCCGCGGGCGTCGAGCTGCACCATCTCGCGCGCGGCGGCACGCAGCGAATCGCCGGCGATGCTCCATGTTGCGCGATGCCCTCGCCCCCTCGCGCTGCCATCGGCAAGCGCCCCGCACCCCGTGCGCGTGCGCTCACCCGCGCGGTCGGCCACGCCCATGAGCGCCGCCCGTCGCGCGAGCGCCTCGTGGTGCCAGCGTTCGAGGCGCAGCGTCGCATCGACGATGCAGAGCACACCTCCTCCGAGGAGGACGGTGGCGACGAGCACCTCGATCAGCGAGATGCCTGCGCGGGAGCGGGGCCGGTGTGACATGGCGCCACGGTAGCGCCAAACAACCGATGGGCCTTCATCGTTTTCACACGCGCCGCATCATGGGCGCTCGCGGCTATCCGGGGAGCAGCACCCGTTCGCCGGAGATGTCGCCGTCGGGCGAGAGCGTCTCGTCGAGGTACGGCAGGTCGGGCAGCGCACCGGTGCCCAGCAGCGGGAGCAGCATCACGAATGCCGCGCCACCCTCGCGCGCGCGCTGCACCCAGATCGTGCCACCCAGATTCTCGATCGTGCTTGCCACGATCGCGAGCCCGAGCCCGGTGCCCTTCCCCGTTGCCTTCGTGGTATAGAAGGGATCGAAGATGCGTTCGGCGTCGTCGGGTGGCACGCCCGGGCCGCTGTCGGCGATGATGACCTGCAGCACGAGATCGGGGCGATCGGCGCGCTCGAGCCACGCCAGAGTGCGCTTGCTGGGGAGGTGGGGCAGCCGCTCGTTGGCAGGGAGATCCTTGCGGCGTTGTGCGCCCGTCAGCTCGCGCACGCGCAGGCGACGACTGCGCACGTAGAGCGTGCCCGTTCCGTTCATCGCGTCGACCGCGTTCAGGATCACGTTGATGAACACCTGTTCGACGTCGTGGCGTTCGGCGAAGACCGCCGGCGCGCCGTCGTCGAGATCGCGCCGCAGATCGACGCGGCGCGTGACGCCCTGGTCGGCGAGCAGGCGAAGCACCTGTTCGAGGATCGTGTTCACCTCGACCGCGCGCGGAGTGACCCGCCGAGGACGGGCGTAGTCGAGCAGGCTGCGCACGATGCGGTCGATGCGGGCGACTTCGCGGTCGATCGCGTCGATCGGTTCGAGGGCGTGCGGCGCCTGCGCGACGCGATCGCGCAGCAGATGGGCATAGGTCGAGATCGCCCCCAGGGGGTTGCCCACCTCGTGCGCGATGCCGGCGGCCATGCGCCCCATGGTGGCGAGCTTGTCGACGCGCGCGCGGAGTTGATGCGCATCGAGCAACTGCTCCGTCATCATGTTCACACTCTGGGCGAGCGCGTCGACCTCGGCGGTGTCGCCGGCGGGCACGCGCTGCGTGGCATCCCCGCCCGCGATGGCACGGGCGACGGCGCCCGTCCGCGCGAGCGGATCGACGACCAGGCGATCGATCGTTCGCCCCAGCACGCGGACCCAGATGAACGAGACGAGCAGCGTGACGGCGACGATGATGGCCGCACGGGCGGTGCCGCTCGCAACGCCTTCGGTGAGCAGCACGACCGCGATCAGCGCCGCGACGGCGGTGACGTTCGTGACGACCACCGTGGCCAGCAGGCGGGCACGCAGGCTCGGGCGCGGAGATGGTCGGGTCATGGATGGGGGGGCATTCGCAGCAGGGACGCGCGAGGGACGTGCGTCATCACGGGAATGCCGGGGATAACCTATACGACGCGGGGCCGGCAGCGTGGCCGGCCCCGCGGGGACACTCGGGTGCAGACTGGCCGAGGCCAGCGACGGAGTGCGCTACTGGCAGCGCACTTCGCCTTCGTTCTGCCCGGCAATCGGCGGGTCGCCCACGTAGCCGCGGCAGATGCGACCGGGCGAGGAGACGTGGGTGGCTTCGAACTGCGCGCCGGTCGCCACCGCCGCGACGGTGATGGCGATGTTGACCGACGTCGGCGGCGCGGGGAAGCCGGCATAGGTGCGATTGTCGGCGAAGTACGCTTCGGCGGCCGTGATGGCATTGCGGATGTCGGACTTCATGGCCGCTTCGTAGCCCTTGGCCTTGGTGGCGGCAAACTTCGGGATGGCGACGGCGGCGAGAATGCCGATGATCACCACGACGATGAGCAGTTCGATGAGGGTGAAGCCGGCGCGACGTCGCTCAGGCATGGGAAGCTCGGGGAGACACGGGACGAGGGCGCGACGCGAGCAGGAGGCACGGTGCGCTGACGCGTCCCTGCCTGTGCAAGGTGCTTGCCACGGAGTTCTCTGGCCGTAACCCTCTGCTTTGCAAGCAGTTACGCGCCTCTTGTCGGCCAACCAGTCCAAGCTGGCTCCCGCAAAACGCCAAAGTGATCGCATCTACGACTCGACGGTCGAGCTCTCGGCGCTCCAAAGTCGCGAGTGGGTGCCAGTTAGGAGGTTGCTGCGAACATGGCCTCCCTCCTAGATCCTTCATAACTCGCCGCCGCCATATCAGAGCCGCACGCACTGACGTCTGCGGGATCGGATCACCGCGCGACCGTCGCTTAGCGCCGATGCGGAAAGGTCCTCGCACGCGCTTCTCGGGCAAATGAAAAGCGCCACGACGACATCGCGCGTCGTGGCGCCCAAGAATTGCAGACAGTGCAGCCCTCCAGCCTACTGCTCACGTCAAATGGATCAACGGGCCGTGTTGGCACAACCACGAGAAGACGCCAATCTACTTGAACCGTCGAATCACTAATGTAAGGGCGTCATTGAGTATCAGCGTTACAGAGGGCTCGACCGCCTCGTCGAACACGAAGAAGTGTCCGGGCAGACGCACAGCATAGAGTTGTCGCGCTTCCACGGGCGGCGGCAAATACGCTGCATGCGCTGCGGTCCGAATGGCGGTAAGGGCGTCCCGAATCTGGGCACATTGAGTCTCCCCGACGACCAAAGAAATTGAGTCGGCCGACACCGGAACGAACCCAGCGGCAGACCTCCACGCCTGCGCCCTTGGACTGGATGACGAGAATCGAAAACGTGCATCGTTGAGCACCTGACTTTGCAGAACCGGGTTGGTACCACAGACCGGGGCGCCCAAATCAACAGACTCAACGCGGCCTTGCGGACTCGGATCCGTTTCGGGTGAGACCAACGCTGAGACAACGAGAGAGAGTAACGCAAAGCCGTTCATGGCCGCCTCCATACACAGCCTGGCGCGTCCCAAGCAATGATGCGCTGTTGTTCCGCAGCCGACTGTACGTCGCTGACTCCGACCAAGAACTGGTACTTGTACGCGTTGCCGTTGTCGATGATGTAGACGGGACGCCCGTAGAACGGATTCGGGCTCCCATCAATAGTCGCGAGCGAACTTCGACGCGCGTCCCCGCTGTGGAACCCGCCTGGTGGGTCATAGGGCACATTCACGATCGGAAGAGAATATGGTGGCGCGCCCGAACACTGCACAGTTTCGCCCACCCGGGCAGGATGTGTGTGAACGAACGTGTACGGGACAGCGTTTGGTGGCACCTGTGGTGGCAGCGGCGGCAACGTGAATACGGCGCAGGCGTCTTGGTAAGTCACACGAGGTTCAACGAAAATGAAC
>JALOPS010000364.1 GCA_025453745.1 Gemmatimonadaceae bacterium
TCTGCATGTTCCACGGCTCGGACTCCCGGCCGCCATTTCTCGATGGACAGACGATGGCGGCTGATCGCGGGGTATCGATCGACCAGTGCGTGGCATTCGCCGCCCAGCGTCGTGCCAACATCGCGCTGCTCAGCCGATACGCGCACATCATGGTCGACTCTCCCCTGGCTGCGCACTTCCATGTGAGCCGTTGTGTCAACGTGTTGGCGATCGGCATCCCGTTTGCGCAACGTGCCGTCGACGACGCCCCGCTGACGCAGCGCTCCGCCACGCGCATCCTGCACTCGCCGTCGCATCCCGAAACCAAGGGGACGCCCCTCGTACGTCGCGCCATCGAGTCGCTCAGGGCCCGCGGACACGATATCGACTACGTCGAGATCACCGGTCAACCGCACGACGTGGTGATGCGCGAACTCCGGAGCTGCGATCTCGTGGTGGATCAGGCCTACTCGGATACCCCGATGGCCGGCTTCGCGACCGAAGCGGCGGGTTTCGGACGGGCCGTGGTGGTCGGCACACTCGGGGTGGAGCAGTTCGAGCGGTGGATTCGCCCGGACGATCTGCCGCCGACGCGGTGCGTCGTGCCCGAGCGTATCGAGGACGCCATTGCCGAATTGCTCGACGATCCTGTCTCGCGGGATGCGCTGGGAGCCCGTGCGCGGACGTTTGTCACCTCTCACCGTGACCCTGCCGTCGTTGCGGCACGATTCATTCGATTGTTCACGGGCGATGTACCGGACGAATGGTGGTTCGATCCGGCAGATGTGACGTACACGGGCGGGTGCGGTTCACCAGCGGTGATTCGACGAACCATCCGTGCCGTGGTGGAGCAGCGCGGGCCGGCGGCGCTGCAGCTCGAGGACAAGCCGTCATTGCGCGACGCCATCATCCGATTCGGCTATGACGAGGGGCCGGTGCCGACGAGCACCGCACCCGTCCATCACACCGACGCCGTGTCTGCTCCGTTTCCGAGCTGACCACGCGTCACGATCAGGGCGCGCCCGACCCGGAAACCCGGTGGTGCCGCGACGCTGTGGCTCGGTGATGCGTGAAGTCGCGACTCCACGACGCCGTGCCTCCTGCCCTGGCGTCCTTACGGCCTCACCGTGTCGTCGCCGGCGCGAGACGAGCACGCAGTGCCTTGAGCTGTGCTGGCGTCACCACACGGAGCGCAAGCAGAATGGGCGCCATCAGGAGTATCGCGGCAACGCGCACGGCGAATGCCGTCCATCCATCCCGCGGGAGCACCACCTCACCGATCACCACCAGCACCATGGCACTGGAGAGCGCGAGCATTCCACGAGTGACCGGGAACGGTATCGGGTAGATCGTGCGGGCACGCCACAGGAGAAATGCGGGCTGCGCGGCCTGGCCGATCACCGATGCGATTGCCGAACCGATCATTCCGTAGCGT
Source organism: Gemmatimonadaceae bacterium (assembly GCA_025453745.1). Classification (GTDB taxonomy): domain Bacteria; phylum Gemmatimonadota; class Gemmatimonadetes; order Gemmatimonadales; family Gemmatimonadaceae; genus JALOPS01. The sequence continues at coordinate 1,415 of JALOPS010000364.1, forward strand.
GGGACGAGCAGCGCATTGAGGCCGATCACACAAATGCTCGAGACACCCACCGCCAGTGCATTGGGCCCCGTCACGCGGGCGATCGCAAATCCGATCATGGCGATACTCGCCAGTCCCAACAGCACGTAGCTCATGGCCATCGCGCCGACGACGAGACTTGCGCGGGCATATGCCGGCGTCGCCAGCACCAGAATGCCATACGGGGCCAACAACGAGAGCGCGGCGACGCCGACCGCACAGCCGCCGCAGTACAGCAGGAACACCGCCGAGTACGTCTGGTGCGCGTCCGGCTCGCGATGAATGGACAGCGCGAAGGGCGCCCACGCCTGCTGGAAGGCGGAAACAATCAACGTCACCAGGCTCGCGATCGCCATCCCGATGCTGTAGATGCCCACCTCGGAGGTGGAGACATAGCGCTGCACGAAGAAGCGATCGATCGATGACACCGCCCAGACGGCGACGGCGGCGGGAATCAGCGGCGCGCTGAAGCGCAGCATGTCGCGGAGCAGTTGGCGATCGAACAGCCGCGGGGTCATCGCGGGGCCGCAGAGCACGAGGGCTGCCACCACCCCCACCACACCCGTCACCACCTGCGCCACATAGACGCCGAGGAGACCCCAGCGCAGCCCCGCGACCAGGAACAGCGTGACGGCGATCTGTACAACCGTCGTGCCCACGCTGTAGCCGACGGCGGGCCAGGGGCGTCGGTTCACGCGCAGCCACGTCATGGCCACTGAACTGGCGACGCTGGTGGGTAGCGTGAGGGCGACGATGCGGAACCATCGTGCGAGTCCCACATCGCCGACGATCCACCGGGACAGCGGTTCGGCCAGCGCGATCATCGTGAGCGCCAGCACGGTCGCGACCGCGAACTGCGTGGCGGTCCAGGTGGCAAACGGCCGGCGTCGGTCGCGCTCGTCCGTAGCGTCCCAGTACCAGCGCGACGCCGCGTTGTCGAGCGCCAGCGATGCAAACGTCTGCAGGAGCGCGATGGTTGCCGTCACCAGCCCCATGACGCCGTACTCTTCCGGCGCAAACAGCCTGGTGTAGACCGGTGTCAACCAGACGGACAGAAAACGCGCGATGACGCCCGAGAGTCCGTAGATGACGCTCTCGCCCGCGAGCTGGCGCAATCGGGCAAAGATCACGGTCGACGGGGTTGCACGCGGGGCGCGCCAGCGGGACGGCCCATCGGGAGCCGCGCGCTCGCGTCAGCGCGCCGTGAAATCGGTCGTCGCGTCGACCCGACGGCAGCACTCCGCCAGGAGCGTCGCGGTCCGATCGACATCGTCCAGCGCGACCATCTCATTGGGCGAGTGCATGTAGCGATTGGGGATGGACACCAGTCCGGTCGCGACGCCGCCGCGCGCCAGTTGAATGGCATCCGCGTCCGTGCTGGTGTATCGACCGGCCGCATGCACCGTATACGGCATGCTGAGCGACTCGGCGGTGTCGCGCAACAGCCCGAAGACCACCGGACTGATGACCGATCCGCGACTCAACACGGGTCCGCCCCCCAGCGCATGCGCGCCGAGCTCGAGCTTCTCCTTTTCGACACTCGGGTGGTCGGTTGCGAACGTGACATCGACCGCGATGCCCATGGCCGGATCCGTCGATTGTGCCGCCACGCGCGCCCCGCCCCCCGAGTAACCGATCTCTTCCTGCGTGGTGGCGACCGCGATCACGGTGGCTGCGCCGGGCGATGCAGCATAGCGGCGCAGCGCTTCGAGGACGGCGAAGGCGCCGATGCGATCGTCGATCGCTCGACTGACGATGCGCCCGTTGGGCATCTCCACCATCGCCTGCTCGATGACACCGGCATCGCCGACGGAGAGCAGCGCGGTGGCTTCGGCGGCCGAGGTCGCGCCGATGTCGACCCACAGATCGGGCATCGTCGCGCCCTTCTCGCGATCTTGCACCTTGATCAGGTGGATCGGCTTGCGCCCCACCACGCCGACCACGTCGCCGTGTCGTCCGAGAAACCGGATCCGCTGCCCTACGAGCACCTGCGGGTCCCACCCGCCGATCGGCGCGATGAAGACGAAGCCCTTCTCGTCGACGTGCGTGACGATCACGCCGATCTCGTCGATGTGGCCCGCCAGCAGAATCGTCGGCCCGCCGCGGCCACGAATCGTCGCCATCGTGTTGCCGACGACGTCACGCGACACCTCCGCGAACCCCGCCGCCTCGTCGTGCCAGACCTTGGACGCGCGCTGTTCGAACCCGGATGGGCCGGCTGCTTCGAGCAGCGCCTTGAGGAATCGGAGACTGGTGTCAGAAAACATGACGAGTGCCGAAGGACGAAGGACGCCGAGGAGCGGTCACGTCGCGTCGAGCGCGCGCGGGACACTCGTCCAGTCCACGAGCGTCTCGTCGAGTCCGCGCAGGATCGTGCCGTGACCATACCGGAACCGGCGCTCGACGGGCCGGCCGAGGACGTGCTCGCTGATCAACGCGTCGGGTTCGTTGTATCCGACCAGCGCGCGCAGCGACGTGGTACCGGAAAAGCGCGGATTGATTTCGAAGATCCATGCGTCGCCGTCGACCATCCGGCACTGCACGTTCAGCGGACCGCGAGCGCCCAAGGCGGTCGCGATGGTCTCGCACGGTCGCGTCACGTCCGGAAAGGCTCCGATCTCGCCCTGAGACACGCCGCTGCTGATGACCAACGTGTCGCCCAGCGCGGTCCGCCCT
>JALOPS010000365.1 GCA_025453745.1 Gemmatimonadaceae bacterium
GCACCGCACGCAAGTCCGCGCCGCCCTCGAGCAGATGCGTCGCGAACGAGTGCCGTAGCGTGTGCGGCGAGACGGTCTTGGTCAGCCCGGCCCGTGCCACGTATTTCCGCAGGATCTTCCACGCACCCATGCGCGTGAGCGGGCGACCATGGGCGTTGAGAAACAGGATCCCCTCCCCCTGCTGCCGCTCGAGTGCTGGACGGGTCTCGCGCAGGTAGACACTCACCGCCCCGATCGCCTTGCGACCGATCGGCACCAGCCGCTGCTTGTTCCCCTTGCCGGTCACGCGTACAAGGCCGTCCTTGAGCAGCAGGTCCTGCACGCCAAGCCCGATCCACTCACTCACGCGAAGTCCGGCACTGTAGGCCAGCTCGAGCATCGCGCGATCGCGAAAGACCAGCGGATCGTCGTGCGAGGGCGCGGCAATCAAGAGGTCGACCTCCTCGACGCTCAGCACCTCGGGTAGAGTGCGCCACCGCGAGGGGGCGTCGAGTCGCTCGCTCGGATCGGCGCGCACCACACCCTCCGCCACCAGGATCCCGAACCATCGACGAATCGCCGAGATGGCCCGACGAATCGACGCCGCCGCGAGGCCGATGTCCTTGAGGAAGTGCAGGTGCTGCCGCAACAGCGGCGTCGTCACGTCCTGCACGCGGTGAATGTCTTTCGTGCGCATCCATGCGGCACATCGCCCGACATCGCGCAGGTACGCTTCGATCGTGCGCGCAGACGCCCCGGCTTCGAGCAGCAGTACCTCGCCGAAGCGCGGCAACTCGAAGGCGCTCACATGTTCCGCGTCGAGCCCCATGGCCGCGAAGTCGACGCCCGCCGTCATGACGCCGACGCGCGGCGCGTCCGGCGCACGAGCCACCACGCACCACCGATGATCACGACCACCGCGAGCGCACCGAGCGCAAGCGCACGCTGACTGCGCTGGACCACCGCGAGAAACTCTTCGAGGTTGGCACCCGCCTGAAACGCACACCAGGTGATCAGGCCATACCACGCTGCCGACGCAAGCGTCATGGCCGTGAGCGTGGTCACCGGCCGCAGATGCAGCGCGCCGGCCAGCGGCGGCACCACGGCACGCAACGCCGGCAGAAAGCGAGTCAGCGCAATCGCAGGCAGGCCAAATCGCCCGTGCCACGACTGCACCCGCGCAAGCACACGCTCTCCGCCAAAGCGCTCGGCACGGGCCACGAGCCAGCCGCGCCCGTACCGCCAGCCGAGGCGATAGAGCACCCCCGCGCCCGCGATGTTGCCCACGAGGGTGGCGAGCAAGCTACCCCACCAGCTCCCTGCCCCTCGCGCAGCCACGAAGGCGCCCACGGCCACCACGGTGTCCGCGGGCAGGGGGGGAAAGAGGTTTTCCGCGGCCGCCGCCAGCGCGAGCACGACGTACAGCGCCGGCGTCGGGAGGGCGGCCAACCGATCGAGCCAGCCCACGAGGTCCGTCATTCGGCCCGCGGTGCGTCCGTCAGCGCGTGCGCTCGACGAGGGCGACCGCCATCACGGCGATCCCCTCGCCGCGCCCGACGAAGCCCATCTGCTCGTTGGTCTTGCCCTTGATCCCCACCTCCGATGGCGCCACTCGCAACGCCCGCGCGAGCCGCTCCTGCATCGCGGCCCGATGCGGTCCCACCTTGGGGCGCTCGGCGACCACCGTCACGTCGACGTTGCCCACGCGCCAGCCTCGCAGGGCCAGCTCGGCGATGGCGGCTTCGAGCATCACGATGGAGTCCTTCCCCTCGTTGGCCGCGTCGGTATCGGGAAAGAGTGTGCCGATGTCGCCTGCCCCGACCGCACCGAGCACCGCATCACCGCCCGCTCGAAGGGGATCGGCACGCCGCCGAGCACCAGCGGCCGACCCTGCTCCACGAACGCGTGCGAATCGTACCCGATGCCGACGCGCGTGCCGCTCATGCCGCGACGGCGGCGAGCGCCTCGGGTGCGATGGGCGCGATCTCCTCGGGGGGAATGATCGAATAGTCCTGTCGCCGACGCGCCGGTGTGAACCCGGCATCGCGGATCAGGTGCTCCATCTCGGCGATCGTCGTGCGATGCGTGGTGTTGGCGGCCGACACGACGTTCTCCTCGATCATCAACGAGCCGAAGTCGTTGCAGCCGAAGCGCAGCGCGAGCTGCCCGATCTTCATCCCCATCGTGACCCAGCTCGACTGCAGATTGGGGACGTTGTCGAGCACGATGCGTGCGATGGCCGTGGTACGCAGATACTCCACCGCGTCGGTCTTGGGCATGTGCGACATCGTCGGCGTGTTCTCGGGCTGCAGCGGCCAGCAGATGAACGCCGTGAAGCCTCCCGTGCGCGCCTGCACCGCCTTCACGCGCTCGAGATGCTCCATGCGTTCGGCGAGCGTCTCGCCGATGCCGTACATCATCGTCACCGAGCTCTTCATCCCCTCGTTGTGCGCGAGCTCCATGATCTCGAGCCAGCGATCGGCGCCCGCCTTCTTGGGTGCGACCATGTCGCGCACGCGCTGCACGAGGATCTCGCCGCCACCACCGGGAATCGAGTCGAGCCCCGCCGAGCGCAGCTCGCGGATCACTTCACGCGCGTCCATGCGGAAGCGCGTGGCGAAGAAATCGACCTCGCTCGGGCTGAAGCCGTGGATGTGGATCGGGTGATGGCGCTTGATGTAGCGCATCAGATCCAGGTACCACTCGAACGGGATGTACGGGTTGTGGCCACCCTGGATGAGGATCTGCACCCCGCCGAGCGCCTTCGTCTCGTCGATCTTCTGGCCGATCTGTTCGTACGAGAGCGTATAGCCTTCACCGTGCTTCGGCCGCCGATAGAAGGCGCAGAAGCCGCAGTCGGCAACGCAGACGTTGGTGTAGTTGATGTTCCGGTCGACGATGTACGTGACCGTGTTGTGCGGGTGCTTGGCAGCGCGCACGCGATCGGCTTCGAGGCCGAGTTCGAGGAGCGGCGCGCGCGTGTAGAAGTCGAGCAGATCGCGGGTCATGGCACTGGCGTTCGGGCACCCTCACCGGCATCGACACGACGCCGGAAGACACCCCGAAAGGTCGCCGCGCGTCAGGCGGCGGGCAAGAACGCGAGCCGTCCGTCCGGCACGCGTCCGGTGAGCACGAGCCGCCGGAAAAACTCGGTGAGCCCCGCCAGATGCGGATAGCTCAGGCGGTAGTCGAGGCCGGAGAGGTAGGCGTCACACACCTCGCGCGCCACGCCCGTGGCCACCGCGGCCTGTGCCGCGAGCGTGTCGAGGTGCGCGAGTCCCCAGTCGCGCGAGGCGATCAGCGAGGCGTGTGCGTCGAGCGCGGCGCGAACGGGCGTCGTCCGCTGGGCGACCCACACGGCAAAAACGAAGGGGAGCCCCGTCCACGCGCGCCACTCGCCACCGAGGTCATAGGCATGCGGGTACAGTGCGCCGAGCGGTCCCTCGCGCCGTGCGCGCTGCGCCTGGAGCAACAGCGCCGCGTCGCCGATAACGAGGCGCGCATCGTGCGCCTCCGCGGCGAAATGCGAGAGATCGCCCACCTCCGCGTCGCCCGGCACGAACTCCGGCGAGCACCGCCACACGTGCTGGAAGAGCAGCGTCAGCAGCTCGACGCTCGTCATCGAACTGCGCGAGACGAGCACGCGCTTGCCGGCGAGTGCGGTTGCGGGTGTGCGACTGAAGAGCATCACGCTCTGCACCGGACCATCACAAGAAATCGCGAGGTCGGGCAGCAGCAGATAGCGCTCGGCATCGCGCGCGTACTCCACCGCCGAGACGACGCTGATGTCGAGCGCACCCGCCGCCATGCGAGCGTTGAGTGCGGAAGGGACGCCCGTTTCGAGCGTACCGTTGAGCGGCACGAGCCCGCGATCGATCGCCCCGTACACCGGATAGCAGTTGATGTACGGAATGCGCCCGATGCGCAGCGGCTCGTGCCCGGCGGTCATTCGCGCTATCCCACCGTGGTGGGCACGGGCACCGCCTCGCTCGCCGCATCGCCGTCGAACGTGCGCAGCACGCGATAGAACGAGTCGCGCTCGGCGGGCACCTTGCCGGCGCCGCGGATGAGCGCGAGCAGCGCGTCGAGCGTCATCGCCTGCGGCGTGGTGGCTCCCACCGCGTGGTAGATCTTCTCGCGCACGACGGTGCCCTCGATGTCGTTGACGCCGAAGTGCAGCGCCACTTGCGAGAGCATCGGGGTCACCATGATCCAGTGCGACTTGATGTGCGCGAAGTTGTCGAGATAGAGCCGGCCCACGGCGAGATTGCGCACGTCGTCGGTCCCCGTCGTCGGCTGCCCCTGCCGCGCGAGCGTCTTGCCGAGTTCGTTGCCGTCGGGGTGATAGGCCAGCGGGATGAAGGCGAGAAAGCCTCCGGTCTCATCCTGCAGCTCGCGCAACATGTGCAGGTGCGCCACCCGATCCTCGAACGTCTCCACGTGGCCGTAGAGCATCGTGCAGTTCGACCGGATGCCGAGCGCGTGCGCGGCGCGGTGCACGCCGATGTAGTCGGCGCCGCCGAGCTTCTTGTCGGCGATCACATCGCGCACCGCGGCGCTGAAGGTCTCCGCCCCGCCGCCGGGCATGGTGTCGAGCCCCGCGTCCTTGAGTGCCTGCAGCACCTCCGTCCAGCTCAGCTTCTCGATGCGCGCCAGGTGCGCGATCTCGACGGCGGTCAGCGCCTTGATGTGCACGTGCGGGAAGTTCGCCTTGAGAGCACGGAACATCGTCGTGTAGTACTCGAGGCCCGCCTGCATGTCGAGCCCGCCGACGATGTGGAACTCGCGCGTGAGGCCGTTGGCCGCCTGCGCGGCCTCCTCGAGCACCTGGTCGAGCGTATAGCGATAGGCGCCCTCTTCCTTGGGCAGACGGGCGTAGCCGCAGAAGACGCACGTCTTGCGCAGCACGCAGACGTTCGTGGGGTTGATGTGCTGATTGGCCGCGAACGTGACCACGTCACCATGTTTGGCGCGCGTGACCGTATCGGCCATCGCGCCGAGCCCCAGCAAGTCGCTGGTGCGATAGAGCGTGAGCGCGTCGGCGTCGGTGAGCCGCACCCCGGCGCCGATCTTCTCGGCGATCGGGTGGAGCGCGGGGTCGCGCAGGCGCGACGGGTCGATCGGAACGGCGAGGGGCATGCGAAGCGGCTGGGGGTCGGCGAGGGCCACCATCACTTCGGTGGGCCCCTGCCGTGAACTACGAGACTCCCTGTACCGGAGTCAACGGGGACCGGGGGCCCAAAGGCTCCCGAACGGCCCTCAGCCCCCGTACCGCCGCACCGCCAGGCTCACATTGTGCCCGCCGAATCCCGAGCTGTTGCTCAGCGCCACCTCCACGGGGCGGGCCTTCTCCACCTTGGGCGTGCAGTCCAGATCGCAGTCCGGGTCGGGCTCGTCCAGGTTGATCGTCGGCGGTACCACGCTGTCGCGGATCGCCATGACCGACGCGATGAACTCCACCCCGCCGGCGGCACCCAGCATGTGCCCGGTGCACGACTTGGTCGAGCTCACGCTCAGCCGGTACGCGTGGTCACCGAAGACGCGCTTGATCGCCTTGCACTCGTTGGAGTCGTTGAGCGGCGTCGACGTGCCGTGTGCGTTGATGTAGTGCACCTCAGACGGCGCCAGGCCCCCGTCGGCCAACGCGCGCTTCATCGCGCGCTGCAGCCCCTCGTGCTCGTCGCGCTGCCCGGTGAGATGGTACGCATCTCCCGTCGCGCCGTAGCCCACGATTTCGGCCAGGATCGTCGCGCCACGTGCCCTGGCGTGCTCCAGCTCCTCGAGCACCACGATCCCCGCCCCTTCACCCAGCACGAAGCCGTCGCGGTCCTTGTCGAACGGGCGCGACGCATGTTGCGGGTCGTCGTTGCGCGTCGAGAGGGCGGTCATGTTGCCGAAACCACC
>JALOPS010000366.1 GCA_025453745.1 Gemmatimonadaceae bacterium
GTGCTCTCCACAATTGGTCTCTCTACCGTACAGGCCGCGCGCGAGGCGCGCGAGGATCCGCGGCGGGACTGCGATGCTGACGACAAGAGAACAAGGACCTCCCGACGCGCGCGTCACCCTGAGCGAGCGGCGCAGCCGCGAGTCGAAGGGGCGCGCGCGTTCGGGGCACCGGCTGCGGTGCAAGCCCGCTCGCGAATGGCGCTCCGCGCCATCACTCAGCACGCGGTTGCTGCGGTGCAAGCCCGCTCGCGAATGGCGCTCCGCGCCATCGCGGGGTGCTTCGACTCGGGCGCTACGCGCCCTCGCTCAGCACGCGGTTGCTGCGGGGCAAGTCCGCTCGCGAATGGCGCTCCGCGCCATCGCGGGGTGCTTCGACTCGGGCGCTACGCGCCCTCGCTCAGCACACGGCCGTCCCCACGAAAGAACGCCTGCCCTTCATGATCCGACACCACCACCCACACCGTGCGTGTGCGACGCGAATAGAACAGCCGCACCGTCACGTCACGCGGGTTCTTCTTGAACGCGAAATGAAACTGGAACGTCGTGTCGAGCGACTCCGTCTCCACTCCTTCCTTGAACGCGCCGTAGAACTCCTGCACGCGCGTGCACGGGGCGACTTCGGTGAAGAACTGCTTGCCGATCGCATCCGACTGCGCGATCGACGCCAGTCGCGACTCCACTGCGTTGTACTTGAGGATCCGCCCCGTGCTGTCGAGCTGGATCATCCCGTACGGCAGCTCGTCGAGCGCCTCCGGCGCCATCTCGTCGATCTGCTGCAGGATCCGATCGCTGCCCAACGGCACGGGGTCGGTCCTCGGCAATGGCTCGTTGTCCTGGGTGGTCATCTCGTTCCTCGGCGTGCGGGGCTCCACCAGTTCAGTATGGACCAGCAGTCCCATTTCTGCCATCCCGCCCCGGCATGACGCCCCCCACCTCGCCGGGGTCCCGACGTCCTCCGGGCTACATCGAGCTGCACTGCCACTCCGCGCTCTCCCTCTTGGACGGTGCCTCGCTTCCCGAAGCGCTCATCGCCCGGGCGGCAGCCGTGGGTTACCCCGCCCTCGCCCTCACCGATCACGATGAACTTGGCGGCGTCGTCCGGTTCGCCGAGTCCGCGCGCGAAGCGGGCATCGAAGGGATCCTGGGCGTCGAGCTCACCGTGCTCGTCGACGACGCCGCGCTCGGCGCGCCGGCACGCGAGCGCCTCACGCATCTGACACTCCTCGCCGAAACGCGCGAGGGCTACGGCAATCTCTCCACGCTCGTCACGCGTGCGCGGATGGATCAGCCGCGTGGCACACCACGCGTAACACTCGAAACGCTCGCCATGCACACGCGGGGTGTGCATGCGCTCACCGGTTGTCCGCGCGGGTGGATCCCGCAGCTCCTCGCCGATGGCCAGCACGCCGCCGCCGAGCGCGCCACGCAGGTGCTGCGCGATCTCTTTGGCACGGCGCTCGCACTCGAGTGCTGGGATCATCGGCTCGAGCAGGAGCGGCGACTCGTGCGGCAGCTCATCGCGCTCTCCGCGCGCACGCATGTGCCGTGGGTCGTCACCAACAACGTGCATTACGCAGAGCCGGCCGGGCGCATGGTACACGATGTGCTCACCTGCTTGCGGCATGGCGAGCCGCTCGATGCGATGGGCACGCGTCTGCGGCCGAGCGACGAGTGGCACTTGAAGGATCCCGCGCGCGTGGTGCGTCGGTGGCGACAGGCGCCGGCCGGTGTGCGGCACACGCTCGTGATCGCCGAACGCTGTCGCTTTCGGCTCGGTCAGATGAAGCCGTCGTTGCCGGCGTTTCCGTTGCCGCCGGGGGTCTCGGGCGACGAGTATCTCGAACGGCTCGTGATGACCGGCGCGGAGGAGCGCTGGGGGAAGAAGCGCACGGCAAAGCATGACGCACAGGTGCGTCATGAACTCGCACTCATCGCGAAGCTCAAGTTGGCCGGCTTCTTCCTCATCATGTGGGACATCGTGCGCTTTGCGCGCCGCGAGGGGATTCTCTGTCAGGGGCGCGGCTCGGCGGCCAATTCGGCGGTGTGTTACTGCCTGGGGATCACGGCGGTCGATCCCGTGGGGATGAACCTGCTCTTCGAGCGCTTTCTCTCGGAAGATCGGCAGGAGCCGCCCGACATCGATGTCGACATTGCGCATCGCGATCGCGAGCGCGTGTTGCAGTACGTGTACGAGCGCTACGGCCGTGCGCATGCGGCGATGGTGTGCGAGCAGATCACCTATCGCGGGCGATCGGCGGTGCGTGATACGGCGCGGGTGCTCGGCTTCAGCGTCGAGCAGGGCGATCGGTTGAGTGCGTTGAGTGATCGGTTCAGTGCGAAGGCGACGGCGGCGGCGTTGCGGGTGATGACACCGGAGGACGCCGAGCCCGTCACGCTCATCGCCGATCCGTATCGACCCGAGCCGTATTCCGAGTGCGGGCCGTCCGGATCGCCGGATCATGCGTTGCTCGCACGGCGACCGGGTGTCGCGCCGAGCACGGCGGCGCAAGCCGCGGCTGATGCAAAGGCCGTGCAGGCCCGCGTGCAATCGCAGCAGTTGATCCACGGCACCGAGGCCATGCAGGTCGCGCGTGCGGCGACCAAGAAGTCCACCAATCATTATGACTTGCCGCAAGACGATCAGGCGCGCTTTCGCGCATTGCGCGGCGACGGGTCACCAATCGACCCGCACGCCGCCGACACACACGAGGAGCGGCGCAACGCGACCACGGCCACGCGTGCGGCGCAGGCAGCGGAGGTGCTGTTGCAGGGTGCGGGGCTCGACCCCACCGACCCGCGCGTGCGCGTGCTCTCCGAGGTGGTGGACGGATTGCATCAGTTGCCGCGACATCGGTCCATCCATGTGGGCGGCTTCATTCTCACCGAGGAGCCGTTGTCGCAGGTCGTCCCCATCGAGCCCGCGTCGATGCCGGGGCGCACGGTGATCCAGTGGGAGAAGGACGATCTCGATCCCGTGGGGCTCGTGAAGATCGATCTGTTGGGGCTCGGCATGCTCACGGTGCTGCAGGATGCGCTGCAGTACATCCGTCGCACGCGTGGGGTGGTGATCGACCTGGGGACGCTCGACTTCACCGATCAGGCCGTGTACGACATGATCTGCAAGGCCGACACCATCGGGGTGTTTCAGATCGAGAGTCGCGCGCAGATGAACACGTTGCCGCGGCTCAAGCCACGCTGCTTCTACGATCTCGTGGTGGAGGTGGCGTTGATTCGTCCGGGTCCCATTCAGGGGGAGATGGTGCATCCCTATCTCCGGCGGCGCGCGGGGCTCGAGCCGGTGACGTATGTGCATCCCTCGCTCGTGCCGGCGCTCGAGCGGACGATGGGGGTGCCGCTCTTCCAGGAGCAGGGGATGCAGGTGGCGATCGCGGCGGCGGGGTTCACGCCGGGGGAGTCCGACCAGTTGCGCCGCGCGATGGGGCACAAGCGCAGTCGCGAGCGGATGGCGGCGATCTGCGAGAAGCTCATCGACGGCATGCAGCGCAACGGCATCGCTGAAGACATCGCGCGGCGGATCTATCAGCAAATCAATGCGTTTGCCGACTACGGCTTTCCGGAGAGTCACGCGGCGAGCTTTGCGCTGATCGTGTATGCGAGCGCGTATCTCAAGCACTATTACACGGCGGAGTTCACGGCGGCGATGCTCAATGCACAGCCGATGGGGTTCTATTCGCCGGGGACGTTGCTCGAGGATGCGCGGCGGCACGGCGTGGAGGTGCGGCCGGTGGATGTGACACGTTCACGTTTCGATACCACGCTCGAGTTCGACGACGAGCGGGTCGATGTCACCGCGCCCGTGCACGATCGCGCGCTGTTGCCGGCGGCAGCGCCGGAGGCCAAGCGGCAGCGCGCACCGGCGGTGCGGCTGGGCTATCGGTTGGTGCGCGGGTTGGGGGCGGTGGCGCGCGAGCGATTGGAGCGGGCGGTGGCGTCGGGCGGTCCCTTTCGCTCGGTGACCGATCTCGTGCAGCGCAGCGGGCTCGAGGTGCGGGCGTTGCGGGTGTTGGCCGAGTCCGGGGCGATGGATGCGTTTGTGCCGGACGAGCCGCAGGCGCGTCGGCGGCGGGTGGCGGTG
>JALOPS010000367.1 GCA_025453745.1 Gemmatimonadaceae bacterium
AGACGTAGCCGGCGGGTCCGCCGCCGAGGATGAGAACGTCGTAGGTAGCCATGGCGCGGGAAAGTAAGAGGCGCGTGAGGCGTGGGGAGGGTGCGCGGTGCGGGTTCGACCGCGCATGACACGCCACGCGAACGACACCCCGACACGGTGTGACGAGATGTCGCGGGACTGCTAAGTCCAAGTAACAAAACGACTTGACGAGCTTAGTCCCAGAAGTCATATCGGTGGGTGTACGGCCAGTATTGCGGCCGTGCGCAAACACCCGCGTCGGCGCGCGTGCCGGCGTTTCCTTCACTGGAGGTCTTGTGCGAGTTCGTTTCCTCGCTGCGTGGCTGTTGGGCGCTGCGGCTGGTGTGCCGGCCGTGGTGAGTGCCCAGCAGACACGCGACATCACCGGCACGGTCCTCGATGCCGGGACGAAGCAGCCCATTCAGGATGCCACCGTTTCCGCCGTGGGGACCACGGCGATCACGCGGACCAACGAACGCGGTGTGTATCGACTCCGCGTGCCCGCGGGTGATGCGACGCTGATTGCGCGCATTCTCGGCTACACGCGTGCGACGGTGCGGGTGCCGGCCGGGCAGGCGGTGGCGGATTTCTCGCTGCAGAAGGACGTGCTGAATCTCGAGAAGGTGGTGATCACGTCGCAGACGACGACGTTATCGACGCGCAATGCGACGACGGCCACGTCGGTGGTGGATGCGCGCGACCTGTCACGCGCGCCGGCGGTGTCGCTCGAGCAGCAGTTGCAGGGCAAAGTGCTCGGTGCGGTGATCAACATGAACTCGGGTGCGCCGGGCGGTGGCGGACAGATCCAGATCCGTGGCGCGAGCTCGATCATCGGCAATTCGCAGCCGCTGTTCGTGATCGATGGCATCATCATTGACAACAGCGGTTTCTCGTCTGGTGCGAACACCATCACGGGCGCCGGCGCGGGTATCGGCGGCGGACAGGACGCCGTCGTCAATCGCCTCGCCGACATCAATCCGAACGACATCGAGTCGATCGAGGTGCTCAAGTCGGCTGCGGCCACGGCGCTCTACGGCTCGCGCGCGACCAACGGCGTGGTGGTCATCCGCACCAAGCGCGGCGCAGCGGGCACGACGCGCGTGAGCGTGACGCAGCGCGTGGGCACGCAGGACATGCTGCGGACGCTGGGACACCGGATCTTCACCAGCGTAGACCAGGTGAAGAACCTGCCCTACGGCAACGGGAGCAACGCGTTTGCCGATGCATACCTCGCGCAGGCGTTCCCGAACGGGCAGATCCCGCGGTCGGCGAACATCGACAACGAGGGGAACTTCTACAACAACTCGAACCCCGCAAGCGAGACCATCGTGTCGCTCTCCGGCGGCAGCGAGAAGACACAGGTGTTCCTCCAGGGGAACATCCGCAATGAGATCGGGCTCGCGCCACGCACCGGTGCGACACCGGCGTCGCTGCGTGCCAACGTGGACCAGACCTTCAGTGATCGGCTCAAGGCGCAAGTGTCGTTCAACTTCGTGCGCAATCAGGCCAATCGCGGCCTGTCGAACAACGACAACACCAACACGTCGCCGATCTACGCGTTCGGCTACATGCCGTCGGTGATCGATCTGCGCCAGCGCGATGCGCAGGGGAACTACATCGCCAATCCGTTCAACGGTGGCGGCAATGCAACGTCGAATCCGTTCCAGACCTTCAACAACATCACGACGGATGAACAGGTGTGGCGCCAGATCGGCGGCCTGAACATCTCGTACGTGGCGCTCGACAAGGCGAAGAATCGCGTGACGCTGACCACGCTCGGTGGCTTCGATCGCTACCAGCAGGACGGGTTCACGTACTCGCCGGGCTTCCTGCAGTACGAGGGCAACGACGGCTTCTTCGGCCGAGTGGCGCAGATCACGGCCAACTCGCTCAACTACAACGCGCAGCTCAACGCGACGTGGCTGTTCAGCCCATTCTCGTGGGCGACGGCGACGACGACGGTGGGCGCGGCGTACGAGCGGCAGGGGCAGAACTCGATGCAGAACCAGGCGCGCGGCCTGCTGCCGGGCACCGACAACTTCAATCAGGGGCAGCAGTCGGGCCTGCAGCAGCGCTTCGAGTTCCGCGACCAGGCGCTGGTGGCGAGCTCGCAGTGGCAGCTCTTTGGCGAGAAGCTGACGCTTCTCGGCGGCGTGCGGCGCGATCGGTCGAGCACCTACGGAGATCGCGACCGGTGGTTCAACTGGCCGCGCGTCTCGGGTTCGTACCTGTTCGATCGCAAGATCGGCCCGCTCGACAACATCAAGTTCCGTTCGTCGTGGGGTGAGGCGGGCAACCGGCCGCTGTTCACGCAGCGCTTCCTTGTGCTGGCGACGGGCCCGATCATCGGCGGCAATCCCTCGCTCGTGACGCCGGCGACGGTGAATAATCCGGCGATCGAGCCGGAGAAGATGACGGAAACGGAGTTCGGCACCGACTTCGCGCTGTTCGGCGGACGGGTGAACTTCGAGGGGACGCGGTATTCACGCGTGCTGACCAACCAGCTCTTCACGGCGCCGGTGGGCGCGACGACGGGCGTAGGCCAGCTCGTGATCAACGGTGGTCGCCTGACGAACGACGGCTACGAGCTCGGGCTGCGCACCATTCCCGTGCAGACGAAGGACCTTGTCTGGTCGTCGTCGGCGACGTGGCAGCGCAACAAGCTGTTCGTCGACAACATCCCCGCGCAGATCCCGCGGTTGAACGTGCCCGGGTCGTTTGGAGCGGCGTACGGGCGCAACGTGGTGCGCAACGGGCAGATCACGACGGGGATCTGGGGGAACGTGCCGGTGGACCCGGCAACTGGTGCCCTGCTGCCGCGGAACACGATTCTGGATCGGGCTCCCGGCTCGTTCGCGGTGCGCGACACGATGCTCGCCAACTCGAACCCGACGTTCCAGATGTTCTTCACGAACTCGCTCTCGTGGAAGCGGCTGGCGCTCAACGTGCTCGTCGACTGGCGCAACGGTGGCTTCGTCTCGAACATGACGAACAACCTGTGGGACGAGGGTGGCACCTCGCGCGACTACGACAATCCGTCGCCGCGCCCCAACCAGACGCTCGGCGAGTTCCGCTTCGCGCAGTTCAATGCGGGTGACATCCGTCCGTACATCCAGAATGGCACGAACGTACGCATCCGTGAGATCTCGCTCTCGTACGATGCGCCGTCGCGCGTGGCTGGGTGGGCGAAGGCCAAGTCGGCCCGCTTCACGCTGCAGGGGCGCAACCTGTGGATGCAGACCGACTACTGGGGCTACGACCCCGAGTTCAACAACTTCGGCAACACCAACCTGAACCGCTTCATCGACCTGGCGCCGTTCCCGGGCGTGCGGCAGTTCTTCCTTTCCGTCGACCTCGGCTTCTGATCGCCATGCAGACTTTGCGACCAATGGCCGCATCCGCGCGCGTGCGCGCGACGGCCCTTCTCGTTGGTGGTGCCCTTGTCGCCGGCCTCGCCGGCTGCGAGGCCACCGACCTGAACGTTCCCAACACCAACAACGTCACGCCCGATGGTGCGGCGGCGGCCCCGTTGCAGGCGCTGCAGTTCTTTGCGACCGGCATTGTGGGAACGTACCGCAACAACACATCGGCGCACATTCGCGACATCGCGCTGTTCGGGCGCGAGGCGTGGTACTTCCAGCTCCAGGACGGGCGGTGGACCACGGGCTACTTCCGGGACTTCAACGACAACACGTCGTTCGGTGCGGGTGGCACGTGGGGCGGCTCGTACGGCAACCTGCGGAACATCTTCAACTTCAACGACGCGATTGCCGGTGCCACGTCGCTGACCCCGCAGCAGGTCGCGGCGGCACGCGGGTTTGCGCAGACGTTCGAGGCGATGGAGCTGCTCCGCATCATCAACACGCGCCACGATCTTGGCGCAGTGACGACGCTGCGGCGCGAACTCGACCAGTACTCGCCCTTCGTCAGCCGGGACTCGGTGTTCCGCTACATCTCGAACACGCTCGATGCCGCGTTGACGAATCTGAACAACGGCGGTGGGGCGTTCCCGTTCACGCTGCCAACCGCGGGTGGGTCGGGGTTCACCGGCTTCTCCACCCCGGCAACGTTCG
>JALOPS010000368.1 GCA_025453745.1 Gemmatimonadaceae bacterium
CGAATGTCGACAGCATCACCGTCACCGACACGAACACCACGCCGCTGCGTCCGATCAACCGCTCGGCCACGTCCGCCGCGACGAGCTTGGCCGTGCGGATCTCCTCGACCGACAGCACCATGAGATACGCCACATTCGCGAGCAGATAGATCGCGATCACCATCACCGCGCCCGTGACGAGGGCGCGCGGCAGCGTGCGTTCGGCGTCCTTGATCTCGCCACCGACGCGCGTGAGGTCGGCCCAGCCGTCGAACGCCCAGAGGACGCTCACCAACGCCAGTCCGAATGCGCCCACCGAGAAGCTTCCCGGTGGCCACGCAGGGGTGAAGTGCCCGCCGGTCTTTGGCAAGCCGATGAAAACGGCGAGCAGGATGATGAACACGAGGCCGCCGTACTTGGCCGTCGTCGTGAGCGCCTGCACCAGCGAGCCGAGGCGCACACCCATCGCATTCATGCCACCAGCCACGGCGATCGCGACGCCGGCCAGCACGTGGGCATACGTGTCGAACGGCGCCACACGCGGATCGAAGCCGAGCACGCGCAGCAGGTACTCGGCGAACGTGATCGAGATAGCGCCAAGCGATGCGGCGCGGATGAGCACGAGTTCGGACCAGCCGACCACGAACCCCATCGTCCGCCCCCACGCTTCCCGCACGTAGACGTATTGCCCGCCCGTGCTCGGAAAGGCGCTGGCGACCTCGGCCAACGTCAGCGCGCCGCAGAGCGCGAAGAGCCCGCCGGCCACCCAGACCGAGAGGAGCGGCAGCGGCCCCGGCAGCTTGTCGGCGATCCCGGCAGGCGACCGAAAGATCCCCGACCCGATCGTCGAACCGATCGCGATGGCGATCGCACTCCAGAGACCGATCGTGCGCGGCAGCTCGCGGCGCGGCACAGGAGCCGCGGCAGCGGCGGGAGAGGTGGGCATGGGTCGCAATGGTATCCGCACTATTGCGGATCGGCCACCGTAACTGTCACGGCTGACGCCGCTTGCCCCGGGTTGGCCCCACTGGTGATCGTCCCGCGTTCACGAATCACTGCTGCGTCGGGGCGCGTCCCCTTTCCCATATGATGGCTTCACTTCGCGTTGCGCTCTTCTGGAGCGCCGTGATCGCGTGTGTGGTGGCACAGATCGCCATTGTGCGATCGACGCTGGCCGCGCTGCGTACCCGCACATCGCCCGACGGGCTCGCACCCGACGCGTCAGCCGCGTCCGCGAGCGACGCGCGACGGCGGCCGCTTCCCGCGCAGCACCGCGGCATGGAGCTGCTCTGGGTTGCACTCCCCGCGGCCGCACTCGTGTGGCTCTTCGTGGCGAGCCACCGGTTGTTGGGAGCGTCGGGCACATGACGACCCCGTCACCCACACCGAGCGCATCACCGCTGGGCTCCGGCGAACGCGTGCTCATGGGGATCGGATTCGACCCCATGCGATTGCGTGACCTGCGCGTCTCCGCACTGATCGCGCTCGGTGTCGCCGTCACGCACATCATCTTTGGCGCGATCGTCCGCATTTCGGGCTCCGGCATGGGGTGCGGCGACCACTGGCCCAAGTGCTATGGCTACTGGTTCCCGCCGCTGACGCGCATGGACCTCATCATCGAGGTCATGCACCGCTATCTGGCGGTGGTGCTCTTCATCGCGATTGCGGCGATGGCGCTCAAGGCGTGGCGCATGCGCACGGTACGAGGCATCGGTGGACATGGTGGTGCGGGACGACCGGCGTATCTCGCCGTCGCCCTCTGGTTTGCGCCGGCGCTCTTTGGCGCCGTCACCGTGCGCTTTGCGAATGCGCCATGGGCCACGGTGATCCACAAGCTCCTCGCAGCGTCGCTCCTCGCGGTGCTCTCGCTCACGGTGGTGCGGAGCGGCGGCTTTGGCGGCGCACGCGCGTTTTTTGCCGCCCGTGAAGAGCGCGCCACCGACAAGGCGTGGCGCAGCATTCTCGTGGCGGCCGGCCTGGCGCTGGTGGTGATCCTCATGGGGGGCCTCACGGCCAAGATCCCCGATGCGGCGGTCGCGTGTCGCGGTTTCCCGCTCTGTGGCGAAGGCTCGCTGGGCGGCGGCGCGCAGCACGTGCAGCTCACGCATCGCGTGCTCGCCTATCTGCTCATTCTCCATCTCATCGGATTGCCGTTCGCGTTTCGCAAGCGCGCGGAACCGCCGGTGTTGATCACCGGCGCGTGGGTACTCGCCGGGCTCGGCGCGTGGCAGGTGCTGGTGGCCGCCGCGATGGTGCTCGGTGACTTCCCGGTCAATCACGCCACGCGATCGGTGCATCAGGCCACGGGTATCGCGATCTGGCTCGCGGCCATCACCATGACGTGGCTGACGCAGATCGCCAACGGCCGCGCGGCAGGCATCGAAGGTCTGCCGCCGCGCGCGGGCGCGCGGGCGCGTGCAGAGTTGGCGGCGCGTCCGGCGGAGGGGGAGCGATGAGCAGCTCGGTGCTCGCCGACGCGGAACAGAACGGCGCGACGGTCGCGGCGGCGCCCTCGGTGGCGTCGGACCTGCTGACGCTCACCAAGCCGCGCATCATTTCCCTGCTGCTCGTGACGATGGTTGCGCCGATGTACGCTTCCGGCGCCCCGTCGCTCGCCGATGTCGGCCTCGCGCTGCTCGGCGGCTATCTGATGGCCGGCGGTGCGAACGCGCTCAACATGTACCTCGACCGCGACATCGATGATCGGATGTCGCGCACACGCCTCCGCCCGATTCCGAGCGGACGACTCCCTGCCCCGGCGGTGCTGGTCTTCGGCACGCTGCTGGCGACGATCGCGACCTGGCTCTTTGCGTATCGCTTCAATCTGCTCACGGCGCTGCTCGCTCTGGGCGGGTTCTATTTCTACGTGGTGATCTACACGCGGTGGCTCAAGCGCTCCTCACCGCAGAACATCGTGATCGGCGGCGCGGCCGGCGCATTCCCGCCGCTTGTGGGATGGGCCGCGGTCACGGGGCGCCTCGATGTCACCGCGGTGGTGCTCTTCCTGCTCGTGTTCTACTGGACGCCGCCGCACTTCTGGGCGCTCGCGCTCATGAAGCAGGTGGACTACGGGCGTGCGGGCGTGCCCATGGCGCCGCTCGTCTGGGGCGAGCGCGAGACGATGCGACAGATGATCTGGTACACGGTCATTCTGTGTGCACTGAGCCTCTTGCCGGTCGCCACCGGCGCGTTCGGGCTCTTCTACCTCGCGTGTGCGGTGGTGCTCAACGCGCTGCTCCTGCGCGGCGTGTTGGCGCTGCCCCGACTCGCCGCGCGCGGTGAGAGCTGGACGGCCACGTGCTGGTGGGTCTACAAGTACTCACTGCTGCATCTCGCCCTGCTGTTCGTGGCGATGGGCGTGGATCGGGCGCTGGCGCGGTAGACACGCCGCGCGCGGCCGGATGGGCAGCGTGCACCTCGCGAAACCACGCTCGATGGCAGTCGTACGGGACGCTGCGCCCATTCAAACGGTGCGGCGCTCGGCGTCGTCGAATGGGCGACGACTGCGTCGCCGATGACGGAGTCGCACGCGCGTGTCTCCCTCCCCGCGTCACCATGCGTCCGTTCGCGCCATCCCGCCTGCCGTATCGCCGCGCCCTTGTCGCCGGCGTGTGCCTTGTCTGCCCCATCACGCTCGTCGCGCAGGAGCGCGGCACCGCGCATGGCATCGCCTTCGGGAATGGACATCGCGAGGTGCAGGGGGTGCGCTTCACCTTCCGGGATGACGAGCCCGCGCGCCGCGTGCGCGGTGGACTCTTCACCATCTGGGGCCCGCGCAACGAGGCGCGCGGTACCGACGTCGCGGGCTTTGCGGTGGGGCTCCCCATTGCGGGCGCGGGGAGTCTTCGCGGTGTGGCCGTTGCACCCTTTGGCGTCGCGATGAACGACAACCTGACCGGCATCACGCTGGCGGGACTTGGCGCCGGCGCGGGGGGAACGGTCGGCGGCATCACCATCGGCGGGATCGGCGTGGGTTCCGGGGGCGATGTGCGCGGCCTGGCGATTGGCGGGATCGGCGTCGGCAGCGGAGGCAACATCCGTGGTATCGCGATCGGGGGGATCGGCGCGGGCACGGGGGGTGGCATTCGCGGCG
>JALOPS010000369.1 GCA_025453745.1 Gemmatimonadaceae bacterium
GCGGTGGGGCGCGCCGCCACCACCCGGGGCCAGATCTCCGTGCAGAGCAGGCGGATGGCATCGGCATTCGGCTCGTAATCGAGCCGTCCGAAGAACAGGACCGTGTCGCCACTTAGTGGTGGCGCAGGGCACCTGGGCGGCACCGTGGCCCCGTTGGGCAGGACGCGCACACGCGCCTGCGGCACGTCGCGCGCAAGGCGCGCCGCCTCGTCGTCGGAGCACACCCAGGTCTCCTGAGCGCGCGCGAACGCATCCGCCTCGAGCGACCGGGTACGCCTCGCGGTCTGCGCGAACGCGGCACGGCGCAACACGGAGTCAGAATGGTCTGCCAGCCGCTGGTAGTACAGCGAGTCGATATTGTGCGTGTCGATGAAGTCGAAGCGCACGTCGGCGTGGCGGCGCACGACCTGCAGGGCGTGCGCGAGGAAGACGCTGGCACAGCCGGCCGCGATCACGCGGCGCCCCCCGGCGACACGAGCAAGCGTCTCGTCGAGGGCGTGCGTGGTGTGCAGCAGCTGCTGCATCGGGTGCGGTACGACGTACGACGCCGCCAGCGCGAGGGGACGCGGCACGGCCGGCGGCCGGACGGTGTGCACCGTCACGCGCGCTCCCAGGCACACGTCATCCGCCGGCGCCCCGGGCCCGTGCCGACCAAAGACCACGAGTTCGACGGGCGCGACCGCGGCCAGAGCGCGCACGACGTGATAGGTCCGCCGCTTCCATCCGTCGTCCACCGGCACCGGGAGCCGGTTGGCCACGAAGACGACGCACGGCTCGCTGGCCGACGCCGTCACGCGACGTCACCGATGGCACGGTGTGCGACGGGAGCGCTCCCCTCGATCCGCTCGCGGTCCGGCGCGGCCGTGAGCGGGCGGATGACCCGAGCGGGGGCGCCGGCGGCCAGCACACCGGAGGGAATGGCGCCCGTCACCACGGAGTGCGCGGCGATGACCGAGTCGTCGCCGATCTCGGCGCCAGGCAGCACGAGCACGCCGAGCCCGAGCCAGACGTTTCTCCCGATGCGCACCGGACGGATCTCGTCGTCGTTCGGCGGCGTCCCTTGTCGCCGGCGCGTGGGATCCAGCGGGTGCCCGGGCGAGTCGAGGATCGACACGTCGTTCGAGAAGAGGCAGTGATCGCCGATCTCGATCCCCCGCGCCGCCGAGAGCAGCGCGTTGTGGCCGATGTAGACGTGATCGCCGATGCGGATCACGGCAGGCTCGTCACGCCACGCGAACAGGAACGAGATCTTCCCGGCCAGGTAGACGTCGGAACCGATGACCAGCGTGCCCCGCCCCATCGTGAATGGCAGGTGCGATCCGACCCGGAGCCGCGCCCCGATCCGTGTCGCGTGGCTTCGCAGCATGGGCTCGACCACGAGGACGCGGAGACACCACCGCCAGCCGGCCAGGACGAGCGCGAAGGGCAGCACCCAGATGGCCGCCAACGGGCGGGGCAGGGGCAGCGAGAAGCTGACCACGCCGCGATAGCTCGCGCGAAGCGCACGTGCGAGTGGGTTGCTGCTGCGCCAGAGGGCGATCAGGACCGAGCGCATGACGAGTTACGGACAGGGCGCACGGCGTACCCAGAAACCACGTGGCGCACGGAGGGAGCAACGGCTCCCCCCGTGCGCCACGATGCCGCGACGCTCAACGAAGGGCAAGATAGCGCCAGGACGTCCGGAATGCCTGGTTGAACTGCTTGGATCCGGCGAACCAGGTCCTGGCAAGCATCCCCTGCATCACCGCGTCGCCGCGCTGGACGTGCACCGGATCGTTCGTCTGCTTCCAGAGCCAACCATACATCTCGAGGAAGAAGCCGTTCAGATCGGTTCCAGCGTAGGTATCGCCGATGACCTGCCCCTGCGAGCTCACGCAGCGGCCACTGTAGTAGTTGAAGGACTGTTCGCCAGGCTGCCACTGAGTCGTCCACAGCCAGCTCGCGAACCGGCGGACCGGCTCCCGGATGCGTGCGACGTCACCGGTCACCTCACCGTACTGAATGAGGGCCTGCGCCACGAGGCCGGACATGAAGTTGGAACTCTGGCCGCAGTTGGCGGCGTACCGCCACGTTCCATCGGCTCCCTGAATCGAGAGCACGTCGCGAACATCCTGCGACGCCGCCGCTCGCCAGTCCGACACGGACCCGTACGGGTCGGCATCGAGCGAGATCGCGAGGAACTTCGACGACAGGACGCGCGCCGTGACGCGCCCATCCATCCACTCGTGGCTCTGGGTGTTCGTGAGGCGGGCAGTACCCCCTCGCGAGACGTTCAACGACTCCGCTGCACGGATGACGGCGATCCGCGATGAATCGTCACCCGTCAGCCAGTAGTGACTGGCAAGTCCGTCGAGTTGTGCCCACCACTCGCTGGTGCCGTAGTTGTTGGCCTCGAGGTAGCCACGCCGATACGCGACCGCGAGCCGCGAGCCGCGCTGCAGGAACGTGGGGCTGCCCTGGCGCAGGGCATACGCGAAGTACGCCAGCGCACGATCATAGAAGTTGGCCGTCCAGTCGTCCCCTTGCGCGGACCAGTGCGTGGGCTCGAACTCGGCGAACTTCGTGTCGAGTGCCCGTCCGCCGGCGAACGTCTCGCGAGACGACAGCGAGATCGGGCCGACGACGTTCGTCTGTGCCTCCTCGATCAGGTCGGCATACATGACGAAGCGCGCGGGTACCGGCGACGGCGCGACACGGGGTCGGCGACGCGGTGCGGTCGTCACACGACGCAGCGTGACCGGCGCCCCCGCGTCCGCGACCGTGAACTGCACGAGGATGCTGCGCAGCGAGCCGTCCACATGCCGGCCCTTGAGCGGCTCGATGTAGGAGGGAACCTCGGTATCGCCCACGAAGACAGCCAGACCAGCCACATCACCCGTGCGCAGGCGACCTGGCGCGAGGGGCAGCCCCGAGGACACCTCACCGGTCTCCGGCGTCCCCACCGCGCTGCGCACCTGCAGCGCGGGAAGCACCGCTGGCGGCAACTCGACCGGCGCCATGAGCGGCGGGAGCAGCCGGCTCGACCCACCGATCTTGTAGCGGAACGTGCTGCGCACCGATGCGGTGTTCACCACGGAAATCGTCGCCGACCCTGGCGCGATCGCGACGAAACGCGCGTCGTCGATGCGGCGAAGCATCGTGGTGTCGGTGGTGATCGCGCGAGCGCTCGGCGGCGTCCCGCGACGGATCCGTCTTGGCATCGTCGACCGCGACGCCGGGAGGGCGAGGGTGATCGAGATCGTGTCGCCGATCTCGATTTCGCGAACATCGGCTTCCACGCCTGTCAATGCCGATCGCTCGGCGGCGGAGACCGTCCTCGGTTCGAGCAGGTCATCGCCTGCCGCGCAACCAGCGACGAGGACACAGGTCGCGACCAGGAACGGCATCGTTCCAACGTAACGCATCCGACTAGCTCCAGCAGTGGGTTCGGCAGCTCGACTGGCATGGCGTCGGTGCGTGCACCGCTGCGGTAGCCTCGTAGCTTTGCGTCACCGGCTTTCGCCGGTTTTGCCCTTATCGCCCCGCCGAGAGGCGGGCGGCGAGCACTTTCGGGTATCGACCGCTCCGGCCGAGTGGTGGAGGCATTCGATCCCGAAGTGCTGACGACGAGGGGCGGATGTGCGTAACGGTCGAGCCCGTCAGTAAGGCGGCCGGCCGCGAGGCGTGCTCATGCTCCAGCGCCATCGTGAGCGGGCGCCGGTCGGTCATGGCTTCAATTGTTTGGGTCCACCCACACCCCGCGTCCGGCCAGCGTCAGCCAGGCATGGGCGGGCGTCAGCCGCGGACACCTCGCGACCGACGCCACGAGCTGGTGCTATCGCCGGTGTCGCCGCCCGGACGCGAGCCTTCCGTGCCGCTTACTGGCACGCTGGCACACATCATGAGGCACGAGTGCGGCACCTGCCGACCAGGTGCACCTGCAGCCTACGGCGTAAGCCAGCATCGGCTTGCGTGATTGGATTGAGGGAGGGATGACGCCATCCGGCTACAGCCTTCAGGACAGGCGGTGTGAGCCTGCCAGAGGTCGAAAAACCGCCGGACAGCGTTCAGAATGCGG
>JALOPS010000077.1 GCA_025453745.1 Gemmatimonadaceae bacterium
GGGAGATTCTCGATCTCTTCCTTGAGAATCGGTGCGGAGACCGAAAGCCGCTGCACTTCGACTTCCTTGAACTTGGTGCCGCTGATCGTGACACCGGCGATGTCGGCCGCACCCTTCTCGAGCGCGATGGTCAGGCGCGCGCGCTGTCCGAGGACGAGTTGGATCGTGTCGGCGGCGGGGCGATAGCCGAGGATGCGCACGGCGACTTCGTAGCGGCCGGAAAAGAGGCCGAGCACACGGAACTCGCCGGTAGGGCGCGTGGTCGCGAGGCGCTTCTCGCCGGAGAGGAGATTGGTGATCGCGAGTTGCGCGCCGGCGAGCGGTGATCCATCGTCGGCGGCGGTGACGACGCCTTCGAGCGTGATCGTGTTCTGGGCAACGGCGCGGTGCGGCAGCATCGCCAGCGCGGCGAGCATTCCGAGTCCGCACAGGAGGCGGCGAGACATGCAGAGACTCCGTGGAGCGGGGGAGGGACGGGCGGCATCGCCCGTGGCACGCCGTCGTGATATCGAGCTCGGCGTGACCTGTTGGAGTTCGGTGCAAATCCGGTCGCTGTCAATGGTGACGATGCTGACGGCGGCGCTGGTGAGCGGATGCGCGCCGGCGCTGCGCGCGCCACGCACGACGGTCACCGGGCGTGACTCGGTGCGCGTGGCGCCGGTGGCGCGCGGCATCGTGCACGAAACGCACTGGATGGCGGCGGGCCCGTGGGTCGCACAGGTGGTGAGGGTCGATCTCGCACAGTGCCGCTGCGCGCTCGAGGCGATGCACGCGTTCGACGGGATTCGCGGGCGCGAGCGGGTGAGTGACATGGCCACCCGCTTTGCCGCGCGGGGGACGACG
Organism: Gemmatimonadaceae bacterium; assembly: GCA_025453745.1. Lineage (GTDB taxonomy): Bacteria > Gemmatimonadota > Gemmatimonadetes > Gemmatimonadales > Gemmatimonadaceae > JALOPS01. The sequence goes on from JALOPS010000077.1 coordinate 844, forward strand.
GTGCTCGCGGCGATCAATGCGGATTTCTTCGACCTGCGCACCGGCGACGTGGAGAACAACCAGGTCGTCGCGGGGGAGTGGACCAAGGGGAACGGGATCTCCGAGAGTCCGCACCACACGTTTCCCACGGTGCACGTGCAGGTGGGGCAGCGGGAGGATGGGCGCGTGGTAATCGGACGGTTCCGGATGCGCGGCGTGGTGCGGGTGGGTGGCGACTCGATGGTCGTCGAGGCGCTCAACCCGCAGCGGCGGGGGAACGGGGCGATCGTGCTCTACTCGGCGCGGCATGGCGAGCGCACGCCGGTCTCGGGGGGTGCGGCGGACAGTGGTGCGGTGCAGGTGGATCCGGACAACGGGCCGGCGACGCCGGAGCGGGTCGCGGCGGCGGCGCGGCGGGATTCGCTCAAGCTCGCGGCTGATACGGCGGCGCGGAGCGTGGTGGAGGTGCCGCTCGAGCCGGTGGAGACTCCGGGAGTGGCGCGGTCTGGGCGGCATCGGTATCGCGTGTCTGGTCTGCCGCAGACTGGCACAGGCGGAACGCGGATACCGAAGAGCGGGCTTGTGCTGTCGATAACGCTCGATGATGTCGCGACGATGCGGGCATCTCGATTGGTCTTCGGGCGTGAAGTAACGCTTGAACTGGACGCGGTGGACCTTGGGGGAACGTCGGTCGGACCGGTCCGGGCGCTGGTCGGCGGGTGGGGAGCGCTGGTGGATGACGGCGCGAACATCTCGGCGCGCGTCGACTCGCTCGAGGGGACCTTCCCGCGTTTCTCGGCGCAGCGGCACCCGAGGACGGCGGTGGGGCTCGCGCGAGGCGGCCGCGAGTTGCTGCTGATTGGGGTGGACGGCCGCGGGGCGAACGGGAGCGCGGGGATGTCGCTCGTGGAGCTCGGCGGGTGGCTGGTGGCGCTGGGTGTGCGGGACGGGGCGAACTTGGACGGCGGCGGCTCGACGACGGTGTGGATAATGGGGCGCGGGGTGGTGAACCGGCCGAGTGATCCGACGGGGGAGCGGCCCGTGGGGAACGGGCTGTTTGTGGTGCGGCGGTAGGCGCGCCGTCATCCCGAGCGAGCCGCGCAGCGGCGAGTCGAGGGATCTCCGGGCCATCGATGGGATCCGGTCGGTTCAGCGCGGGGCACGGAGATCCCTTCGGCTTCGCTCAGGGCAGGCCCCTCGAATTCAGTTCAGGGCACGGGGATCCCTCGACTCCGCGCCTTCGGCGCGTCGCTCGGGATGACGAGGCGTCCTTCGGCGCTCCGCTCGGGATGACGAGGGAGCCCTTGGCGCGCTCGCCCGATCGGTTTAGCCTTCAAAGCTCTGTGCGAAACGCACGGACGCGGCTAGGTAGCTCAGTTGGTAGAGCAGCGGACTGAAAATCCGCGTGTCGGCGGTTCGATTCCGTCCCTAGCCACTGCGCGGGCCCCGAGTGATCGGGGCCCGTTTGCGTTGTTGCGCGTCCCACTACGAAGGTGCGCTGAGCGACGGCGGTGGCGCACTCATGGTGGCGCGTGAGCACCGCAGTGGCGCAGCATGCACGCGCTTCCAACCCGCACGCGTCTCCAACGGGAACGACGCGGCGAGGCCAAGAACACGGCAGGCCCCGCCGCGCGACGCACCATCACCCACCCACCCCCGCAAACTCCTCCACCTCCATCGCCACCGCCGCCCTCGCCCGCACACTATCCCGCAGATCGAGCACCACCCGCCCGGTCACCGTCCCGGCCTTGAGCTCGGCGAAGATCTCGTTCACCTGCTCCAGACGCCGCGTGGTGCTCTCCACGCGAATCAATCCACGCGCCGCAAAGTCGAGCGCCTCCGCGAGATCCACCCGAGTCCCCACGATCGACCCGCGCACCGTGAGCCGCTTGAGCACCACGGGGAAGATCGGCGTCGGGAACTCACCCGGTGGCAACCCGACGAGCACACACGTGCCACCGCGACGCAGCATGCCGATCGCCGCATTGAACGCCGGCACCGACACCGCCGTCACCAGCGCCGCGTGCGCACCGCCGATCTCGCGCTGCACGACGTCCGCCGCATCGCTGCGCGTGGCATCGATGCACCGCTCCGCGCCGAGCGTTGATGCGAGGGCGAGCTTCTCCGGCGACACGTCGACGGCAATCACGCGGAAGCCCATCGCCTTGGCGTACTGCACCGCCATGTGGCCGAGGCCGCCGATGCCACTGATGACCACCCACTGACCGGGACGCGCGTCGGTTTCCTTGAGTCCCTTGTACGTCGTCACTCCTGCGCAGAGCACGGGGGCCGCAATCATCGGATCGAGTCCTTCGGGAATGCGCCCCACGTACTTCGCATTGGCCAGCATGTACTCGGCGTAGCCACCGTTCACCGAGTAGCCGGTGTTCTGCTGCGCCATGCACAGCGTCTCGCGCCCGCTCACGCAGAACTCGCACTCGCCGCACGCGCTGTGCAGCCAGGGCACACCCACGCGATCGCCGATCTCGAAGCCCGTCACGCCGCGCCCGACGCCCACGACATCACCCACGCCTTCGTGGCCGGGGATGAAGGGGAGCGACGGCTTGACGGGCCAGTCGCCGTCGGCGGCGTGCACATCGGTATGGCAGACGCCGCTGGCAACGAGGCGGATGAGGAGCTGGCCGGGACCCGGGGTGGGCACGGGGAGCTCTTCGATCACCAGCGGCGCACCAAAGGCACGCACGACAGCGGCCTTCATGGTCATCGGCATACAACCCTCCTCGCACTGAAGTCGTGATCGCGCCGCACAGCGGGCGCGACCTGTCATCATGGTGGGACGCACCGGCGGTGGCGGCCATCGGGCAGCGCCGGGCGTGCTGTGGGGGGACTTGCTCCCCGCACCCGTTGGCGCGAGACATCAGCGGTGGCAGTTGGTGACGTGGCCCACGTCACGTCCGCGGTGTCGCGCGAATGGCACACCCGGGCGAAATCGGCGCATGCCAAGGAGGGCGAAATGCGATGGATTCGGCTGGGCGCGCTCGTGGGACTGGCACCGTGCGTGCTGTGGGCGCAGCCCGCACCGTCGACGCAGGCACCCGCATGGATGGCCGGCTGCTGGCGCGCCGTGACCGGCGTGCGCATGGTCGAGGAATGGTGGATGCCGCCGGTGGGAGATGTCATGCCCGGGATGGGTCGCACCACCGGTGAGGCGCGCACGATGGAGACCGAGCAGCTCCGCATCGCCCGCGTGGGCGACCGTCTGGTGTACATCGCGCATCCGTCGGGCCAGCGCGAGACGGAGTTCACGGCAACCACGGTGTCGCCGAGTGAGGCGGTCTTCGAGAACGCGCAGCACGACTTTCCGCGACGCATCGCGTACGCGCGTGCGGGGGCGGATTCATTGACGGCAACGGTGGGAAATCCGGGTGGCCGCACCTTCACGCTGCGCTTTGCGCGGGTGCGGTGCGATCATGCGTGAGCGCCGGGCATGCGCGTCTGCCGTGCGGGGCGCGTCACGTGGCGGACGCACGGCCGCACTCGGTTGCCTCGCGATCGCCCTGCTGTGCTGCGCGCAAACACTCGACGCACAGCGCCTCCGCCTCACGCTCCTCGACAGCGCAGGGCGTGCACCGATGGGCGGCGCGATCGTGACAGTGCTTCGTGCAGATGACGCGCGGCATGTCGAAGCGATCATCGGTCCGTCGGGTGCGCGTGTGCTTCCCATCAACGCGATCGGTACGTACCGTGTGCGCGTGCGACGGGTGGGCTACCGACCGTTCGTGTCGCCGCCGATCCGGGTGATGAGTACCGCCGATGTCGCGCTCGAGTTGCGTCTGCCGGAGACGCGCATCCCACTGCCGACGGTTTTGGCCGCGGTACGCGGACGGTGCGACGTGGGCGGCGCGTACGACACGCACGCGGCGGACGTGCTGGAGACCGCGAAGACGTCACTGATCGCGGCGTCGGTGGCGTGGCGCGATCAGTTCGATCCGCTCGACGTGTGGCTCGTGTCGCGACGGTATTCGCTCTCGGGCCGCGTGCTGGACTCCGTGCGCGTGGCGCGCCCGGCACGGACGGAGGAACCGTTCGAGTCGGACTCCGCCGAAGTGCTGCATCGTGACGGATACGTGCACACCGACACGCTCACCGGAGACCGGGTGTACTTCCTGCCGTCGGTGGAGACGATGATCAGCGATGCCTTTCTCGACACGCACTGCTTTGCCGTGGTGGACGACCGCCGCGACAGCTCGCGCGTGGGGCTCCGCTTCGAGCCGCTCCACCACCAGCAACAGCCTGACGTGCGCGGTACCATGTGGCTCGAGCGCACGCACCGGGCGCTCTCGCTCATCGAGTTCGCGTTTCAGCAGGTGACCTATCCTGCGGCGACGAGGGGGGCGACCGGTCGCGTGCGCATTCGCACGCTGCCGAGTGGCGTGCGCTTCGTCGACGAGTGGCACATCCGGATGCCGCTCTTCGGGGTGGTGTGGTCGGGCGCGACGGCGGGGAATCGGGTGCGACAGGTGGGATGGAAGGAGGATGGCGGGGCGGCGCGCGTGCGGCTGACGGGTCGGGGCGCCGACACCATTCCGTTGGCCGGTGTGCGGCGCGGACCTGTCGCGATATCGACTTGGGGTTATCATTAGCCATTCGTTGCTGGTGAGCCGACATCCATATGAATGAGCGGGCTTGCCAGGTGCGACAGACGTGTGGCACGCGGCAGTGAGCTCGCGCGCGCGTCATGCGCGCGCATCGAGAACTCTCCTGCTCCGAATTGCGTCGTCGATGTTCTGCCGTCCATTCCGGCCTCACCTGTGCGTCGCCTTGCTCACGCTCGTCTGTGGACGCGCGCCGCGCGTGCGCGCGCAGCAGGCGGCCGGCGCCAGTCGACACCTGCATGGCGTCGTGGTCGATTCGGTGGCGGCGCGCGCGCTCTCGGGCGCGCTCGTGATGGTCGAGGGGCCGCAGCTCGCGCGCCGGACCCGGACCGACGACGCGGGCCACTTCGACCTGCATGAGCTGCCCGCCCAACCACTGCGGCTCACGGTGCGGCTCGTGGGCTTCGCTCCGCTGACGCGCACCATCGATCTCACCCGCGGCGACGTGCGCGTGACGGTCACGCTCTCGCAGGCGACGGTGCAGCTCTCCGCGGTCTCGGTGACGGGCGACACCTTGGCCGATCCGTTGTCGCAGTCGGTCGCGATGACCACGCTCGACGCCGAGGCGCTCTCACGGCAGCGCGGGCAGACGCTGGGCGAGACGATCAAGTACGTCCCCGGCGTGTCGCTCATCCAGTTCGGACCGAGCATTGCCAAACCCGTGATTCGCGGGCTCAACTCGCAGCGCATCCTGGTGATGAACTCGGGGCTGCGCCAGGAAGATCAGCAGTGGGGCACCGAGCACGCGCCCAACATCGACAGCTTCGACGCCGATGTGGTGACCGTGGTACGCGGCGCGGCGACCGTGTTGTACGGACCGGATGCCATCGGCGGCGTGGTGCGCGTCGATCGTGCGGCGGTGCCAACCTCCGGCGCCAAGAATGGCGAGCTCTCGGTCAACGGCTTCTCCAACAATCGACAGGGCGCACTCGCCCTCGGTGTCGCGGGGTCGGGGCTCACGCTCCCCTGGATCGGCCGCACGGGGTATCGCGTGCGCATGAGTTCACGCGTGGCCGGCAACGGCGCGGCACCCGACTACTTCCTCTCCAACACCGGCTTTCGCGAGCTCAACGGCAGCGTCGCGCTCGGGGTCTCGCGCGGGTGGGGGACGAGTGACCTGCTCGTCAGTCGCTTTGCGACCGAGCTGGGCGTGCTGCGGCAGGCGCATGCGGGTTCGTTCGACGACCTCCAGCGCGCCATGACGACGGCGCCGCGCGATTCGACCTTTCGCTACGACATCGGTCGCCCGAGCCAGCAGATCGCGCACACGACGGCTCGGCTGCGCACCCTGCTCGAGCTGCCGCACGGCAACCATCTCGAACTCGTCTACGGGCTGCAGGTCAATCATCGGCGCGAGTTCGACAATCACGGCGCACTGCGCTTTCGCAATGTGCCGGCGTTCGATCTCCGGCTGTTCACCAACACCGTGGACGCGCGCTGGCGTCATGCGCCGCTCGGCCGCCTCACCGGGACCGTGGGCACGAGCGCGATCTATCAAGGCAACCAAACGTTGGGGAAGGCGTTCCTCATTCCGGGCTACGACCTCGGTCAGGGCGCACTGTACGCGCAGGAACAGCTCGCGCTCGGTCGTGTGCAACTCGACGTGGGGGCGCGCGGCGATGCGATTTCCCAGACCACGATCGCCTTTGCCGATCAGGGCATTCGCAGCCCTGCCGGCACGCGGCGATGGAACGGCTTCTCCGGATCGCTCGGCGTGTCGGCGTGGGTGCGCGAGAACACGCAGGCGGCCGTGCGCGTGGCGCGTGCGTGGCGCCCCCCCTCGGTGAACGAGCGCTACGCGCAGGGCGTGCATCATGGCTCGGCGCAGTACGAGCTTGGCGATGCACGACTCGACGCCGAACGCTCGCGCGCCATCGAGGCAACGCTCAAGCACACCGGCTCGACGCTGGCGATCGATGCCGCGGTGTACGAGAACCGCATCGACGGTTTCATCTTCCTGCGGCCGCGGGAGCCGGTCTTCACGCTGCGTGGCACCTTCCCCGCGTTCCGGTACGCCGCGACCGATGCCCGTCTGCGCGGCGCCGAAGCCGCGGTGAGTTGGACACCGCTCGCGCGGTGGCAACTGACCGCCACCGGCAACGCCGTGCGCGGCACGCAGCGACGCGACGGCACGCCGCTCTTCGACATGCCGGCCGATCGGCTCACGCTGCAGTCGCGCGTACTCGGCACGAGTGCGCGGCTCGGGCGGTGGCAGGCCGGCGTGGGGGCCACGCTCGTGCGCGAGCAGGATGGCGTTCCCAACGGCACGATCTACACCCTGCCCACTGCCGGCTACTCGTTGATGAGTGCGGACGTGTCGACGCAGGGGTTCTCGCTGTTCGGCCGGGCCGTGGACCTGTCGCTGTCGATCACCAACCTGCTCGATCGCCGCTATCGCGACTACCTGAGTCGCTATCGCCTGTTCGTCAACGATGCCGGTCGCGATGTCGTGACGCGGCTTCGCATTCCGCTGTGATGTCTCCGGTGCACGCGCTGCGGGGCGCGCGTGCATCGTCCGTTCTGCCCCATCTCGAGAGGACAGTCCATGTCGTGGTCCGCGCGTCGCATGCTGCCGGCACTTGCCGGCATCGCCGTGGTGTTGGGTGGCTGTGGTGACTCATCGACCGAACCCGGTGGTGAGACCGAGGTCATTTCCCGCGTGACGCTCACGCTGACACCGCCGGCAGGTGCGGCGCTGTCGGCGTTCATCGACGATGCCGACGGGAATGGACCCGGTGCGCCGTCTGCGCAGCAGGGTGCGCTCGCCCTTGCACGCAACACGACGTACACGGGGACGATCCGCTTCGAGAACCGGCTGGAGAACCCACCGGAAGACATCACGACGGAAGTCCAGGCGGAAGCGAATGAGCACCGCGTGTTCTACACGGTCAGTGGTGCTGGCGTCACGGTGACCGCGACCGACACCGACGGGCAGGGGCGCCCGCTCGGCCTGCGCTTCACCACGGCGGTGGGGGCCACGCCCGCGGCCGGTACGATCACGGTGGTGCTGTGCCACTATGACAACGTCGCGAAGCCCGCGTCGGCGACGTCGTGCACGGCCGAGACGGACATCAACGTGGCGTTCAATTACACGATCGCGAACTGAGCCATGCGCCCGTGGTCTGGCGTCGGGTTTTGTTCGGCGCCGGACCGGACCAAGGGTAACGGTTAGGGGTTTTCCCTACAGCATGTAGGGTTTGCAGGGGGGCGCGTTCCGCGACCAGTCGCGAAGATGGGATTGGCCGCTCAGACTCGCTCAGTGGCCACCTGGCCGGGTCTGGCTGGGAGTCCCTCCGCAATTTTGGACCAGACGGCATGTCTCGCCGAGATCCATCCCGTACCGACGATGTGCCGCGCCAGCCGGAGCTTCGCCGCCATTGGCGGAGCTTCGCGGTGCGGCTGGGCGACGCCATCACGTCGCTCGGCGATGACGCGTTCCTGATCGTCGACCTGCCGGGCGACAACGGCTACGTGCAGTTCGCCCGGACGTCGACGCACGGGCTCCGGGTGGAAACGCAGAGCAATCACTATCGCGCCGCCACCGACGATCTGAGCGATGCCGCCATTGCCGAACTGATCTCGCTGGGGTGGAGCGGGCCCACGCACGACGCGGTGGCCGAGGCGCATGGCACCGGCCGGTCCGACGGCTCGTCGAATTTCTATCGGGTGTGGGCGCGTCCGGTGCCGTACGACGAGGTGGCGTTCTTCGTCGTCCGCACACTCACGAGCGTCCTTGGCGTCCCCTCACCGTCGGCGCTCAAGTACACCGCATTTTCGCGTTCGGGCGATGCGGTCGCATTTCGGATGCTCGGCATCCCCTCGCGCGACGGGAGCGACGACGGCACGTCGGCGCCGGCGCTGCCGGATCACAGCGCCGTCCACGCGGATCGTGACGATGGGAGCGCACGCCCCGCCTTCGACGGGGAGCGTCTCGAGACATCGCCGTTCTTCAGTCAGGCGCACTTCGACGGACGGGACGCCCTGCTCCCCGTGCATCGCATTCCCCTGCAAATCGCCGGCACGCCCTGGTCGGTGTTCGAAGACATCCTCGCGCCGTTCCACACGATGGATCGCGCGAGTGCGCATGCATTCACGATCTCCGACGTGATCAATGTCGCGCGCGATGCGCTCGATGCCCTGCGCGTGGTCGAAGTGATCGCCGCCGGCGACGGGACACGCCTGGTCTTTCGCGCGTTCGATGAAGCGTTCGGGTTGATTCCGGCGCGCCGCGGCCCGTTTCTCGAGCTGTCGGCACCGGCGCTGGTCGATCTCGAGATCGATCGCCCCGAGCTGCGCTCGGCACTCTCGACGATCGGGCCGATGCTCCCCATCGGGCGGGTGGAGCCCGATCATCACGGTGGTGTCTCGCTCGTGACGCAGGTGTGTGCGGATCCGTTCGTGGCGCTGCACCTCTGGCACGCGGTGATCCTGATGACGGCGACGCTGCCGCCGCTCCGGGATGCGCTGGTGGCGGCGCAGCAGGCGCTGGAGGACGAGCGTCGCAAGGATGCGCGGGAGCCGCGTCGGCAGCGGCCCGCACGGCGGCGGAGCGAGTAACACACCGCGCGGCGCGCGGCACCGGTCGCGCGCTCGCCTCGGCGATCCGGCGACGTTACGATGCGTCGCATCATGTCTGCACTGCTCGACCGCCTCGCCGCGATCACCGCCGCGCATCCGACAGCACGCAAGCTGTTGATTGCGCCAAGCGTGGCATGGGGGCGCGATGCGCTCACCGCACTCGCACGGACGCGGGGCGGTTGGCTCGGGTGGACGCCGATGACGCTGGCGACGGTGGCCGACGAGCTGGCGTACGTGCCGATGGCGCGTGCACAGCTCCGCATGGCCGATGCCATCGAGCTGGAGGCGCTGCTCGATGCGGCGATCGAGGAGTGTCGCGCGGTGCTCGACCCGGCGGACGACCTGGTCACGCTGCTCGATCGCGCGGGCGTGCGCATCGCACTCCTGTCGACGCTCGACGAACTCGCACGCGCCGAGGTGCCGTTGACGTCGGTGCCCTCGCTCACGGACGCGGCGCGCCGACGGCGCTGGCAGTCGCTGTGCACGATCGGCACGGCCTATCGGGCGCGTGTCGCCGCGCGCGGGTTGATCGATCGCGCGGGAATGGCGCGGCTTGCGCTCACCGCGATCGACGACGAGTGGCCGTGGATCGGCGACGCGGTGATCGTGCTCGCGGGCCTCGACGATGTGCGCGGGATCGATGCGCGACTGCGTGACGCACTGACGGCGCGCGGCGCGAGGACGGTCGCGGTGACGCCCGCGCATGACGATACGCCACCCGCGCGCGCATGGTTCGTGGCGGCGACCCCGGCCGACGAGGTGCGGGAGGTCCTGCGCCGCGCGATCGCCGACGGCGTCTCGCTCGATGATGTCGAGCTGATCGCCACGGATGACGACGCCTACGGCATCGCGGTCGATGCGGTGGGCAGCATACTCGGCATCGGTGCGTCGCTCCGCCGCGGCCTGCCGATGAGCGCGACCGCCATGGGACGTCGCGCCCTGCGCGTGCTCGACGATGCGCCACTCACGCCTGAGGCGAGCGGACCGCCCGGCATTGCGCGCATCGTGCTTGCGCACCTCGCCGCGATCGAGATTGCGGACGGAACCACCGACGCGATCAATCGCGACACACTTGCGAGCGTGCTGCGCGCCTGTATCGATGCGGCGTGGCCGCCGATGTCGAGCGTCGACGCCGTGCACCGCGTCCGTGTGGCGATCGAGTCGGCGCGCGGCGCGTCTGCCGTGAGCGGCCTGCACCGTCGCACGCAGCCCTCGGCGGTGCGCGAACACGATGCGTCGTGGACGGGGCGTCTGCACCTGACGACGCTCGCGCACGCCGGCATGAGCGGGCGGCGCTGGCGTGCCGTGCTGGGACTCGATGCCGATCGCACGAGCGGACCGAGCGTGCAGTCGGCGATCCTGCCCGATGCCATGCGCGCACTGCTGTCGAGCGCGCTCGCCACCACGGCACTCCGTCGCGCGGAGCGCGCACAGCGTCTCGCCCACGCACTGGCGACGGCGGCGGAGGGCGCGTCGCACCTCACGCTGTCGTACGCGAGCGCAAGCGCGGAGGGCGGGCGCGATGCGGCACCGTCGACCGTGCTGCTCGAGGCCATGCGCGCCGTCGATGCAACGGTCACGAGCTTCGAGCAGTTGCGCGAGCGTGTGGGCGCGCCAGTGGGCGCGGTGCCGCGCCATACCAACCAGGCGCTCGATGCGCGCGAAGTGTGGTTGGCGGCGTTGAGTGACGGTCGACTGCTGCTCGATGGGACCGCGCTCGTGACCGCGGCGTACCCGGGGCTCGCGCGCGGTCTGGCAAAGGCGGCATCGCTCGATGATCCGCGTGCACTGGCGTGGCACGGGGCGGTGCCGCAGGTGGCAACACGCTTCGATCCGCGACCGTCGGGGGCACCCCTGTCGGCCTCGTCGCTCGAGACGATCGGGAGCTGTGCGCTGCGTTGGTATTACGCCAAGGTGCTCGGTCTCTCGTCACCTGAGCCACCACCGGATCCTGCGCAATGGCTCGACGCGGCCACGCGGGGGAAGGTGCTGCACGCGCTCTATGCGCAGGTTGCACGGGCGGGGCTGCTCGCGGTCGACACACCGCTCGAGACGCGCGTGTCGCACGCGATCAGGCTGCTCGATGGCGAGCTCTCCCGGCAGCGCACGCACGTGCCACCCCCGTCGGAAGGTGCGTTCGACACGACGCGCGATGCGCTCGTCGCCGACGTTCGGCTCTTCCTGGCCCAGGAAGCGCGCGATGGCACGCCCGCCGTCGAGGCGACGGAGCTCTCGTTCGGCGGCGAGCGTCGGGCGGCCGTGCTCGCCCTGCCCGACGGCAGCGCGCTGGCGCTGCGCGGCAGCATCGATCGCGTGGATCGACTCGCCGACGCGTCGTGGCGCATCATCGACTACAAGTCCGGCCGCGCGCACGGCAGCGCGCCAGACGACATCGCCCTCGACGGCGGTCGCCGACTGCAGTTGCCCCTCTACGCGGTGGCCGCAGAGCAGATCCTCGGTGGCACGGTATCGGTCGCGGAGTACCGCTACGCGACGGCACGCGGCGGTGGCGAGCGTGAGGCCGCCACCGCGGCCGATCGTGATGCGCTCCCGGCAGTCGTCGCGTCGCTGCTCGACGCGATGCGTGACGGCGAATTCTTCCCCACCAACAGCGCGGCCGACTGCGCGTATTGCGACTACGCGACGATCTGCTCGGCGACACGCGATACGTTCGGCAAGACCGAAAGCCCGCGTGCAGCGTGGGCGGCACGTGCCGCGAGCGAGCGCGACGCACCGGCCGCGCTCCGCGCACAGGCCACGCGACGGGGCGCGGACGCACCGTGACCACGCGACCGACCGTTCCGGACGCCGACGCACGCGCGCTGGCGCAGACCGCGCTCGATGCCAATCTGCTCGTCGAAGCCGGCGCCGGATCCGGCAAGACCACGCTGATGGTCGATCGCGTCCTTGCGCTGCTCGCACGCGGCACGCCGCCCGACCAGATCGCGGCCGTGACGTTCACGCGCAAGGCGGCGACGGAGCTGCGCGAACGGTTGGCGAAGCGCCTCGAGGAGCGGGTCGCGCGTGCCACCGGAACGGCGGAGGAGAGCGCACTCCGCACCGCGCAGCGACAGATCGATCGTGCGTACATCGGCACCATTCACAGCTTCTGCAGTCGGCTCCTGCGTGAAGAGGCGTTGGCCGCACGACTGGCGCCGGACTTTGTCGAGCCGGACCCCGCGCTGCTCGCGGTGGCCGCCGAGGAGTTCCTGCGCGCCTTTGCCGATGACGCGCGTCGGCTCGGCACGCATGGCGCCGATCGGCTGCGCACACTCGGCATCGAGCCGCGCGATCTCGTGACTGCGGCATTGACGATCGATGCGCAGCCTGATGTGGCGTTTGTCGCGCACGACATGCCGTGTCCGGATGTCGCACTCGTGGTGGCGGCGCTCGATGCGCTGATGACGCGTGCCGTGGCGCTGCTCCCCGCCGGGGCGCCGTCCGGCGGATGGGATCGGCTCCAGACGTTCGTGCGACGCTGGCAGATCGAGCGGGACGCACTCGACTGGACGGACGCAGCGACGGTCGCGCGCGCGACGGCGCGGATCGAGTCGTTCCATGCAAAGCAGGTCATCCTCTCGAGGTGGATCCCCGAGCGCAAGGCACAGGCGCCGATCACGGCATTGCGAGACGATGTGCTGCGCTTCGTCTCGGGCGAGCTGGCCGAGTTTCTGCGCGCGTGGCGTGCGCACTGCTACTCGCCTGCGCTGCGACTTGCGACGGCCGCGAGCGCGGCGTGGCGTGCGCACCGCGAGGCCAACGACCGGCTCACCTTCGAAGACCTGCTCGTGCGCACGGCGGCGCTGTTGCGCACGCATGCGGTCGCACGCGATGCGCTCGGTGATCGGTGGCGCCATCTGCTCGTCGACGAGTTCCAGGACACCGATCCCCTGCAAGCGGAGATCTGCCTGCTGCTCGCGTCACCCGCGTCGGAGGGCAACGATTGGCGCATGGTCACGCCGAGACCCGGCGCGCTGTTCGTCGTCGGTGATCCGAAGCAGAGCATTTATCGCTTTCGTCGAGCGGACATCCAGACGTACGAATTCGTGCGAGGGCGATTCGAGCGGTTCGGGCATGTGGTGCAGCTCATTGCGAATTTCCGCAGTACCGATGCGATCGCGACGCTGGTGAACGCCCACTTCGCGGTCGCGTTTGGAGCCGCGCCGCACGGCGTGGGGACCACGTCGCCGTCCGCACCGGCAGCCACGGCGACGCAGGCACCGTTTGCACCGCTGGTGACGGCGTGCCCCGCGCCACCAGGCACGGGGGTCGGGCGGTACGATGTTCCCACCGCGCGCGCAAAGGCTGCGGTCTTTGACGCCGATGCCGCGATGGTCGCATCCCACATTGCCGAGTCGATTTGCGCGGGAGTCGCCACACCGGACGACTTCCTGATCCTCACGGCGCGCAAGAGCGAACTGCGTGCGTATGCCGCAGCGCTCGCGCTGCGTGGCGTACCGGCGGTCACTGCCGGTGCCGCCGGCGAATGGTCGGACGAGATGCATTGCGGTGGTCACGGCGCTCGAGGGACGCTGCTTCGGATGCACGCCGGCCGACCTGTTCGATGCGCACGAGGCGGGCGTGACGTTCGTGCTCGACGACGTGCTCCCTGCCGTCGATCTGCCGGCCGTCTCGGCGATGCGCACGCTGCAGCGGTGGTATCACGCGAGCAGTAGCACGGCGCCATCGGTTCTGCTCGATCGACTGCTCGACGAGACAGGGCTCCTGCCGTGGTCGGCCAGTCAGATGCTTGGCGATCAACGGGCGGGCGCGTTGCTCGGGCTCGTGGAGTCGCTGCGGCGTGTGGCGGCAGTGGGCGACGATCTGTCGACGCTGCGTGCGGTACTCGATGCGGCGATTGCCAGCGAAGAATCGGACCTCGCGCTGCACCCGGGCAGCGCGGGTGCCGTGCGCGTGATGAATCTGCACAAGGCCAAGGGACTCGAAGCGCGCATCGTCTTTCTGGCGGCACCGTGGCAGGGACGCACGTACGAGCCGACGGTCGTCATTCGGCGCGATCCCGCCAGCGGCGGTGCGCAGGGTGCCCTCTCGATCGCGGGAAACGATGGTGCCGTGTGTGCGGCACCGCACGACTGGGCCGACTGGGTCGCCGAGGATGCGCGCCTGCGTGCGGAAGAAGACGATCGGCTGCTCTACGTCGCGACCACGCGAGCCAAGGAGTCGCTGTGGATCGCCACGACGGCCGGCAAGAGTCCATGGGGTGCGCTCGATGCGACGCTCGATGCACTCGGCGTCGCCACGACCGCACTCCCCGTGCATGCGACGGATGGGCGCCGGGCGAGCGATGCGACGCGCGCGTCGGTCGAGCACGCCATCGCTGCCGCGGCGGCGCGTCGCGCGCGCGTGGTGCGCGGGCGCGAGCTCGTCGAAGCGGTGACGGCGGAGGCCAAGCGCAGCATCGAGCGCGAAGCGACTGCTCCCGCGGACGATGTGCCGCTCGCGCCGGTGAGCGTGGCTCGCGCCATCGACCCGCGCGACGGACGGGCATGGGGCATTGCCGTGCACGGGGCGCTCGAGGCGGCGATTCGATTGCCCGACGCACGCGCGTTGCACGCACGACTCGACGCGATCATCTGGCATGGATGGAGCGGGCTCACGGATGCGCAACGTGCCGCACTGACCGCGGAGCTGCGTGACGTCGTCGATCGCGTGCGGGCGAGTGACGGCTGGCGCGCGCTCACCACCGCGTCCGCCGTGCACGCCGAGCTGCCAATGGCGCACGTGGTCGTGGAGCCGCAGGGGACGCGCATTCGCGAGGGCGTCATTGACCTGGCGCTCGAGACCACAGACGGGTGGCACGTGATCGACTGGAAGTCGGACCGGGTGCCAGCCGCGACGTGGGCGCAGCGCGTCATCGGCTACGAGGCGCAGGTGGCGCTGTACGGCGAGGCGCTGACGGCGCTGACCGGGCGTGAGGCACGCGGTCAGGTGGTGCAGGTGGATGGCCAGTCGGAGAGCGGTTTCACTGCGGACCTCGCGGAGTAGTCTCGCAACCCCTCGACCGCGCGACCACACGACCGCGAGACCACACGACCGTGCGACCACACTGGCATCGGACCCATCGATGCGGGCAGGTTACTGCCGCATGCCGCTGTCCCGACTCGATCACCTGCGCACCCTCGAGGCCGAGCGCACCCGACTCCTCGTGGTGGAGAAGCATGCCCTCGAGGCACGGTGGCTTCGTGCATTGGGTGACGCCCAGCTCCGGGTGATCGCGCTCGAGGTGGACCTCAAGCGGTGGACCGCCGTGGTCGAACGGTTGCGTCGCGGGCTGACCGAGGGCGATCTCCCCTTCCTCGCCGAGGCCAAGGCGGAGGTGCGCGCGATGCTGCGCGAGGAGTATGCGCGACTGGAGCGGTGGCAGCGTGAAGTGCGCGCGGCGCTCGACGCCGAACGTGTGACTCCGCCCAGCTCGTCGCTGCGTGCACGACCGGCGGCTGCCAATCAGCCCTACGACGCCGCGCGCGACGCGGTGACCGCGCCGCATCACTTCGATCTCGCGACGGCCATTGCGTCACTCGAGCGCGAGATCGCGGAGATCCGCG
>JALOPS010000370.1 GCA_025453745.1 Gemmatimonadaceae bacterium
GTGGATTACGGATCCGAAACGTGTTCCCGCACAGATACGTCACCTCAAGTGTGTCGGGCGTCGATGCGGGCTGTGCGCTCGCGCTCGTCAATGTCGGCGCACTTGCAGTGGGAGCCACCTGCCGAGTATCACATGCGGTCAGGCACGTGGACAACGCCAATCCAACAAGGACCATCATGCGCATTGCTCCTCCCGAGCAGCGCGTGTGTCAACGGCGGCGGCCAGAATCGGCGTCGATTCTGTGCCCGTGGCTGACGACAGCGCATACCCGGCTCTCGGATTCACTCGATAGGACGAATCATGAAGCACCGCAGTCGCGCGCGGTCAGGTAGCGTCGACACGGGGGGGCCAAGGTCACCACGTGATGCTGCGCACACGGTTCGTGACGCCGACTGGCGTCCCGCCAGGAACGCGCGCGATCGCGCGCTGAGCGCGGCTACGCGATCTCTCCCTTCCACAGCCCCCGCAGGAGCTGCATCACCGGCACAATCTCGATCCCGTCCTCCGTGACGCGGCGGCGCGTCTCCAGGCACGCCACAATGCGGCGCCGAACCGACGGGTGCTCCTCCCGCAGCGCGCGAAGCCCGCCGAGTTGCGAGGTCGCAATGCGACGCGACGACTTCACCTCGATCGCGACGTCCATATCGCCAAGCACGAAATCCACCTCCGCGCCGGACGCCAGCCGCCAGTAGCGCAGCGGCCAGTCGCGCGCGGCGTACTCGCGATACGCGCTCAACTCATGCTGCATCAGATTCTCGAGCGCCTTGCCGAACAGCTCGCTGCCAGGGGCAACCGTGCCGCGAGCCGCAAGATGATTTACCACGCCGACATCGGCGAAGTAGAATTTCGGCGACTGGATCACGCGGCGCTTCGCGCGCGCCGTATACGCCTCCACGAATCGGCCCAACAGCGTGTCCACCAGGATCTGGTAGTACGCCTGCGCCGTCGGCTTGGACACTGCGCACTCCCGGGCAACATTCGCGAAGTTGACGAGCTCTGTGTCCGAGAGCGCGGCCACCCGCAGGAAGTCGGCAAATGCCGGGAGGTTTCGTACCAGCGCCTCGGCGGCGATCTCCTCTTTGAGATAGTCGTCCACGTACGCGCGCAGGCGAGGCGCTGGCTTGTCACTCAGGTAGTGCCGAGGCAGCACGCCATGGTTCGCCATGCGGACCAGGTCGGCAGACGCCCCGATTTCCGCCGACACGAGACCGAACAGCTCGTGCCGAACCGCACGCCCCCCGAGCAGGTTGGCGTGTCCGCGTCGCACCTTGCGCGCGCTCGATCCGCAGAGCGCGAATACCAGTCCCCGTCGCTCGATCAGCCAATGCACTTCGTCGAGTAGTGCCGGAACGCGTTGGACTTTGTCGATCACGGTCAGCGTGCCGGGCGGCGCGTCGCGCAGCTCGTCACGCAGGAGTCCCGGCTGCCTCGTGTACCGGATGAACTCCTCGGTGAGCAGCAGGTCGACCACGCGCGCGTCGGGGTATGTGGCGCGCAGGAGGCTGCTCTTGCCGACCTGCCGTGGCCCCCACAGGAAGAAGGACTCCTGCGGCACCTCGGGGAGGACCAGTCGACGGGAAAGCATTACTTTACTTTATCAGGATAAAGTAAAGTGTCAACTGACGATGTCCTCACCGCGCATCGTGAAAGATCACGCCGAGCGTGAACCGCTCCCCGCGCCGCACGCGGCTCACCCCGTGACGCAACGTCACCCGATACGTCCCGCGCGTCCCTGCCACCGGGCGATGCCGCACCGCGAAGATCGCGCCCTCACCCTGCGCCAGCGGCACCACCTCTGCGCGCGACTGCATTCGCGGGCGCTGCTCGACGAGTGTGAACTCGCCGCCGTCGAACTCCGCACCCGGCGCTGAGAGCAGCACCACGAGCTGAAACGGGAAGAGCAGCTCTCCATACAGATCCTGATGCAGGCAGTTGAAGTCGCCCGCGCGGTAACGGAGCAGCAGTGGCGTTGGTCGCGACTGCCCGGCCGCATGGCAGCGCGCGAGATACTCGGCGTGCGTGTCTGGATAGTGCGTGGCGTCGCCGAGTCGCGTCGCCCAGTCGTTGGCCAGTGGTGCGAGGTGCCCGTAGACCGACGAGCGGAGGGCCGCCACCACGTCGGGCAGCGGATGGGCGAAGTACTGATACTCGCCTCGCCCGAATCCATGGCGCGCCATGTCGATGCGTGAGCGGAACCGTGGTTCGTCGTTCACGCTCCGCAGCGCACCCGCCTCGCGCGTGCTGAGCAGCGGCCCGGTGCGCGCCACGCCGTAGCTGTTGAGCTCCCCCGTGATGCCTGGCCAGTCGAGCGCCGCGACGCGCTGTGTGATCGACGCGCTCGTGTCGAGCGCGACGCTCACGAGGCCCGCTCTTCGCGCGAGAGCAGCGTACGCTTTCGCGCTTCACCCCACTTGTAGCCGCCGAGCGCGCCATCGGTGCGCACGACGCGGTGACAGGGGATCGCGACGGCGAGTGTATTCGCACCGCACGCCTGCGCGACCGCACGCACGGCGGCGGGCTGGCCGATCGCCGTGGCGATCTCCGCGTACGACGCCGTTCGCCCGACCGCGATGGTCTGCAGCGCCGTCCACACGCGCTGCTGAAACGCGGTCCCCTGGATGTCGAGCGGCAAGTCGAGCGGAACGGACGGGCGTTCGACGAGGGCGACCACGCGCGCGATGATGCGCCCGAAGTCCGGATCCCTGCCGATGAGTTCGGCGGCCGGGAAGCGGTCACGCAACCCTTCGACGAGCGCGTCGGCATCTTCGCCAAACTCGATGGCGCAGACGCCGCGCGTCGTCGCCCCCACGAGCAACCACCCGAGCGAGGTGTTCGCGATCGCGTAGCGAACGGCTTCGCCGCGCCCGCCCTCGCGCACCGCGCGCGGCGTCATCCCCAGATGCGACGTCGATGCGTCGTGCAGCCGGCTGGTCGACGAATAGCCCGCGTCGTGCATCGCCGCACTGACGCTCGAGCCGCTCGGCAGCGCCCGGGCCAACTGCGCGGCACGTCGCGCCGCTGCGTATCGCCGTGGCGTGACGCCGGTGGCTCGCACGAACAGTCGATGAAAGTGATGCGGCGAGTAGCCCGCGCGATCGGCAAGCTGTTGCAACGTAGGTGTCGCGCTGCCGGCGTCCACGGCACGCTCGATCTGCCGACATGCGGTGGTCACGACCTCCGTGTGCAGTCCGTCGCCAATCTCATCGGGACGGCAGCGCTTGCACGGGCGGAACCCCGCGGCGCGCGCCGCGTCGGGTGACGTGTGGAAGCTCACGTTCTCGGGGCGCGGCGTGCGCGCACCGCACGAGGGCTTGCAGTACACGCCGGTGGTGCGGACCGCGTACCAGAAGGTGCCGTCGGCGGAGCGGTCGCGAGCGACCACGGCGGTGTAGCGGGGGTCGACGCTGTGCGGCGCTGGCGCGGCGGAGCGACGTGAGCGCGTCATCGCGCGGAGCCGGGGAGCGGAGGCGAGAGTGGTTGGCATGCGCCCAAGCTGCGGCGCGGAGTGTGGCGGAGCATTCCGCGGCTTGCGATCGAATGCAGAGGTCGCGGCCCAACGCGCGCACCGAGTCCGAGATCCGCTGGATCAACTCTTCGACGGTGAAGAAATAACGGGCGTGCGTTTGCTGGAGCACTTCCAGACTCGGAGCGCCCAGTACCACGATTTCGCGCGTGCTGCCGGAACCCAATAGCTCGAGCTCGAGGTCAAAGCGCGCTCGATGTGCATCGGTTCGCTCGTGGTCGGCAAATTCGCGAAGCGACACGATCCGGCCGTGAGCGCGGTCGTAGTCCATGAGGAAGATCAGGAGGATCGGAGGCCGACGGGGCTGGGGTGCTGCGGACGGCGATCGAGCGCGCAAGGCCGACCGCCCGACGCCTCGCACGCGGGGGCGTGTCGACGCTCGCCAAGACGGTCAATCTCCGATACACCCGCCACTTCACTCACCGCCGTCCACCTCACCCGCCACCCACGCGAGATACGCCGCCAACCCGCTCGCCGCCGGAAAAACCAGAAACTCCGGCACCTCGTACGCATGCAACG
>JALOPS010000371.1 GCA_025453745.1 Gemmatimonadaceae bacterium
TCTGGTATTGGCAATACGACTACGGGCACAACCTCGACGTCGAGAACGCGCCGATCAAGGTGCCGGGCATGACGTATCAGCCGCCGCTCTTCGGCACGAAGAAGCTGTTGAACTTCACGGCCACCTCGTGGCCCGCGATCGGTGGTTGGGCGGCGTTCGGTGCGCTGGCGCTTGCGATCGTGGCCGTGACGCGACGGAACGAGGGCACGAGCCGCGCGGTGCCGCGTGCCGCCCGATCGGCCCCGGTGGGGGCGTCGCTTCCGGTGGGGCCCTCGCGGAGCCTTACATGACACGTCTGCGACCCGCGAGCATTCTGTCGTTCGCCCTCACGGCGGCGCTGGCCGGTGCCCTGGCGTCCACCACCGCGTGCACGTCGGACGCACCGCGCGCGGTGGTGGAAGGGGAAGACCTCTGCGCCGAGTGCCACATGGGGATCGCCGACCTGCGCTTCGCAGCGCAGGCACGGACCAGCACCGGCAAGGTCTTGCTGTTCGACTCGATCGAGTGTCTGGCCGACTACCTCGCCGCCAACGACAGCACGGCCGCGGCGTCGTTGCACGTGACGGACTACCGAGCGCCCGGGACCTGGCTCCCGGCCGCCTCGGCACTGTTCGTGCTCGACGGACGCATCGCGAGTCCGATGGGGCGTTCGCTGGCCGCGTTTGCCGCGAATGCGTCACCGGCGGCGCTTGTGGCGGAGCATGGCGGTCGCGTCGTGACGTGGGACGAGGTCCGCGCGCTGGTGGCGACGGGGAGTGTCACGTCGCCGCACGCACACGCACACGCGCCGTGATCAGTATGCGCGCCAGCCTCGTCCGCGTGATGGCATCGGCGACCGCGCTCTCGCTCGGTACGACTGCGGCCGCGTTGGCACAGAGCGACGCATCGCGTGTCCCCGTGCCGAGTGATTCGCTCATCGACGTCTCGCCGACCGGACCGATTCGCCGTGTGACGGACGCGCTCACACGCGTCACCGACGGCGGGCGAGTTCGCATCGCCGCCGGCGTGTATCGAGAGCCCACGCTGGTCGTCGTGCGCCCGGTGACGCTCGAGGGCGCCGAGGGCGCGATTCTCGACGGAGAGGGGGTGCGAGGACTGCTCGTGGTGCGGGCCCCTGCGGTGACCGTGCGCGGGCTGGTGTTCCGCAACACGGGCTCCAGTCAAACGGAGGACCGCGCGGCCGTTCGTTTCTTCGAGGGCGCGGATTGCACGGTCGAGCACAACCGCTTCGAGGACACCTTCTTCGCGCTTCTGCTGCAGGAGATGCAGCGATGCGTCGTGCGGCACAACGTCATGCGCGGTATGCGCGGGACGCAGAGCCGCACGGCCAACGGCGTGCACCTGTGGTCGAGTGAGGGTGTCGTGGTCGAGGACAACGTGATCAGCGGCCACCGCGATGGCATCTACTTCGAGTTCGCCAGCAATTCGGTGGCGCGTCGCAACACCGTGACCGGCAGCCTGCGCTACGGGCTCCACTTCATGTTCTCCGACGATTGTCGGTACGAGGCCAACCGCTTCGAGGCGAACCAGGCGGGGGTGGCCGTGATGTACGCCAAGCGCGTGCACATGGTGGGGAATGTCTTCGCACGCAATCGGGGGAGCGCCGCCTACGGATTGCTACTCAAGGACATCAATGACAGCGAGGTCCGCAGGAATGCGTTCACCGACAACACGGTGGGCGTCGTGCTCGAGGGCTCGAATCGAAATGTCGTGCTCGACAACCGCTTCGAGGCCAACGGGTGGGGGCTGCGGTTGCTCGCCAACGCGCAGGACAATCGCGTCGAGGGCAATGTGTTCGCCCGAAACCTGTTCGATGTGGGCACCAACAGCCGGTCGAGCTACTCCACGCTTCGCGGCAACCATTGGGATCGGTATCGCGGGTACGATCTCGATCGCGACGGTGCGGGCGACGTTCCACACGCTCCGGTTCGCCTGTTTGCACTCGTGGTCGAGCGGGCGCCGGCCGCGCTCGTGCTGGTGCGCAGCCTGGTCGCCGATGCGTTGGATCTCGCCGAACGTGTCGCGCCGGTGCTGACACCGGCGACGTTGATCGATGCGTCGCCGTTGATGCGGCGTCCCGCGTTGGCGCCCGTGCAGGCCGGGGCGCTGCCACCCGATGGTCGCGTGACCGTCACCGGCCGGCGCGACGACGCGCCGGAGGAATCCTGATGATTGCCGAGATGATGTCCGACGGCGTGCGGCTCGCCGCGCGTGGTGTGCACAAGGCATTCGGCGCCGTGCGTGTACTCGAGGGCGTACACCTCGCGCTGCGCGCCGGTCGCGTCACCGCCGTGCTCGGCCCCAACGGGTCCGGCAAGACGACGCTCAACAAGGTGCTGCTCGGTCTGGTCCGGGCCGACGCGGGCGCGATCATGCTCGATGGGCGGGTGGTAACGGGGACGGACGCGTATCGGCGCCGCATCGGTTACATGCCGCAGGCGCCGCGATTTCCCGACAACCTGTCCGCGCGTGAGGTGCTGACGCTCGTGCAGTCGCTGCGCCCCACGGAGCCGGTCGATCTTGACGCCTCGATTCAGCGCTTCGACATCGCCACCTACGTCGACCGGCCACTCGGCGTCTGCTCGGGAGGTCAGCGACAGCGCGTCAACGCGGCTGTGGCGCTGCTGTTCTCGCCCGACGTGCTCATTCTCGACGAACCGACGGCCGGACTCGATCCCGTCGCCAGCGCCGCGCTCAAGGATCGCATCGCGATCGAGCGCGCGGCGGGGCGCGCCATTCTGGTGACGTCGCACGTCCTGAGCGAACTCGACGGACTGACCGATGATGTCGTGCTCCTGCTGGATGGGCGGGTGCAGTACGAGGGCTCGATCGACGCGCTGCGCGAGGTGACGAGCGAGCGCACCCTCGAACGTGCGGTCGCGGCGCTGCTGCGTGCCGATCGTGCTGGTGCCTCGCGCATGGTCACGACCGGGGAGGCCCCATGAGCGCGGCGCAATCGCCGGTCTGGCTCGGTGCGCAGCGCGCGACGCCGGAGACGTCCGTTGCAACACGGCGCGGGCGCACGCCATCGGTCGTGACTGCGGTCTTCGCGGCGCAGTGGCGCGAGATCGCACGCAATCGCTGGGTGCTCGCGTACGCGATCGTGCTGCTGCTGCTGACCGAGGCGCTGTTCCAGATGGGCGGCTCCGGGGTGCGCGCGCTGACCAGTCTGCTCAATCTCGTGCTGCTGCTCGTCCCGCTGGTCACGAGCGTTTTCGGCGTGGTGTACTGGCACGCGGCGCGCGAGTTCACGGAGTTGCTGCTGGCCCAGCCGGTGGCGCGCCTTCGCCTCTGGTGGGGGTTGTATCTCGGACTCATCGTGCCGCTCGTGGCCGCGTTCGGTGTCGGCCTCACGCTGCCGCTCGTGTGGCATCGGGCGCTCGACGGCGAGACGGTGCGTCTGCTCGCGCTCTATCTCGGGGTGGGCGCGGCGCTCACCGCCAGCTTCGGCGCGGCCGCCCTCTGGATCGGCGTGCGGCAGGACGATCGGCTGCGCGGGCTGGGGTTGACGCTGGGGCTCTGGTTCATGGCGGCGCTCGCATACGACGGGGTCGTGGTGTGGCTCGCGACGGCGTTCTCCGACTGGCCGCTGGAACGACCGATGTTGTTCGCGATGCTCGCCAATCCGGTGGACCTCGCGCGCACGGCGCTCGTGCTGCGTCTCGACAGTGCCGCGCTGATGGGCTACACCGGCGCGGTGATGGCGCGGACGCTTGGCGGCGGTACCGGTCTCGCCGTCAGCGCGTTCGGACTCGCGCTGTGGATCGCGGGGCCGGTGTGGCTGGCCGAACGCGCGTTTCGGCGAAAGGACTTCTGACGGCGTGGGTGGGTTCCAGCATTTCGGCGAGCGTCGTGTGCCCGAAGAACTCGGCCAGCGACGTGCCGATGGCCTTCCAGCGCGCGTGCGCCTGACAGGGGGCCGCATCGCTGCACACCGCGCGCCCGAGCAGGCAGGTACGCCGCGTGTCGATCTCGTCGAACGGACGCACCACCTCGGCGAGTCGGATCCGGGCGGCCGGTCGCGCGAGGCGAAAGCCGCCCG
>JALOPS010000372.1 GCA_025453745.1 Gemmatimonadaceae bacterium
TGTACGTGGCGCTGGTGGTCGGGATTGCGGGGCACGGCGACGACATGAAGAAGGTCGGACGGTTGGCGCTCCGGTCCATCATCTACTTCGAGATCGTCACGACGCTCGCGCTGGCCGTGGGGCTCATCGCGGTGAACCTGGCCAAGCCGGGGGCCGGCATCTCGCTCGAAGGGGCCACGTCCACGGAGGCAGAGCAGCTCGTCACCAAGACGCCGACCTTCGCGAGTGTGCTCGAGCACACGGTGCCGCAGTCGTTCTTCGAGGCGGCGGCGCAGAACGAAGTACTGCAGATCGTCTTCTTCTCGATCCTCTTTGCCGTCGCTCTCTCGCGCGTGCAGGGGAAGTCCAAGCAGGTGATGCTCGATTTCCTGCAGTCGCTTTCCGACATCATGTTCAAGTTCGTCGGCCTGGTGATGGCGTACGCGCCCATCGGCATTGGCGCGGCGATCGGCGTGACGGTGGGGAAGAGCGGGCTCGGTGTGCTCGTCAGCCTCGGCAAGCTGGTGCTCACGCTGTACGTGGCGCTGGTGGTGTTCATCGTACTGGTGCTCATTCCGGTCGCACTGATCATGCGCGTGCCGCTCCGGCGCTTCTGGGATGCGGTCAGGCAGCCGGCGCTGATCGCGTTCTCCACCGCCTCGAGCGAGGCCGCCTTCCCGCAGGCGATGACGGCGATGGAGCGGCTGGGCGTGCCCAAGCGGATCGTCGCCTTCGTGCTGCCGACGGGGTACTCGTTCAACCTCGATGGGTCGACGCTCTATCTCGCGGTGGCGTCGGTGTTCGTGGCGCAGGCGGCGGGCATCGACATGCCCATCGGTACGCAGCTGCTGATGATGCTGACGCTGATGCTCACGTCGAAGGGTGTGGCGGCGGTGCCGCGCGCGTCGCTGGTGATTCTGTCGGGTGCCCTGGCGCAGTTCAATCTGCCGCTCTCGGGCGTGGCGGTGATCTTGGGCGTGGATGCCATCATGGACATGGCGCGCACGAGTGTGAATCTTGTCGGCAACTGCCTCGCGACGGTGGTGATGGCGCGGTGGGAAGGGGAATTCAACGAGGCGGGGAATGTGGTGGGCGACGAACTGTCGGTTCCGGTCGCGGCCAAGCCGGCGTAGCGCACGAGCGATCGCTCACACTGCACACGGGGGCGCGACCACTCATGGTCGCGCCCCCGTACCGTTAGTACACCCGACAGGTGACGTCAGTCCAGATCAATCCCGGCCAACCGCCGCGCCATCCGCACCGCACCCTTCACCGCGTCGACATCGCGCGCGAGCACCGTCGCACCCGGCACCGCCGTCTTGAGCCGCTGCTCGAGCCGCTTGCGCATGAGCGACCCGCGCGTGAGCAGTCCACCGGCCAGCGCAACCTGAATCGCCGCACGCTCGTCGGTAAACGATCGCCGCGCCAGCGCGCGGATATGCACGATCAACTCCTCGATCGCCATCGACACAATCGCGTTTGCGCGCAGATCGCCCGTTGCCGCCGTCGCGAGCACGATCGGCGCGAGCGAGGCCAACGTCGCGGGCGTCGCCGCCGCCGCCCACGGAATCAACTCTTCGAGCGTCTCGCGCTCAGTGGCCGTGAGCACCGCGCCAATGAGCCCGGTCTCCGGCTCGCGTCCATCGCTCGCGGCGGTCACCACGCTCAGCGCCTTCCGACCGAGCCACGCGCCGCTCCCTTCGTCACCGATGTTCGGCCCCCACCCGCCGCAGCGCTCGAGGCGCGCATCGGGCGTCCGCGCAAAGGCCGATGAGCCGGTCCCTGCGATGAGCAGAATCCCCGGCCCATCGCCGAAGGCATCTTCCAGCGCGATCTCGGCGTCGGAAAGCACCTGCACGCGCGACGCGAGTGCAACACGACCGAGCTCACGGTGCACGTCGCGCGCGAGCGCCTCCTGCCCGCCACCGGCAAGCCCGGCGACGAGATACGCGGGCAGCGGCGCATCGGTGAGTCCCGCGGCGGTGCGTGCCTGCTCCACGAGCGAGGCGATGATCTCGGCAGACTGCACCGCGCCGCCCGGCCGGATCGCGGCACCCTCCCCGGTGGCGGTGGCGATCACACGTCCGGTCGCATCGGCGAGCGCGAGGCGCGTGCTCGTACCGCCGCCATCGATGCCGATGACGAGCGGCTCAATCACCGGCTTGCGGCTCTTGCTGCGCGCGGCGCGCGACGACGTCCGCGCGCTTGCGCCTGCATCGTCGTCTTGGGCCGCATCGTCTCCCGCCACCTCGTCATCGGACGCCGCAGCGTCCGCCGCCAGGTCGGCGTCGGACTCGTGCATCGCGACGCCCTCGTCGAGCTCGTCCTCCGCGTCGTCGCGGTACGGCGTGCGCTCCTCGCTCATGCGCGCGCCTCCGCCGTGGCGCGGGCGTCGATCGGGGCGGCGTGCGTCAGCGACGCCAGCACACCAACTGTCATCGTGATCGTCGTGCCGATGAGGACGTACCACGGCCACGCCACGGCGGCGAAGCCACCGAGCGTGGGCTTGAGCGAGGGATAGGCAGACACGAGTTGCTTGGCAAAGACAATGCAGGCCATTGTCGCGATCCCGACGGACATGCCGAGGATCGCGTCGCGCTGGTTGGCGCGGCGCCACAGGATACCCAGCAGGAAGCCGCCGAGCAGCCCCCCGTAGGTGAATGACGCAATCGAGAGCGCGATGACGACCACCGGCGTCCCCTGTTCCTTGAAGAGGAGCGCCCCGCCCGTCAGCCCCACCCCCCAGAGCAGCGCGAAGAGCTTGCCGGCCTTGAGCGTCCCCGGGTCGTCGGCGCGACGCCCCGTCAGTGGCAGATAGATGTCGTGCGTGGTCGCCGCCGCGAGTGCGTTGATCGTCCCGGAGTGCGTACTCATGGTGGCCGCCACGATCGCCGCGAGAATCAACCCCAGCAGCCCGTGCGGCATCTGCTCGAGAATGAAGGTCGGGAAGATCGTGTCGGCGGCGTCGAACGCCTTGCCGCCGTAGAACGTCCAGAGCCCGATCCCCACGAAGAGAAAGAGCGTGAACTGCACGAACACCACGAAGCCCGATCCGATGAGCGCCCGCTGCGCTTCCTTGAGTGAGCGCGACGTGAGCAACCGCTGCACGATGAGCTGATCCGCACCGTGCGACGCCATCGCCAGGAACGCGCCCCCCAACAGGCCGGCAAAGACCGTGTGCGGACGATCGAACCCCGTATACCAGTCGATGCCCACGAGCTTGTTCGCCGTGGTCGCCTGCGCCACGATGGCACTCCAGCCCCCTGGCACCGCGCGACCGAGCAACACGAGCGCGGAGATGCCACCCATCACGTAGATGCTCGCCTGCAGCAGCTCCGTCCACACCACCGCCTTCATGCCCCCCTTGTACGTGTAGATCACGGTCAGGAGGCCCAGCACGAGAATGGCCGTGGGCATCACGTACTGGCGTGGCAACACCGGCCCGATGATGAGCGCCACCGGAATGGCCGTGGCAAACACGCGCACCGCGTCCGCCATCGCCCGCGTGACCATGAAGACGATCGACGTGAAGCGCCGCGTGGTGGTGCCGAAGCGCTTCTCGAGCAGCGCGTACGCCGTCACCAGCTCACCGTCGTAGTAGCGCGGCAGGAGCGTGTTGGCCACCACGATCCGCCCGATGATGTAGCCGGCCACCACCTGCAGGAAGCCGAGATTCCCCATGTACGACAGTCCGGGGATCGAGATGAACGTGAGCGCACTCGTTTCGCTCGCCACGATCGAGAAGAGCACCGCCCACCACGGGATCGAGCGCTCGGCGACGAAGTAGTCGGCCGCGTTCTCCTGACGTCGCCCGATCCAGAGTCCGAGCGCCGTGGTGCCGGAGAGGTAGGCGAGGAGCACCACGATGTCGAGCGCATTGAGGCCGCGCGTCATCGCACACTCCCGCGGAGCGCCACGCGGGTGCGCGGCAGCACTCGCGCGCGGCGATACGTGCACGGATCCACCGCGGCGCCATTACGCGATGACATACGCCTCCATCGCGAAGTACTCCGCCAACCCCAGCCGATCGAGCTGCGCGGCCGTCTCCTTGTTGCGCTGCTCCGGTGACCGGCCACTCCTGCCACGCGCCGCGATAGAGCCATACCTCCGGACGCCCTCCGGTCTCCATCGCGACTGCGTCGCTCGAGCGACGACCGATCGTCGGCGGCGCACCCGTTGCCGGGCCGTACACCTCGTCGAGCGCACCGTCGATCGCTTCCTTGCACATCCGGTGCGTGCCGTGCGGGTCGGAGAGATCACCCGCGACGAACACGGCGTGCGGCTGCACCTCGCGGAGTAGCTTCGCCACGATCGCCACGTCGGCCGGACCGATGGGATCCTTCTTCACCTTGCCCGTCTGATAGAAGGGCAGGTTGAGGAAGCGCGCATTGGCCGCGCTCAGCCCCATCACCTCGATGCCGCTCACCGCTTCGGATTCGCGGATGATGCGCTTGATGTCCTGCACTTCGGGGATGTCCACCTGGCCAGCAGACTTGCTGCGCAGGAACTCGCTCACGCGCGCGGCCAGCGCCGGGACCTCTGCGCCGCCGACGCCGCGCTCGGCGTGCAGGCGCTCGAGGAAGTCCACATAGCGGCGCACATCGTGGTCGAAGACGGCGATGTTGCCGCTCGTCATGTACGCCACCGTGAGCGCGTTCTCGTTCTGCACCAGTTTGGCGAGAATGCCACCCATCGAGATGACATCGTCGTCCGGATGCGGCGAGAAGCAGATGATCCGCTGGCCGCGCGGCAGCTTGGACTTGCCGCGGATGCGTGCGCCGAGGGCGTTGAACACCTCGCCGTTGACGGCGCCCGGCGTGCCGTAGCGGGAGACGAGCGACGACAGGCGATGATCGCTGTAGTCCTTCTGCGTCAGCTTGAGGATCGCCTTGCCCGTGCGCTCGCTCAACCACACCACCGCTCGGATGGCCAAGGCCGGCGTCCACTGCACCGCGTCGACCAGCCACGGCGTCGCGATGCGCGTGAGCTCCGCGGCCGCCGCGTCATCCACATAAAACGTGGTGGCCGCGTGCTGCTGGAGGAACGTCGCCGCCACTTCCACATCGATGGCCCCCTCCACGCTGCGTCGCACGATGGCCGCCTTGTGCTCGCCAGTGGCCAGAATCGCGACTTCGCGCGCATCGAGGATCGTGGCGATGCCCATCGTGACCGCTTCACGTGGCACGTGCTCTTCGCCAAAGAAGTCGGCCGCCGCGTCCTTGCGCGTCACGTTGTCCAGATGCACCAGCCGCGTGCGGCTGTCGGCGCCCGAGCCCGGCTCGTTGAAGCCGATGTGCCCCGTCTTGCCGATGCCGAGCAACTGGAAGTCGATCCCGCCCGCATCGCGGATCTGTTGCTCGTACGCCGCGCACGCGCCGGCAATCGCGTCGCGTGGGAGATCGCCCGGTGGCACGTGGGTGCGCGAACGATCGAGGTCGGAGAGATGGTCGAAGAGATTCTCGTTCATGAAGCGCCGATACGAGTGGATGCTCGTCGGCGGCATCGGGTAGTACTCGTCGAGATTGAACGTCGTGACGTTCGCGAAGCTGAGGCCTTCGTCGCGGTGCAGGCGAATGAGCTCGCGGTACACGCCGATCGGTGTCGATCCGGTCGCGAGTCCCAGCACGGTGGGACGCCCCGCGGCCTGGTGCGCGCGAATGATCGTGGCAATGCGACCGGCCACGGTGCGGGCAATCGCATCGTGGTCGGCGAAGATCCGCACCGGGATGCGTTCGTGGGAGAGGCTGGAAGCAGCGGTCGGCAGGCTGGTCACCTGGGC
>JALOPS010000373.1 GCA_025453745.1 Gemmatimonadaceae bacterium
TGCGCTGTCCGGCGAGCGCCGTCTCGAAGCCGGCGATGTCCACCAGGTAGCCGCGCTCGCGCGCCATCAGCTCCGTGAGATCGATCGGAAAGCCGAACGTATCGTAGAGGCGGAACGCGTCTTCTGCAGCGATCGTCCCGCGCAGTGCCGTGGAGCCTTGCGTGGTACCCACCGGTGCGAGCTGATCGAAGCGCGACATGCCGCCCTCGATCGTATCGAGGAACCGCTCCTCTTCTGCACGCGTGGTGTCGACGATGTGCTTGCGACGCGTGGCCAGTTCGGGAAAGACGTCCGACATCGTGTCGATGACGGCTTCGACCACACGATACAGCGTGGGCTCCGTGCGCCCGAGCAGCCACGCATGCCGCACGGCGCGACGGAGAATGCGACGCAGCACGTAACCGCGTCCTTCATTGGACGGGAAGACGCCGTCAGCCAGAAGGAACGCCACCGATCGCGCGTGGTCGGCCAGCACACGAAACGACGCGGGATCCACCGGCGTGCCGTCTGCGCGTGCGGCGGTACCCACGCCAACGCCTGGTCGGTACGGATACGTGATGCCGACCGTCTGTTCGACGGCGGCGATCAGCGGTTGGAAGAGATCGGCATGGAAGTTGTTCGTGACACCCTGCAGCGCCGCGGCGATGCGCTCGAGTCCGGCCCCCGTGTCGACCGATGGCTTGGGGAGCGGGACCAGGGTGCCGTCCGGCTGCCGATCAAACTGCATGAAGACCAGGTTCCAGATCTCGAGAAAGCGCCCCGCTTCGGCGCCTTCGACAAACGCATCCTGCGAGAACTCGCTGAGATCCGTGCGGGTCCATTCGCCGTGCGCGCCGGCAGGAAAGGCCCAGTCCTTCGCCAGGTGCGCGAGATCCACGTAGATCTCCGAGCACGGACCGCACGGCCCGGTGTCGGCCATCTGCCAGAAGTTGTCCTTCGCGCCCAGACCATAGATGCGCGACTCGGCGATGCCGGTGACCTCACGCCAGAGCGCGCGCGCCTCGTCGTCTTCATGGTAGACGGTCACGCGCAGATGCTCCTTCGGCAGTCCCAGCTCTTCGGTGACGAACTCCCACGCGAAGCGGATCGCGTCGCGCTTGAAGTAGTCGCCGAAGGAGAAGTTGCCGAGCATCTCGAAGAAGGTGTGATGCCGGGCGGTGTGCCCCACCTGCTCGAGGTCATTGTGCTTGCCGCCGGCTCGCACGCACTTCTGCGACGTGGTGGCGCGACGCCCCCACGCGGGGTCTTCGAGCCCGAGGAAGACCTTCTTGAACTGCACCATCCCCGCGTTGGTGAACAGCAGCGTGGGGTCGTCGGCCGGCACGAGCGAGGAGCTCGGTCGGATGGCGTGGCCCTGCCGTTCGAAGTAACGGAGGAAGCGGGATCGGATCTCGGCGGCGCGCATAGAGCGGGCAATCTACCGGACGTCGCCGCGTGCACTCAACCAGACGGATCGCGACGAACGACCCGGTCCACCTGGCGACGGATCTCCGATGATGCCACGCCTCGCCGCGCGAGCCACGCCACGAGCCGTTGCCGCGCGGCGCGCGGATCAAGGCCGGTTCGGCGATGGAGCGCGGCCCACTTGCGATCGGTCAGCCGGTCCAGCTTGTCCGCACGCGCGGCCGGGTGCTCCTCGGCGGCTCGCGCGATGGCGTCGGACGCGAGCGCCTGGGGAATGCCGGCGCGACGCATCGCGAGCAGGATACGTCGATCGGACCACCCATGATCGACGATGCCGCGTCGGGCGATCGACGCGGCGACATCGGCGTCGCTGACCCAGCGCTCGCGCACCAGTCGGTCCACGACGCGGGAGACGACGTCGGGCGGTGCGCCGGCGCGCGCGAGGCGCGTTGCCACTTGGGCGCTGCTCATGGCGCGCTGGCCGAGCGCACGGAGCGCGCGCGTATAGGCTGCGGCCTCGTCGAGCGTGGCCGCACGCGCCATGGGTGCCTTGGAGCTGTCGAGCGCGTCGACCCTGTCGGGCGCCGCAGACGCGTCGCGCGCGCGAGGCGCCGATGACGCCGCGCCTACGCGTGTGCGCGAGGTGGGGTGACGGATGGGCATCACGACGGCGAGCTGCGAGGGGAGAAGAAAAGAGCCGAGGGGCGACTCACGACGAGCCGTGGTGATCCGGGCACCACGTCACTTCGCAAGCCTCCCCTCGGCCCTCTCCAACGGTGCTACTCCTCGGTGGCCTCTTCCGTCTCCGGCGTGCCACCCGCGGGCTTCACGCCGAGCACGACCTTCACCTTCTCTTCCACCTCCGCCATGAGGGCCGGGTTGTCCTTGAGGAAGAGCTTGGCGTTCTCACGACCCTGCCCGATCCGCTGCGCGCCGTAGCTGTACCAGGCGCCGCTCTTCTCGATGATGCCCGACTCCGCGCCGATGTCGACGAGGAGTGAGGTGTGGCTGATGCCTTCGGCGTACATGATGTCGAACTCCGCCTGCTTGAACGGCGGGGCGACCTTGTTCTTGACGACCTTGACGCGCACGTGCGACCCGATGACGTCTTCCTTCTCCTTGACCGGGCCGATGCGACGGATGTCGAGTCGGAGCGACGCGTAGAACTTGAGCGCCTTGCCGCCCGTGGTCGTCTCCGGGTTGCCGAACATGACGCCGATCTTCTCGCGGAGCTGGTTGATGAAGATCACCGAAACCCGCGAGCGGGCGATGGCGCCGGTCAGCTTGCGGAGCGCCTGGCTCATGAGGCGGGCCTGCAGGCCGACATGCGAGTCGCCCATGTCCCCTTCGATTTCCGCCTTGGGCACGAGGGCCGCGACGGAGTCGATGACGATCACGTCGACCGCGCCCGAGCGCACGAGGATCTCGCAGATTTCGAGTGCCTGCTCGCCGGTATCGGGCTGGGAGATGAGCAGGTTCTCGATATCGACGCCGAGCTTCTTGGCGTACTCCGTGTCAAGGGCGTGCTCCGCGTCGATGAAGGCGGCGACGCCACCGGCGCGCTGCGCATTGGCGACGACATGGAGGCAGAGCGTGGTCTTGCCGCTCGACTCGGGGCCGTAGATCTCGGTGACGCGACCGCGGGGGATGCCGCCGATGCCGATGGCCGCATCGAGATTGATGGCGCCCGTGGGGATGGCCTCGACGCGGACCTTGGTGTCCGTACCGAGTCGCATGATCGAACCCTTGCCGCACGACTTCTCGATCTGCGCAACCGCCAAGGCCAGTGCCTTGCGCCGATCATCCTGCATGGTGGAGGAGGCCATTGTTCCGCCGGAGGTAGAGGTGCACCGCACTGGCCGCGGTCCCCGCAAGCTGCGGGGCACCGAGTGATCGGCCAAGACCCGAATAAAACACGAAGTACCGCACAGGCTCAAGATGTGGGCAGTTGGAACGCGTTTTCCACATGACAGACCCGAACACGTCCCGCACCGACGAGCACCCCCACCACATCGAACCGAATATATCCCGGCATCTGCCCGCCGCGCGAGACCCACTCCCGGGCTGCCCGGACCAGTTGCCGCTGCTTCTGCCAGCCCACCGCGCCGACGGGGCCACCGAACTCCTCCCCCTGCCGCGTCTTGACCTCCACGATGGCGAGCGTGTCGCCGCGCCGAGCGATAACGTCGAGATCGCGGCGGCCAACGCGGACGCGCGTGGCGACGACGTCGTAGCCGGCCTGGCTGAGCCAGCGGGCGGCGATCCGCTCACCGAGAAGTCCGAGACGTTGTGTGGCGTTGTGCATGGGGCCACGGTAACAGCGCGTCGCGGTTTGGCCTTCATCATTTTCACACGCGCCCAAGCCTGAGCGCTCGTCATCGCGCTCAGGCGCGTGCGCTCGTGTTCCCGGCGTCGCGCCGGGCGCGCGCCGCGAGGATGGCGGCCGGGTCGTCGCTGATGATGCCCCGGATACCACGCTCCCAGAGCCGGATCGCCTGATCGGCGTCGTTCACCGTCCACACATGGGTGGGCGCGTGCGCATGGCGTGCAAAGCGTGCGAGCGTGGCGACCGGCACCGGCAGGCCGTAGTACGACGGCGGGATGCAGAACGCATCGAACGGGAGCGTCTGCGG
>JALOPS010000374.1 GCA_025453745.1 Gemmatimonadaceae bacterium
CGAACCAGGTGTTCCTCAACGCGGCGTCCATCGAGGGCTCGCGCTTCCAGTCCAAGTCGTACATCCCCACGCTGTCCGTGACTGGGTCGATGACGGGCACGTTCAACCTGACGGACAACATCCGCTCGGTGACTACCGCGGGTGGTCAGTACCTCAATGAGCAGAGCCGCCGCACGGACGCATCGGGCGCGATCCTGCTGCCGGGCACGTCGTCGCTCAACGGCACGAGCGCGCGCTTCGCGGTCAACGAGGCGAACGCGAAGATCGTGACCGTGGCCGGCTTCGTGGAGCAGCGTTTCGAGCTGAACGATCGCCTCTTCGTGACCGGCGCCATGCGCTTCGATGACGCGTCCACGTTCGGCAACGCCGCAGCCGGGTGGACCTACTATCCGAGCGTCACGGCGTCGTACGTGATGAGCGAGGAGAAGTGGTTCCCCAAGTGGGACTGGCTCAACACGGTGCGCGTGCGTGCGGCGTATGGTCGCGCCGGCCAGCGGCCGAACTTCCGCCAGTCGCAGACGTTTTTCGTCCCGCAGTCCGTCAACCTCACGGATGCGTCGGCCAACGTGCCGGCCGTCACGATCGGTGGTCCGGTGGGCAACGCGACGCTGAGCCCCGAGATCACCGCCGAGACGGAGGGTGGCTTCGAGTTTTCGGCGTTCAATTCGCGCGTGTCGGGTGAATTCACGGCGTTCAAGCGCGATACCCGCGATCTGCTCGTGCAGCGCACGCTCGCTCCGTCCCTTGGCGTGGCGAACAACCAGCTCGTGAACCTGTCGCTGATGCGCACGCGCGGCGCCGAGGGGTCGATCACGGTCCGTCCGATCGACAACAACACGGTCCGCTTCGAGCAAAACGTCACCTTCACCACGTTCGCCAATCGGATCGTGGACCTGGGCACGATCGATGGTCAGGTCATCGCTCCGATCGTGGTGGGTGGCAATCAGTTCCATCGCGCGGGCTTCCCGGCGGGTGGCTACTTCGCGCGTCGCATCCTGAGCTACAACGATCTCGATCAGAACGGCATCATCTCGCGCGTGAATTGCCCGTCGTACGGTGGCCTGGCGAACCCGCAGGTCGTGGGCGGCCCGCGCTGTGAGATCGTGCTCTCCGATTCGCTGGACTACGTGGGGCAGCCGCTGCCCACGCAGGAGCTGGCGTTCAACACGAACATCACGCTGTTCAAGAGCTTCCAGGTCACCGCGCTCGTCAACTATCGCGGCGGCAACAAGATCTTCAACAACACGCGCGAGTTCCGGAACAATGGCGGCTTTGCCAACGGCCCGGACTTCTGGGATCGCAACGCCCCGCTGGCCGACCAGGCCAAGTCGACGGCCCGCGCGATGGGTAACACCGACGGCTACATCGAGGATGCGAGCTTCGTGCGGTTGAGCGAGATCGCCCTCACGTACACCATGCCGGTGCGGTGGGCGCAGAAGCTGCGCGCAGCCGGCGCGTCGCTGACGGTGGGTGGCCGCAATCTGGGATTGTGGAGCAACTACTCCGGTTTCGACCCGGAGGTGCTGTCGGCCAGCAATGCGATCTTCGGGACGCAGGACTTCCTGACCGCCCCGCCGGTGCGTCGCTTCACGATGCGCCTCAATCTGACTTTCTGATCCGGATCATCACTCTCATGCACACTTTCATGACACACGCGTCCGGACGCGCGCGGACCGTGCGCGCGCTGTTCGGTGGCGCGGCATTGCTGGCGCTCGGCGCCTGTTCGAAGGACGAGCTGTTGACGGTGGAAGACCCCGATGTGGCGACCCCGCAGTCGGTGAGTGATGTCAGCGTGCTGCCCACCTTGCGGGCCTCGGTCATCTCCGACCTGCAGGTGGCGATGGGGGCCGGCGGCGAGAATGGCGTGATCACGCTGGGTGGGTTGCTCGCTGACGAGTTCATCTGGGCGGAGACGTTTCCGACGCGCTTCGAGATGGACGTGCGCGGCACGAACCCCATCAACGGCACGCTCGACGGCATCTACCAGAGCCTGCAGCGCGCGCGGGCGACGGCCGAGCGCGTGGAGCGCACGTATGCTCGCTTGCAGCCGACCAACCCGGCCCGCGCCGAAGTGCAGGCGCTCGCCGGATACACGTACGTGATGCTGGCGGAGATGTACTGCAACGGGATTCCGCTTTCGACCTTCGACGTGGATGCCGGTACGCAGGAGTTGGGCGATCCGGTCTCCAATCAGGTGCTGTACCAGCGAGCGGTGGCCAAGTTCGATTCGGCGCTTGCGCTGATCGGCACGCCGGCGACGCCGACGGCCGACCAGGCTCGCATCTTGAACCTGACGCGCGTGGGGCGCGGACGCGCCCTGCTGAACCTCGGCCGATTCGCCGATGCGGCAGCGGCGGTGGCGGCGGTGCCGACCAACTACCGCTACACGCTCTTCCACTCGGAGAACACGGGACGTCAGAACAATGGCGTCTTCCTGCCGACGCAGAATTTCCCGCGCTTCTCCGTGGGTGATCGGGAAGGCATCAACGGACTGCCGTATTTCACCGATGGCGCGACCGATCCACGCGTCTTTTCGCCACGCGGGTCGGGCATCGCATTCTTCCCGCGCGTCGGGGCGGACAACCTGACGCAGATGAATGTGCAGACCAAGTACATGAATCGCTCCGCGATCGTGGTCTTTGCGGATGGTGTGGAAGCCCGCCTCATCGAGGCTGAGAATCAGCAGCGCACGGGCGGCGATTACCTCGCGACGCTCAACACGCTGCGGGCGAACCTGCCGACGCTCATCACCAACGCCAACTTGCCGGCGGCGTTCAATCCGCCCCCCATCGCGCCGTTGCCCGCGCTCACGCGGCCGGCGGCGGCGGCGGCGGAAGTCGATCAGGTGTTCAAGGAGCGGGCGTACTGGCTGTTCCTCACCGGCCACCGTCTGGGCGACCTTCGGCGACTGATCCGCCAGTACGGACGCAACTCCGAAGCCGTCTTCCCGACTGGCACGTTCCACAAGGGCGGCGCGTACGGCGTCGACGTGAACTACCCGGTGCCGTTCATCGAGACGAACAACAGCAAGTTCGTTGCCTGCACAGACCGCAACGCGTAACCGGAGCACACGACACATGACTTCACGACTCCTGCTCGTTGCCGCACTCGCCGGGGCCACGGCCCTGGCGGCGTGCACCGAGGACTACGCGGTGCTCTCGGACGCCGCGCCCCAGAAGACCAACTTCACCGCCACGCTGTCCGGCGCCCAGGAAGTGCCCGCGGTCACCACCAACGCCAACGGCTGGGCGAACTGGGTGCTCGAAGACGCCAACACGATCCAGTACGACATCTTCGTTGCCGGCATCGACTCGATCACGATGGCGCACTTCCATGCCAACGTGGCCGGGCAGAACGGCCCGATCATGGCGTGGTTCGTGCCCACGGAAACCGCGCGTGCGCCGGGGACGGGGAACATCTCCGTGCCGGCGGCGGGCGGCATTCTCCGGCAGAATCGCGTGTCGCGCGCGTCGCTTTCGATGGTGGCGCCGTACACGTGGGACTCGCTGGTGACGCGGATGCGGGCGGGCTCGACGTACCTGAACATTCACACGCGGCGGTTCCCGGGTGGGGAGCTGCGTGGACAGGTGGGGCCGGGCCGGCGCGAGTAGTCGCGTCTCGCGCGGTAAGCGATGTCGTCACGCCCCGGTGCTCATCGAGCGTCGGGGCGTGATGCGCTTTACGAAAGAGCTGACAGCGGAAGAGCAGTAGCCGGGCAGCTCTCAGCTGAGCGCTCGCTGCTGAAGTCCAGCTGACGGCTGTCAGCTCTCAGCTCTCAGCAGCAATCGCGTCGCGTACGCGCGTTGGGGCTGGTGCTGTCAGCACGGCACGAGCTGTCAGCCGCACGTCCGGCGCATTCACCCTGTGAGAAGGTCCGAGGCGCCCACCGTCGGCACGACCTGCGAGAGCAGCTGAGAGCGGAAAGCTGAGAGCTGTCGGCTGGACTTCCGCAGTGTACGGACGGGAGGATGGGTTCGGGTCAGACCGGGAGGATGGGTTCGGGTGGGCACCTTGTACGGACTCTCGCGGAGGT
>JALOPS010000375.1 GCA_025453745.1 Gemmatimonadaceae bacterium
AACAGGATCGCACATTTCCTCTGAGGCCAACGAGTCGCGGCTCAAGGAGTTCCGTTTCCACATCGGTGCTCGCGGGCTTTTCCTACAACCTCGTTAGGTCGTCCACCAGGGTCTAGCATGACAAGCGCTTGGAGAGAGTTTCAGGACCTTGTCGGTCGAATCGAACAGATCGCCGCCAAGCACGGTGCGCAAGTGAAATCGCCCGACAGAGTTCCCGACCTCGTGACGGGCACTCTTCGAGAAGTTGACGCTTCAATTCGACAGCGCGTTGGTACGGCGAGCGTACTCATTACGGTGGAATGCCGTCGTCACTCAACGCCTCAGGACGTTACGTGGATCGAGCAGCTGGCGGCGAAGCGACGAAACATTGGTGCCGCTCTCACAATTGCAGTCTCATCTTCCGGGTTTACATCAGAGGCCACTCTGCTTGCTTCTCGGGAGGGAATAGCGCTTCGAACTGTTGAACAGCTACCGGAAGCTGATCTCCAACAGTCGATTGCGCCGGTCACGCAGAAGGATCCGAGCATTGAGATTGTGGCCCTGGGATTCAGCTTGCGCTCCTCACCTCAGGTGCTTGGACCAAGCGATCTTCCAGCGGCTATCCAGCAGCGACTGGAAGTCGAACCGAACAACGCGTTGATCTTTCGGGATACCGCGCTGGATCGAATGGCCTCGCTCAATGACATCTTTCGGATGGCGTACAACGCATATGGTACAAGAGTCTTCGATGGCATACCGCACGACGGCAGTTGGGCGAAAAAGCGCGTGACGCTTGACCTTCCGGATGACATCCTCTTTGTCGACTCTCCAGACATGGTCATCCCGATCGCGAGTATCACTCTGGAGGTGAAGATGTCAATACGCTCTACGGTGATCCCGGCGGACATTGCCGTGCAATACTCGGGTGGCACGGACGCCTCGACAATCAGACATGCTGAGTTTCAGTTCGTCGACGACGCAGGCGATATCCGACTACACGTGCAATCCGAATCCCGCGAAGCTGAACCCGAGATTGGAGTCCACATTCGAGGTCAAGATGGGGTGCTACGGCCTGCCAAGCTTGAGCTACTTCCCCTCGGTGGACACCCAAATCCGGCCACCAGTGGACACCTGAAACCCGGCCACCACAGGCGAGCTGAAGCGTAGCCCGGCGGGACGTTCCGAGAGGGACGTTCCCTGCCATGAGCAACGTCTTGGACGAGACCAAACAGCAGCAGGTGATGGCGTTGGGGCGACTGGGGTGGTCGCTCCGGCGCATCGAGGCGGCGACGGGCGTGCGCCGCGAGGCGATCAGTGGGTATCTGAAGACGGCGGGCGTTGCGGTGCGCCGGCGCGGCGGCCGGCCGACGCAGTGGCCGCCGCCAAATCCGGCCACCACGGGCGAGGTGTCCACCGACTCGGTCTCCACCGCGACCGTGGCGGCGACGGTCGCTCGGCCTGAGCGGGCGCCGACGGCGAGCGCGTGTGAGCCGTATCGGGAGTTGATCGTCGAGGCGGTGCGCCGTGGCCGGAACGCGATGGCCAACTGGCAAGATCTCGTCGACCAGCTTGGCTTCGACGGCCGCTATGCGAGCGTGCGCCGCTTCGTCGGGCGCTTGCGCAGAATGACACCCGAGCCGGCGGGCATCATTGAAACCGCCCCGGGAGAGGAGGCCCAAGTCGATTACGGCGAGGGTCTGATGGTCCGCGATCCCGTGAGCGGGAAATACAAACGCACGCGCCTCTTCGTGCTGACGCTCGGCTACTCCCGCAAATCCGTGCGACTGCTCACCTGGCGCTCCAGTAGTCAGCGGTGGGCCGCACTGCACGAGGAGGCGTTTCGGCGCCTCGGCGGCACGCCGCGCGTGATCGTCCTCGACAATCTGCGCGAGGGCGTGCTCACGCCCGACGTGTACGACGCGCAGCTCAATCCGCTCTATCGCGATGTGCTCGCGCATTATGGCGTCGTCGCGCTGCCGTGCCGCGTGCGCGATCCGGATCGCAAAGGCAAGGTGGAGTCGGGGGTCGGCCATACGCAGGGCACGCCGCTCAAGGGCCTGCGCTTCGAGACGCTGGAAGCCGCGCAAGCCTACCTCGATCAGTGGGAGCTCGGCTGGGCCGACACGCGCATCCATGGCACCACGAAGCGCCAAGTCAGCGTGATGTTTTCGGAAGAACGCCCGCATCTGCAGTCGCTGCCACTCGAGCCCTTTCGCTACTACCGCCTCGGCACGCGGGTCGTGCATCTCGACGGCTGTGTGGAAGTCGAGGCGGCGTACTACAGCGTGCCGCCCGGCTGGATCGGGCAGCAAGTCCTCGTGCAGTGGGATGACCTCCAGGTGCGCGTGCTCGATCCCAAGACGAGCGGCCTGCTGCGCGAACACCTCCGCACACGGCGCGGCCACCATCGCGTGGCCGATGTGGATCGCCCCTCGCGCACGCCGGCCAAAACGCTCGCGCTCCTCGATGTCGCGCGCAAAGCCAGGCCCTCGATCAGCGCCGTCTGTGAGCACATCCATCGCACCGAGGGCGTCCTCGCGCCGCGCCGCATCCTCGGCGTTCTCGCGCTCGCGCGCAAACACGGGCCGGCCCCGCACGTGATCACTTGCGGCCCCCGAAGCTGGCGGACCAAACTCCATGGGGCGACCGACACCTCTGTCACGCCGGCCCGATAACCAGCCTCACCCCGCCATCGTGGTGGCCGGTTTTGCGGTGTCCATCAGTGGCCGGATTTGAGGGGTCCACCGAGGTGAGGCAAGGCTAGCGGAGGCGAGATGCCATTGCGATTGTCGCGCGTCGTGGTGCGACGGATTCGCCGGTAGAACCCGCTCCGATTGCCAGAGATGCGCCCTCGCCACATTATCTTCGCGGCTAGTCGGTCGTGATCGAAAGGTCCGCGTTTCCTCGCGGCAGCGTGCGCGTCAGGAGCCTGACAGCGTCCGATCTGCGCGCGCCGTGCGGATTCCTCTAGGGATTGGAGAACGAGGGGTACTACGCAATGCAATCCTCGAAGCGCGGAAGCTCACTGAATGCGCCCCAACCTCCGCGGGTGCAAGTCGCCGTGCAGGGTGGTGGGGCCCGCCTGGGCGGTCTGCTGGCTGCGGTCGATGCGCTGCAGACCCTGCAATCGCAGCAGCAGGTACAGGTCACTCGCATCGCGGGGACATCTGCGGGAGCCATCGTCGCGGCACTCTTTGCCGCCAACGTGAACTTGGCAGATGTGCGACAGAAGCTCACGGAGCATCGAGCGACGCTGGCAAGGCGCGTGCCGCCGCCAACGAGCGTCCTGCCGCTGCTTCGTCTCCTGATGGGCAAGCCCATGGTGGACCTGCTCCCGCTCCAGGCGGAGTTTGCGGCCCTCCTGCAGCAGCGGGGCGTCGCCATGATGAAGGATCTCGGAGTGGTACCCGATACCATTCCGCTCTTCGTGGTCGCCTCAAACCTTATGACCAACTCGGAGGTCACCTATCAGCCGCTGCGCGAGGACGAGTCCGTGGCGCAGGCGGTCTTCAATTCCTGCGCGTTGCCCTTCTACTTCCGCGGGCCCACCCGTGACAAGGTGAATCCGCTTATCGTCGATGGCGGATTATGTGCCAACCTGCCAATCGACGACCTTCTGAAGGGGGAAGCCGAGTACGGCCCGGTTCTGGGAATCACCTTCAAGGAACAGAACGGCGGCAGCAATCCCGGGTCCTTGCTCGAGCTTGCGCTTGCAACCCTGTCGGCGTCCATCGACAGCTCGGTGCGGCGCGCACGTGCGCGGATCGGTGAAAAGAACATCCTGTACGTGGATTCGCACGTCAGTACGTTCGAGTTCGAGCGCGCGCTCAAGGAGACGTTGTCGGAGGCTTATCAGCAGGTGCGTGAGAAGGCCACGACGCGTCTGACCACGATACTCTCGGAGCTGACAAAGCCCGCCCCGCTTAATGTGCAGATCGAGGCCGCTGAGCAGCCGGAATCGCCGCAGACATTGCAGGCGCATGCGGATCTTTACGCCGCCTTGCACGCGGACACGCGATTCGGATATGACGACGTGCGTCTGATC
>JALOPS010000376.1 GCA_025453745.1 Gemmatimonadaceae bacterium
GGTTCAACTATCAGCGCTTCACCAACCTGCACGAGC
Organism: Gemmatimonadaceae bacterium; assembly: GCA_025453745.1. Taxonomy (GTDB): domain Bacteria; phylum Gemmatimonadota; class Gemmatimonadetes; order Gemmatimonadales; family Gemmatimonadaceae; genus JALOPS01. Next base: position 37 of record JALOPS010000376.1, read on the forward strand.
CGATGCCGCCGCGCTTCGCGCTGCTCGAGAAGTTGCGCGCCGCATCCCCCGAACTCGTGCTGCGCGACGCGAGCGACCACCTCGACCGGATGCGCATGGTGCAGGACGCGTGGGGGCTCGCGCAGCTCCGCGAGGCGATCGCACTGACGAAGCTCGGCCTCGAGGAAACGATGCGCACGGCACAACCGGGGATGAGCACCCGTGAGGTGGGCGAGCTGATCGATTTCACCTATCGCTTCAATGGGGCGCAGCTCGGCTTTCCGACAGGAGTGAGTGCGGGACGATCGTTCAGCGAGGCGTATGCCACTGCGCGCGAGGAGATGCAGGCGCGTTCCGGTTCCGCCGTCTTGCGCGACGGCGACCTCATTCACGTCGACACGGGCGCGGAGTGGCGTCACTACTCGGCGGATGTCCAGCGCGTCTTCCCCGTGGGCGCGCGCTTCACGAGCGCACAGCGCACCTTCTACCAGACGATCCTCGACGTGCAGAAAGCGGTCATCGCGCGCATCCGCCCCGGCGTGACCTGGCAGGAGCTGCAGGATCTGGCAGTAACGATGCTGCGTGATGCCGGAGGGCTCGACCAGTCGTACACGTATGGCATCGGGCACTTCATCGGGCTCGAGGTGCACGAGCACGGCGACTATCGCAAGCCGCTCGAGGCGGGCATGGTGGTGTCGATCGAGCAGGGCGCGATTCTCAACGGGTTGCGCGTCGCATTCGAAGACGATGTGCTGGTGACGAGCACGGGCCACGAGTGGCTGACGCAGTCGATCCCGATCGAGCTCGACGACGTGGAGCGGGTTCGGAAAGAGCCAGCGGTGGTGGGTGCGCCGGAACGGCTGCGCGTGAGGCGGAGCGGCGGGCGGTAGCACGGCGGTCGCAGGACGCCTATCCTGTCATCAGCGCGACCGTCACGTGTCGAGGCAGGCACGTGCGGCGTGAGCGAGTGCGGACGTCGGGAGATCGACATGCAGACGGTGCAACGCGTGGTTGTGGCTGCGGCGATGATCGGTGTGGCATGGCCAGCCGATGCGCAGACCGGATGGACGCCCACGTTCGCCGGTGGCGCGTCGGTGGAGGGGACCAGCGGCATCTACTTCGCCATGGGCACCCTGCTATCGGCAGAGATGCGCGCCGGTGTGGAACGACGCGAAGCCGGCACGGCGCCGCTGTTTGCGGTCAGCGGCAGTTACGGCCGCGCGACCGACCTGCCATCGGCCGCGTCCTGTCCGCTGATCGCGGGCGCATTCTGCCCGTCCGGGCCGCTGCCACAGGTCTTGAGTGGAATGGTCTGGCTCGGCGCACGACACGCGTCGACGCGGTCGCGCTGGAGCTGGCGTGCGATGGCGGGGGTGGGCGTGCTTCGGGTCTGGGGCCGGTACATCCAGACGCGTGATGGCACCGACACCGCCGACAGCTATCAGTTGGGCGTGCGCGGCGAAGTAGATCGCGCGCTCACCGACCGCGTCGGGCTGCTGATTGGCGGACAGTACATCGATGCTGCGCGTGTCGAAGCCGGCATGCGGCGCGGGGGCCTGTCAGTCGGCGTGCGCTGGCGATAGCGCGCGTCACTACGCGCGGCGCCGCTGCCCTACCTTCCGCTTTCCCTCGTCGGTGATCGCGAAACTCCGCGTCATCGTCTTGATGTGCTGCACGCGGCGGAAGCGCAACGCCGACCAATCCTCGTCGATGGCGACCTGCCGCACCGGCTCGAACCCCGCCGCACCGAACACATCCCACCCGCCGTCACGATTGAACTCGGCGCGATAGCGCTTGGATGTGCCTTTGGGGTACGCGAGCCAGATCACGGCATCGTCCGCCGCCGCCTTCGCCAGCGCAGCACTGATGGCATCTCGATCAGCGGCGGTGATCGCGAAGCCGATGCCGAAGCCGACGCGGTCGCGCGCGCCGATCTTGCGCTTGACGGCGACGGCTTCCAGCTCGGCGAGCGCGGCATCGAAGGATGCGGGCGCGCCGAGCACGTACACGGTGTCGTGCGCGCCACGGTTGAGCTTCGTGAAGAGTGCCGACATGTCAGCCATCCCGTGCGGCCGGCGGGTGCCGCACGCTCAAGGGTTTTGCATCACCGGCACGTCGCACTCGGGGAGTGGCGACGGCGCGGCCTTGCGAACGGTCGTCACGCGCACGCCCATGTTGGCCAGTTCGCTGCCGCCGCCACTATCCACACTCACCCACCCGCCCGCCAGCGGCAAGTGCACCGTGATGTTGCGGGACCGGTCAAAGAGCTCCACTTCGCCCTCGGCGCCGGCGATCTGCACGAATTCGTTGAACGTGGTGTCGGTCTCCGTGAAGATCGGCTCGATCCATCGGCACGATTGATCGACACGGTACCACTCACGCGGTGGCCCCTGGATACTCTGGAAGCCCACGGCCCACACGGGTCCCTCCGGTGCAGCGGCGGCAGCCGAGTCGACCACCTGCGCGGTATCCGTGACGGCCGTCTCGGTCGACTCATCGCCACCGAGCATGAGCGCGAGGGCGACGATCACCACGAGCATGCCCACGGCGCCGGCGGCGACCTTCGCGACCGAACTCATGCCGGAAGACTTCTGCGGCGCAGCACCGCCGACACCAGCGCCCGGGGGTGGCGTGACCACCGGGGTCGGTGCGGGCGGTGGCGCGATCACCGGTGGTGGCGGCGCAGCGCTCACCGGCAGCGGCGACGCTCCGGTCGTCTGTTGCACCGACGCCGTCTGCGTTGCCGTCACGGTCGGCCGAGGAATGACCTGATTGTACCGCCCCGTGTTGCGCGCTTCGGAGGTGGTCATCCCGTTGATCTCGAAGAGCACGCCATCGGGGGCGCGCATGTGCAGCACGGGCGTGCCCCACTCCACTGAGCCGCCCTCGGTGCTGAGCTTCACACGCGCTTCGGCCACCGCGGCGTCGATCGGGAAGCCATCGCCGATCGAATCGTACAGTGTGCGGGCGAACTCGATGGCCGCGTCGTCGGAGATCTCGTACTGCATTCCCACCACGGCCGGCACGCCACCGCGAACGAGCGTTGCCGCGGTGCTGGAGAAGAGATCCGTCGCACTCCCCTTGGAGCCCAGACAGGCGTTGAGCACCACGAGGCGGAGCGTGTCCTCGCGCGAGAGAATGCGCGCCGCCATCGCGGCATCGAGCACGTGCCCCTTCCCCTCCTCATCGGTGAAGATCAGCACGCCCTTGCCGCGACCGGCGTCGAAGCCACCGTGACCGACGAAGTGGAAGACATGATAGACGCCGGTGCGCAGCGCCTTCTGCAACGCGTCAACGGTCGCCGACTCCATCCACACCACTTCGAGCAGCCCCGCGCCACGCAAGCCGGCCGTGGCCTGCTCCACGCGCCGCCGCTCCTGCTCCACGTCGAGCCGATCGTGATCGCTCGGGCTCGACACCATCGCCAGCACGCGAATGGGTGGTGTGACCGTCATGGCGCTCATCGGCCGATCGACCTGCAGATACCGCACGAGCGGCGTGTCGGCTGCCAGACACACGAAGTCGCCCGCATCGGGGTCGTAGAGGAACTCCCACGGCAGCGAGGCGAGTTCGGGAGCCTCGATGGCGAGCCGCACACGCAGCCCCTTTCCCGCACGCCGCGCGTCGAACTTGATCGCCTTGAAGGCCGCACCGATCTCGCCGGCAAACAGCGCGCCGTAGAGAGCTCGGCCGAAGTCGGTGACGGTGGCGGCGTGCGACGGCGTCTCGTCCGCCATCGCGATGCCGCGCATCGTCGGTGCGTGTGGCGCCCCCTTCGCCGCGCCACCCGCAGACCGCGACCGCACGATGGCGTCTGCGAGCCCCGCGAGCGTCGCGGCGAGCGCCACGCGCTCGAACGGAAAGGTGAGCGTCCCCGCCACCCGGCCGCGTGGCGACTCGGTGATGGTGACCGGATAACGGTCTCCCGCACCAGGCGAGATGAGCACTGCGAAGTCGAGGTACTGCTGTTGTGCCATGGCGAGAGGGAAACGGTCGGGTCA
>JALOPS010000377.1 GCA_025453745.1 Gemmatimonadaceae bacterium
ATCCCGCGGATCGCGCCCGCCGATCTCGGCCGGCACCACGCCGCGCAGGTAGTCCTCGAGCCCGACCCGGTTCACGACCCGCAGCGCCCCGCCGTCGACCGCGAACTCGAGCTCGCCCCGATAGCGCGTCCCCCGCCAGCGCACGGCGCCGTCGGGCGCATCGGCCCGGAGCACCACCCGCGCCGCCATCGCACCGGTCGGCACCACGCGTACGCGGCCGCCGGCGGCGGCGAGGCGGACCGGCTCGCACCGCTGCCCCGCCGCGAGCACGCGCCCGTCGCCGTCGACGAGCTGCCACGGCCCGTCGGCGCAGGGCTCGGCGGCGGCCACCCCCTCGGCGAGCGACACCCGGACCGGGTGGCCGCCGAAGCGGGCGGCATTGTGGGCCGCCTCGGTCACGGGGATGAGCACGGGGCGGCCGTCGCCCGGACGCACGCACCCCGCGGTGGTGAACACCGCGAGGAGGACGGCACTGGGCGCGCGGCGTCGCGCGACGGGGAAGAGACGGACGCACCTCATCGCGCGTCCGACGCGTGAACCGGCGCCCGGGTCACGACTACGGCGCGCCCGCCAGCGGGCATCGGCGTAAAGCGCCCATGACCTGCCAGCCCCTCGGTCAGGTGCATACCGGCACCCGACGCCTCGGCCTGCCGGTGACCTCGACCTGGACGGACGCGGAACGCCAGGCGGCCCGAAGGCACGAATCAGTCAGGGATTGCCTCCGCGCCCGAGCACAGGACCTCTGGAACGCTGTCCGTGTGGGTCGTCGCGAAGATCAGGATCGAAATCCGACCGTCGGGGAGCGTCGCACCGATCGTCATGTGCACCGTCGCCTGCGCCGAGCGCCACTGCCGACCGTCACCGTCCCATGGACAGCGGAACTCACGAAGGCCAGCCGCACGCATGGAAACGGACAGCGAATCGCGGAGGCGCAACGCAGCAGCGCGATCCGCGACGTCGTCCTCCCGTGCCACGAGGACGATCTTGCCAGCGGCATTTGCGAGACCGGAAACCTTCAGCCCCCCACGATCACTCGAGCCGACCGGCCATTCGCACGTCCGCGTCGGCTCGGGCAGTCCGCGGCTGAGCTGGGGCTCACAGCGCGGGGGGTTCGAGGACCTACTCCAGTCGCGCGCGATCGCCTCGAGGGCGAGCACACCGTCCTGAGCTTGCGCGCTACTGGTAACGGCGGCGAGTGAGAAGAGGATGGCGAATGCGAGACGACGCATCGGAGATCGGGGGTGCGGGTTCATGTACGGCCAACGCCGTGGGCGCCGAACGGCGAACTTGATCGGCAGCGCCACCTGCCGGCTCGGTGCTCTCGCGGTCGTTCTTGCACGCTCGTCGTTGAGCATCCGGGACCGGTGCGCACACGATGTAAAGCATGCGACATCGTGGAGACATTGAAACGGATCACTGCGATATTCGTCATCAGACTACCTGCACGCGCTGCGCCCCGTGCCGAGGTCCTGGGTTAGTATCGACCCGCCTGCAAGGGTCGAGACCACGACGTTCTCTGCTTCACCAGGGGACAGCGCTAGGCGCTCGCCAAGGGCCGCAACGGCGGAATCGAGCGACTGGGCCGCCGGCGGCAAGAGAAGGCGAAGTGGGAACACCGTGCACCTGAGCAGACTGACACGGTAGATCGCCCCCAAGGTATCGAGTAGTTCCGCCGTTTCGTCAACCAGCACGTCGAGCTGATCGATCGGCGCGTGCCGAGTTCTGGGCGTACTCAGCACCTTGCGCACGAGCGCCTCGGAGAGCAGTCCGGGGCTCGAACGCGAACGGCCATCCATCGCACGGGCCAGCGCCTCCTCCGCCAAGCGGACGACGAGCGGTGCGCGCAGCGGGTCTTTGGCTCCCGCGAGCGCAAGATGCGTCAGCTCGTGCACGAGCGTGCTGTGCGCTCCGGGGCCGGGCGAAGCAATCGCGATGCCGGGGAGGTCGACGGGCCCCGCCGTGTACCCACGGAGAATGCCGACGTGTGGGCGTGCAGGGAGTGCTGCCGCGTGCCGCTCCTCCGTTGACGACAGATACACGAACGCTGGCCGTACTGCACGTGCCCCGAGGACGGCCTCGACGAGCAAGAGCGTGTCCCTCGCGGCGACCAGCTGAGCTAGGGAGACACCCGAATCGCCGGCGACGTACACCGAGTCAAGGCCCCAAGACCGACTCTGCTCGAACACCGTGCTCAGGGCATTGGACTGCCACGCAGGGCCGATGTCACTGACGACACCAAGTGTGAACGTCGACATCAGGCCTAATGCATCCCACGCGCACAGCGACTCACGGACACGCCTTTCCTCACGCGCAAGCGGCTGTCGCACGAGTGTCAGTGAATCGGCGCCTGCGTACACCTTGAGCCAGGTGGCCGCAAGCAGCCGGTTGAAGTATCGCGCAGCCGTCGGCCAGCCGTCCGGGAGCGAGTCGCTGGCGAGAGACGCGAAGAGGAGCGCTTCAGCGAGCGCCTCGTCGCTTCCGACGACTCGACTCGACGAAACCGACACGTTGCTCGCACCCCGGGTGCATGGGCTTTCGTATGCCCCACCGCCCGCGGATAGCCGCAGCGCCGCGCCGGCGCCACGCGACACGACGGGCGCGCAACCAACATGGAGCAACGCATACAACAAGAGGCAGAGCCGGAAAGCGAATGCGCGGCTCGCACGGCGCAGCCGTTCATGTTCGGCACCGTGTCCAACGGCAGCGGGAGCCGCCATGGTTCGGTGCCACGGCGTCGAGGCGCGACGACGACCGCTTCGCGGTGCGGGAGCGTTCTCGCTCATGCGTGTCAAAGAGTGTGGAGTGACTCTCTTCCCGGTCACTGGCGACGGAGGCGTCGTCCCCAAGCACCAGCAGCTGCACGCCGGCAGGTGCTTGGGGCCGTGTCGTCGTGGCCGATGCTTCAAATTGTCCTGAGCCGCCGGACTACGTCCTCGACGTGCGGCGTTCACACTGCGGGTGTCGCGCTCACGCTCTCGAGAGAGTGGTCGTCTGGCGAACCGGAATGCTCAGGATCCTGCCCCGAGCCTCAGTTCATGTCGGCTGGATTCGAGGTCGTGCACTGGCTCTCGGTGCGTGTCGTGACCCACGTGAAGCCTCCATCGAACGACGTCTCGTAGTGAAGGATGGTGCACCGCACCAACAAGAACACGGCGGGGCTGCCACCACCCCCTCCGACACCAACGATTCGTCTTCCTTCCACCGACGCTCCAGCCGAGATCGTTCGGCCCTTGCAACCGCGCGAATTCCACTGATACGTAAGGACATTCGCGTAAGCGTTATTCCTAAGGCCGATCGCCCCCTGCGCGAGCTTCTGAGCGATCATCCCTTGGGCATTCGGAATAGGGATGCGTGGGCCATTCGGGCCGATCTCGACCGTGACGCTCTCGATCAGTTCATCGATCAGGCGCTTCTTCTGGAGCAGCTTGGCGATCGATTCGGTGCGCTGTGCTCCGATCGCGACGCCGATCGCGGGGCACGGATCCGAATTGAAGAGCGACAACGCCGACGGCGCAAGATTCGACGAGGAACCCAGAGCTCGCCGGATACGGACCATCGGCGTCAGGCTGACGATGCCGGAGGATGCGTCGTCCGCCGGAGACTCAGACACGTTTGCCGGCGCGCTCATCTGGCAGCCGCTCAGGTCGCCGTTGCCGCACTGGGGCGTGATCCCCTCCGTCGAGGCGACGAACTCCGAGTGGGACGCGACCCCGAGGACGAGGTCGATGGCATCGCGCTGCGTCGACGCATCGAGCTCGATATCGATGACGTTGAGGCCGCGAATGACTCGCAGCACGCCATCGTTGGGCCGATACTCGAGCGTCTCACCTGTCGTCACGTCGTGTGCGCTGATCAGGTCATCTTGGAACGCGACAAGCGCGGCGCTCGGACGCACTTCATCGAGGCCCGCTGCCCGGTCAGGACCGACGAGCTTATCCGCAGAGCACGCGACGAGGGATGGAACAACGATGAGCCGCGTCAGCCGTGAGGAGGCGCGGGTG
>JALOPS010000378.1 GCA_025453745.1 Gemmatimonadaceae bacterium
GATCTCCGCGTGGGGGACGAAGACGTTCGGATGTGCGAGCACGCGGAGACCGCGGCTGCGTGCCCAATCGGCGAGGTCATCGTGCTGCTCGACGAGGGCGTGGCCGTGATCGCTCGTGATCCAGAGCTGCGTGCGCTCCCACTCGCCGGCGCGTTCGGCATCGTGTCGCAACTCGCCGACCAATCGGTCGACGACGCGCATCGCACGAAGCGTCTGCGCACTCTCCGGCCCTTCGGCGTGCGAGGCCTTGTCGATGCCGGTGAGCGCGGCGAGCAGATACCGTGGCCGTTCGCGGCGGACGCGCCGGGCGACCGTGTCGGCGACACGTTCATCGAGACGGAGCCACGCGTCCAGGTCGCCGCGGAAATGTGTATGCGTCACGCGCGCGAGCATGCCGACCGACTTGCCGACGTGGCGTCGCGCGGGGAGGCCGCGCCCGAGCATGCTGAACGACGCGAGGCCGCGATCGCCGCCGACGTGTTCGAAGAGCGTGCGCGCCTCGCGCGAGAGATCGCGATCGAGCAATCGCATCTGCGAGCCCACGTAGCTGCGCGCGTAACTCGGCCACCGCGTGACCTGTCGCGCCCGGTCGTACCAGCGGAGCGCCGGCAGCCCGATGCCTGCGGGAAAGCGGCCGCAGACGAACGGCGCGTAGGCCGGCCCCGTCACCGACGGGAAACAACTCGACACGGTGTACGTGCCGCCGTCGCGATCGAGTCGTGCAAGTTCGGGGAGGTGGCCGGCGGCCATCGCCGCGCGGAGCGTATCCGGTCGTGCGCCATCGCCGACGACCACGAGCACGGTCATGGATTGCGCTGGTCGGATCGTAGCGTGGGGGAGCGATGATTAGGTTCTGCGCGCGCACGACCACGCGCGCGCAGACGTGCGCGGCGTGGATTCCCCGGTCCCGTTCTCATGCCGAAGAAAGCTAGCAAGCCCGGTCGCGCGGACACGTCGCCGCGCCGTCCGCGTACCGCGACCGGCAAGGCCAGCTCGATGGATCAGCTCGCGGCCGCCGGACAGGAAGCGCTCGCAGGGCTGCGGGCGCGTACCGCCGAAGGGCATCGACAGGCCGGGCGCGTCGCGCCCAGCGGGCTCGTCTCCAAGGGCGCGACGGCCACGCGCGAGATCGATCAATCGATTCGCAATCTTCCGCCGGTCACTGAAGACGAGAAGCTGCTGCAGCGCTTCGGTGAGCGCGGCGAGTTCACGCGCACCGACACGTGGCGCGTGCTGCGGATCATGGGCGAGTTCATCGAAGGGTTCGACGCGCTGGCCACGGTCACCAAGGGGGTGACGATCTTCGGCTCGGCGCGCACGGGGCCCGACGACCCGCAGTACGTCGCTGCGCGGGAGACGGCGCGCCTGCTTGCGGAGGCCGGCTTCTCGATCATCACCGGGGCGGGGCCGGGGATCATGGAGGCGGCCAATCGCGGCGCGCGCGACGGCGGTGGACACTCGGTGGGGTGCAACATCGAGCTCCCGTTCGAACAGGGTGCGAATCCGTACGTCGACACGCTCGTGCATTTCCGCTACTTCTTCGTGCGGAAGACGATGTTCATCAAGTACTCCGATGCGTTCATCATCTTTCCGGGCGGCTTCGGCACACTCGACGAGCTCTTCGAAGCGGTCACGCTCATCCAGACGGGGAAGATCTCGCAATTCCCCGTGATTCTCTTCGGGCGCCACTACTGGGCAGGGCTGCTGCGCTGGATCCAGTCGCGGCTGCTCGAGGAAGGGAAGATCAGTCCCGGGGATCTCGATCTCATTCTGCTGACCGACGATCCGCGGGAGGCGGCGCAGGCGGTGATCGACGCGCACGCGGCGACGGAGGCACGTCTGCGCGCAGGCCAGCGATGAGCGGTGCGGCGCGCACAGCGGGCGCCGTGGTGGCGAGCGCGCTGTGCATCGGCGCGCTCGTCGCCTACATGAAGACACGTCCGCCAAGTGATGCGGTGGTGGGCGCGGGCGTGCCGGCGATCGAGATGGCACCGGTGCAGGTGACGGGTGATTCGCTGCGCTTCACGTGGACATCGGTTGGCGCGGGCGCACGCTATCGCGTGGAGTTTCTCGGCGCCGATGGCGCGGCGATGGGCGCGGTGGACGTGACGGACACCAGCGCACTCGTCGCGCGTGCCACGGTGGGCGCGGCGACGAGCTGGTGGGTCAAGGCAACGGACGCCGCGGGGCGCGCGCGGTTGAGTGATGTGCGGGCGGTGCCGCGCTGAGTTGCGTGGAGGTCAGCGTGGCTCCGGCTGCGGCGGATCGGCGAACGTGATCCGGCGACGAACCACCACCCGACCGTCGTGCCGCATCCCCTCGACGATCTCGTCGCCGAGCAAGCCAAGCAGTCGCGTGCCGAGAAAGATCGGCCGGCTGTTGCCGTACCAGTCGACGCACGACGCGACGCACTGCGCGACCTCCGAGGGCAATGACGTCAGTGCGCCGACGGCGGACAGTGTTCGCGAGTGCACGTCGAAGAACTGCAGTTGGCCAGTCCACGGCGAGGTGTCGGACGCCGTGGTCCAGATCGGAAGTGCGAGCGTCCCCGTCGAATCCGACGTCGCACGGAAGAAGAAGGCGTGGCTGCGGTCTTCAGATTCCGCTGTCTGCGCAAGGAAGGTGGTGCCACCGAGCGCCGGCTCCCGTCCAAGCGAAGCAGTCGTCAATCCAAGCGCGGCAGCACTCAAGGTATGCCGACGGTTGGGGGCACGTGTGCCCACCAGCAATGCGGAGCGCCCCAGAGCCTCGATGCGGTCGACGGGGTGAGGGAGCGAAAACAGGGAGATCGTTCCGCCGTTGAGTGGCACCACGGTGACCGCTCCGGTCTCGAGATGTCGATAGTCGACGGTCGACAGCAGCAGGCGATCACCGACAAATCGGTTGATCGCCGTGCCCGGACTGGACACGGTAATCGGCCGGGTCCTCTCTGGTGGCGTGATCGCCCGTCCAGCACCGAATGACCGTGCGTCTACGCGCAGCAGACCGAAGGTGGACGCCCCGCGTTCGGCCGCCCACATGCCATCGCCTCGTGCCGTGGCGCTGACCACGGCGAACAGCGTACCGTCGGCCTGCTCGGCGAACGAGAACTGGTCCACGGGAAGGCCCGAGGTTCGGATGGCGCTGGGTGCGCCGCTGTCCAGCGGGAAACGAACGAGTCGGGAGTCGACGCCGGAATTGCGATTCTCCTTGGCGGCGCTCATCCACACGTACACCGCTCGACGCGACACGTAGAACGAGCGGCTCGCGCCTCCGATCACCACGCGTGATGTGCAGCGGAGCGGGCGTGCAGTGATCGTGCAGGTCGTGACGGCATGTGACGCCCACTCGGTGACATGCGGTCGTGCGCCGCGCACCCGATAGACCTGGGTCGGATTCGCGGTGGGGACGAATGCGCGTGCGGCCGTGTCGCTCGACCAGCGCCTCATGGCTGGTGCGCCCTCGCGCCAGTCGGAGGGCAGCGCCCCCGGTGTGTAGAACACGAGCGTCGAGTCGATCAGCCGCGCCGCGTAGTTCCGCGAGGAGTAGTAGTCCCAGCTCCGCAGATGGTACGTGTCTTCGAACGTCAGGCGCCCGTCGCCGTCGACACGAAAGAGCCCAATTTCGGTGCCGCCGCGCTCGTAGCTGTAGCCGATCACGATGACTCGGCCGTGCGCGACGAGCATCTCATCGTACCAATCGCCGTCCACCTTCAACCCGGGCGCGAAGGCGTTGGTTGCATACGCGCGCCGCAACGAATCGTCGCCCACCCGCACGGTGTAGAGACGCCCGCGACGCAGGATGACGAGATGATCGCCGCTCCGCTTCACGAGACCGCCTTCGTCCACGCCAGCTTCCTGCACGTTGGTGATGGACGGCTCGGAAACCGATGTGACGACCGCCGTCGAGAGGTGCAACGTTGCTGGACACAGCGTGACCGACATCGTGACGAACGCACCTCGCTTGAGCGTCAGCGGAGCGGCCTGCGATTCCGTACCGATCCAT
>JALOPS010000078.1 GCA_025453745.1 Gemmatimonadaceae bacterium
CCGATCAGGTAGGTGGCCTGGGCGAGCGACGTGTCGTAGAAGCGACGAAACAGCATGGGGGCGGTGGTGTGGGGCGCGGTCGCGTCCGGGGATGTGACGGTGCCACATCGGGCACCCTGAGAATAACGGCCGCGTTTCACGTTTCGACGAGCGGGAGAATGCCGACGCGGGTTGCCCCACTCCCCGGCGCTGGCTACCCTCCCGACCGAACTGCACGACCCGCTGTCCCCCCTCCCGTCTGCCGGCCCGTGGTTGGCCGGCGCTTCCGCTTTTCGGAGAGTGATTCGGATGTCTCTCGATGCCCTGCGTCGCGGCCTTGCCCGATCGACGCTGCTGGCCCTCCTGGCACCCACGCTGGCGCTTGCCCAGCCGCAGACCGGATCGATTCGCGGTCGCATCACCGATGCGGCGTCGGGCCGACCGTTGGCCGACGTGCAGCTCCAGGTGCTCGGCACCCGATTGGGCGCGACCAGCGGCGCCGACGGCGGATTCGTCGTTGGCGCCGTTCCCGTTGGGGAGCGCACGGTCTCCGTGCGTCGCCTTGGCTACTCGCCGCTCCAGCGAACGGTCACCGTGACCGCTGGCGGGACCGCCACGCTCGACGTGGCCATGAACGTCGGCGCGGTCAACCTGAGCGAGGTGGTCGTCACCGGCACGGGCGCGCCCACCGAGAAGCGCAAGGTCGGCACGAGCATCGCCTCGGTCGACTCCACCATTGTCTCGCGCGCGCAGGCGGTGACGATCGATCAGGCGCTGCAGGGGAAGATCGCCGGCGCACAGATCTCGCAGAACTCGGGCGGTCCGGGCGGTGGTGGCATCAGCGTGCGGCTTCGCGGAGTGAACTCGTTCATCTCCGGCTCCGATCCGCTCTACATCATCGATGGCGTGATCATCGACAACGGGTCGGGGCAGCTCACCGATCTGGGCGGACGCTCGAATCCGCAGAATCGCCTGGCCGACCTCAACCCGGCCGACATCGAGCGCGTCGAGATCATCCGCGGCGCGGCGGCGGCGGCGCTCTACGGGTCGCGGGCGAACAACGGGATCGTGCAGATCTTCACGAAGAAGGGGAGCATCGGCAAGCCGCGCTTCACGCTCAACTCCCGCATCGGCTCCAACGAGCTGCGCGAACAGCAGCCGTTCAACCTGTATCCGTTCGACATCAACGGACAGCCGATCGCACGCTTCAACTATCAGGACGACATCTTCCAGCGCTCGATGACGAGCGAGCACAACCTCTCCGTGGAGGGCGGCAACGACCAGACGCGCTACTTCGCCTCGGTCAACGTGCTCGATGACGAGGGGATCCTTCGCTCCACGTCATCCAACCGGCAGGGCGTGCGGCTCAACCTGCAACAGCAGTTGGCCTCCAAGCTCATCGCCAACGTGACGGGCAACTACGTCACCACGCGCAACCAGTTCCAGGCCTTCGGCGAGCAGAACGACTACGGCATCATGGGGTCGCTCTTCTTCGCGCCGAGCAGCGTGGACTTCCGCCCGGTCAACGGTGTGTATCCGTTGCCGCCCGCGCTGGGGACCAATCCGCTGCTGGCGATCGACCGGATCCGCAATCCGCAGACGATCAACCGCTTCATCGGCTCGGCCAAGTTCACCTGGACGCCGCTCGCCAACGTGGTGGTCGACTACACGGCCGGCATCGACAACAGCAACTTCGAGCAGCGGCAGTTCATTCCGCGCGCCGCGGTGCTGGGCACGGCGCCGCTCTCGACGGGGCGCGCACAGTCGGTCTTTTCCGACACGCGGGTGATCAACCAGGACGGCTTTGCCAGTGTGACGTTCAATCCGTCCTCGTCGCTCGAGCTGCGCAGCACGGGCGGCTTCAACTACACGTCACAGCGCGTCGCCACCACCAACGCCGTGGCCAACGGGCTCGCGCCGGTGGGTGAGCTGGTGGGTGCGGGCTCCGTGTTTGCCGCCGGCCAGACCGACGTCGAGCTGCGCACGCTGGGGTTCTATGGTCAGCAGGAAGTGAATCTCTGGGACAAGCTCTTCCTCACCGGCGCCGTGCGGTGGGACGCATCGTCCACCTTCGCCCCCAGCGAGCGGTGGCAGCTCTTCCCCAAGTTCTCCGCGTCGTACGTGGCGCTCGAGAACCGCGGCGGGTTGCTCAACTCGCTGCGCTTCCGCGGCGCGCTGGGGTGGGCCGGCAGTCAGCCGAGCATCATCAACGCGTACTCGCAGTACATCGCGTATGCGCAGTTGCCCTTTGCCGGGCGCCCGGGCTTCGTGAACGACGTGACCTTCGGCAATCCGACGCTGCGCAATGAGCGCGCGCGGGAAACGGAAGTCGGCACCGAGCTTGGCTTGCTCAACGGCAAGGTGTCGGTCGACGCGACGTACTACGACCGCACCGTCTCCGACCTGCTCTTCTTCCGGCCGCTGGCCACGAGCACCGGCTTCTCGCGGCAGTTCGCGCCCATCGGCACCATGAGCAACAAGGGGATCGAGCTGCTGCTGCGCACGACGAACGTCGATACGAAGAACCTCAAGTGGGAGTCGACGATCACGTACACGCGCAACCGGAACCTCGTCGAGTCGCTCAACATTCCCGACTTCCAGTCGGCGGGTGGGTATCCCAATCGCATTCGCACGGGTGAGCCGGCGGGCGTGTTCTACGGGTCGTATGCGGCGCGGGACTGCCGCACAGGGGCACTGCTGGTGGACTCGCTCGGCCGGTATCGCCGCAGTAACCAGAATGTGGATATGGGTGCCGACCTCGCAGCCCGCCGTCGCATCTCCAACGGCGAGTGCAACGACTCGCTCAATGCCGTCATCGGTGACCCGAACCCGGACTGGATGGGCTCGTGGCTCAACGAGTTCACGCTCTTCGGCAAGTTGCGCGTGCGCGCGCTGCTCGACGGCGTCTTCGGCAATGATGTAATGAACCTCTCCACGCGCGCGCAGAACGCCGGCATCGCCAGCAACTCGCGCGAGTTCGAACGGGAGCTGCTCCCCTACGGCAACCCCAACAAGCTGCCGCCGGGCTTCAACGCGCGCACGCAGGGCATCTTCGAGTACTGGGTGGAAGACGGCTCCTTCGTGAAGCTGCGTGAACTCTCGCTCGGCTACACGCTCGACATGGCGCCCGTGCGCCGCTGGTTCAAGGACGGCGTGGACCTCACGCTCTCCGGCCGCAACCTCTGGGTGTGGACCAAGTACTCCGGCTACGATCCCGAGATCAACCTCTTCGGCACCAACGGCGGCGGACTTGGCTCCGGCCAGACCACCGCGGCCGACCGCGGCTTCGACTTCGGCGGCTATCCCATTCCACGCGTCTGGTCGCTCAGTGCGCGCATCACCTACTGACCGCCCGGTGCCTACTTCCATGCGACTTCTTCGACTGGCAGCGAGCGCGGTGGGCGCGCTCGCCCTCGGGGCGTGCAGCCTCGACCTGCAGAATCCCAACTCCCCCACCGCCGAGCAGGTGACCACGAGCCCTGACGGCGTGATCGCGCTCGCCACCGGGCTCCAGGGGCGCTTTGCGACCTCGTACGGCAACTTTGCGTACACCGCGGGACTCGTGACCGACGAGTTCGCGTCGGTGAGCGCCGCACTCATCTCCATCAGCGATGCGGAGCAGGGCGCGGTGCCGAGTGGCACCGGCATCGCCGATGCCGTCTTCAACTCGCTGTATCGTACCGTGCGCTCGGCGGACGACCTGCTCGCCGGCGCCAACGCGCTGTCGGGGCAGTTCGATGCCGGCACGCGCAGCGGCTTGCGGGCACTTGCGTTTGCCATGAAGGCCGAAGCGATCGGTGAAGCGCTGCAGTCGTATCAGCGCGTACCCATCGAGACGTTTGGCATCACATCGCCGACGTACGTGGGGCGCTCGCAGGCGTTGCCCTTTGTGCGCGCGCTGCTCGATTCGGCGAGTGCCACGCTTGCCGCCACGGCACCGAGCGCGTTCTTCAATAGCTCGATCCTCACGCCCGGGCTCAACCTGCCCAACTTCGTGAACCTGCTGCGTGCGCGGTATGCGCGCATGGCCAACGACAACGCGGGCGCGCTCGCGGCGGCCAATCTCGTGGGGCGCACGGGACCAACGGCGCTGTCGACCTTCAGCTTCCCGGTGCCGACGGTCAATCCGTTTGCCAACGTGACGGGTGGAGCCAACGGCATTGCCCCGCGTCGGCAGTTCCGCCTGTCGATGGCGCCGACCGATCAGCGCGCCACGTACTTCGTGGTCGCGTCGACGGCGACCGGGCGCGTGGGGGCGCTGCTCGACACATGGGCGCGCTACGCGAACCCGCAGGCGCCGCTGCCCGTCTACTTCCCCGATGAGGCGCTGCTCATCAAGGCCGAAGCGCTGGCCAACACGGGGCAGCTTGCGGCGGCACAGGCGGCAGTCGATTCGGTGCGCACGGATTGCACGGGCGGCCGTGGCGTCGACGATCCCAAGGCGTGCCTGCAGCCGTTGCAGGGCACGCTGACGCAGGCCGCGTTGCTCGACGAGATCTATCTGCAGCGTCGCTTCGAGCTCTTTGGTAGCGGGCTTCGCTGGGAAGATGCGCGACGTCGCAACGCGGTGCGTGGTCCTGCGGCGGCGCCGGCGGTGCCCAGCGAGGGGCAGCGCTGCTGGCTGCCGTACGCCGTGGGTGATCGCAATGCCAATCCCAACGCCACCTTTGCCGCCTTGCCCGATCCGGCGGAACCCGCGGCGTATCCCGCGGGCTGCTCCGTGAATTGAGGCGACGAGACATGCACACTTTTCTTTCAGCTTCTCGCGTCGCGCGCGCCGCGCTCGCGGTCGTGACCGTAAGCGCCGCCGCGTGCGGCACCGCCGATGCCCCCACCGGCAACTCGCCTGGTGGAGAGCAGGGGCGCGTCCGCTTCGTGAACGTCATCACCGACACCACGCGCGGGCGCGTGAATGCCACACTCGAGAACGTGCCGTTTGGTGTGAACATCACGTACACGATTTCGACGCCCATCAGCCTTCCCGCGCCGAATAACGCGCTGTATTCACCCATTCTCACCGGCAGTCGTACGCTTGTCCTCGTGCGCACGGCAAACACGGCGACGAGTGTCGCGACCTTCCCGCTCACCATCGCGGCCAATACCGACTACACCGTGTACGGCACGGGCGGTGCAGGCGGCACGGCAATCACGGCGTTCACCACGACGGATGACAACGCCGCACCGGCTGCGGGGCAGGTGCGCGTGCGTGTGGTGCACCTGAGCCCGACCGCGGGACCGGTAGACATCTTCGTCACCGCGCCGGGCGCCGATCTCGCCACCGCCACGCCGACACTCGCGAACTTCGCGGTGCGCACGGCGTCATCGTACGTCGCGGTGCCGGCGGGGACGTATCAGGTCCGTGTGGTGCCGGCGGGCACCGCGCCGGCGGCACGCGCGGGTGCGGTGGCGATCAACGTCGCGTCGCTCGCACTGCCGGCGGGTGGTGTACGCACCATCGTCGCGGCGGACAACAACATCGGTGGTGCGCCGCTGCGCGCGTTCGTGCTGACGGATCGGTAGTCGCCTTCGCGCGTCGAGGTCGCTCGCGGGCCGGTTCCTTCACGGGAGCCGGCCCGCTTGGGTTCGCGTCGCTTCCGTTGTGCGCCATCACGAAGTAGTCGTCGTCTCGTCTAGCGATTTCGAGAGCCTTCGGCGGAGGAACCACGGCCACCATTCGCGTCGCGGGACTTCGACCTACCGACACCCGGACCCCACCACGAGTCGTTTGGGTGGATTGCCGGAATTCACCACCAAATAGAACAGGTAAGTCTTGCCTGCGTCCCCGACTCACGGGGAGGTCCGACTGTCGGCTCCCCACTTTCCGATTTGCAACGAAGCGGATCGGGACCACCCCGCTCGATCGCTCCAATTGACCGAGTCGTGGCCAGGGTTACTGCGAGATGTGCGGAGCTGCGAGGCCTCCGGGAAGCTCGTCGAGGGCAAACCCGAGACGCAACCGAGAGCGCGCGATAAGGGGCCAGTCGGCTACGGCGCGTCGAGGAGCGAGCGCGTGAACTCTTTCGGCCTAAGGATACGCGGTAGCGAGATCCCTGATATCTCCGACTTCCACCATCATGTGTAGTGGCACGTCTGCGGAGTCCGTGGCCGCCCACAAGAAACGCACCTCTTCTTGGTAGGCAAGTTTCGGGTCCTTGATGAACTGTGGCGCGATCTCCAGCATAGACCGAGCGTCCTCGTCTCTTGCACGATACTGTATGGGAGCCACCGTTGCGCACCGCAGTGGCAGTCTCTTCTTCACCGCTTCCGTGAGCCTCAGAAACAAACTCGCGGGGCGGTGTACCATGACGCCATTCTCGCCAAATTCTTCCGTCAGTCTCGCGCTAGAAGCTCGGGTAAATGAAAGCCCAGCAGCGTTCGGTGCAGTCCAAGTCGTCGAGACATTCTCAAGTGCATAGTACGGTGCCCCAAACCGCAGAGGAATGTTTAACCGGCGAGAGACGTGCAAGAGCTCAGGTGAGAGCTCTCGTCCCGCGGCCCAGTCAATGTGGACCGTCTTCCGTCCTTCCTCCTCGTCGCGTCTCGTGGCGTCTTCATCGTTCCGCCATGATTGAAGTGAGCTTATCCGGATAAGACCGTCAAGGAAGTGGTCGCGAAAGTCTGGCCTGCTGAGGAAGCGGTAGACGGGCCTGAGTGGTCCAGGGTGCGGCGGCTCGCGAAAGCGCTGATCATCGCTTTGCGGCGTACACCACGCTCCGCACACGCAAAGGAACACGCTGCGAAACGCAAACCAGTTCCGACCGATGAGAAACAGGCGCTCGCCGCAAGCGGGACAGTAGTAGTAGATATCCGGCGGCCCTAGTCGAGGAACGTGGTGAAGCGAGCTCGCATGGTAGATGGAGCACGATTCTGCCTCGTCGAGGCTGATCTGCATCATCTGCATCGATTTACCTCCGTGATTGATCGAAAGGCTGACATTGGGGTGTCCCCGAAAGTTCCTACTGCAATGCTAAGCCGCGCTGTCAGACTAAGTCGCGCGATTGACGGAGCGAACACGATGCGGAAGTCGAAGTTCTGAGCGGGCCAGCTCTTCGCCTCGCACGGCATCCAGTGTCGCATTCGCTGCGGCGACGGGCCGGAGTTGGTCTGCACCACCCTTGAGCTGTAGGTCGCGGGACACTCGGTGGAGCGAATCCCCATTCAACCGGGCGCTCCGACTCAGAACGCGAACGTCGAGCGCGCCAACGGCACGCACCGCACCAAAGTGCTCGACGCCCAAGTCATCGCCTGACTCACCGAGGTGCGGGAGATCGGTGAACGCTAGCGACGGACACACAACATTGAGCGGGCTACTGAAGGTATCTCTCGGTCCTGTCGCGCACCTTCGTGTTGGCGAGAGCCACAAGTCACGAAAGCTATCGCCTCACGACGTCGGCTCGCCGGAGCACTTAGCAGTCTGCACGGGCGACGCACGAGCCGAGAGTTGTGCACCCGTTCAAGCATGCCCCCGTAGTCTTGATCATGCAGATGGCCTCTTCGAGGCACGACGCTCGGACGTGCATTCAGACGACCAGCCACAGAGGGAGCTCGCTGAGCCTGAGGTGTTGCGTTCCTGACCGCGTACGTGCCGTGCTGCTGACGCGGGCCGGTTCCCTCGGGGAGCCGGCCCGCGGTACGTTTGCCGTGCACCGCACCCGTTGGGCGCACCCGGGTGCGCGATCAGCGGTGGTGTTTGCTTCGCGTCCGAGAGGAAATGATGACGGTGATTCGCGCGAGTGTCCCCATGTTGCCAGCCATGGGCATCCTCAAGGTGATCGTCGAGGCGGAACACCCCGCTCGCCGTAGCACGCGCGCGCCGGGCGTGATGGCCATGGTCGACACGGGGAGCGCGTTCACCTGGCTGCCGCGCGCACTACTCGAGGGTCTCGGCCTCGAGGCCGAACGCATGGAACGCTTCCCGATGGCCGACGGATCGCTGCTGGAGCGGCCGATCTGCTTTGCTGTGATCCACGTCGCCGGCACGTCCACCTTCGACCATGTCGTGTTCGGCGAGCCGGGTGATCTGGTGCTGCTCGGGGCACGCACACTGGCGGGGCTCAATCTCCGCGTGGATCTCGAGGCGAAGCGCCTCGTCGCAGCAGGGCCGGTCGTGGTGGCGGCGGCCTGACGCGTCACACGCGCCGCTCCCCGCGATCGGCCACGAGGCCCGCCGCGAACGGCCTTACTGCTTGTGCCCCAACCGATAGACGTACGCGGCCACGGCACGGTGCTTCGCAGGATCGAGCGGTGCGCCACCAAACGGCGGCATGATGCTGCTGTACTGCTTCGGCGTCATCACGCCCGTCTCGATCGTCTTGTAGATCCCTTCGAAGCTGCCGTCGCTGTGCAGCCACTCGGCGTCCGTAAGGTTGGGCGCAACGGTGGCCTGCGTCCCATCCGCGCCATGACAGGCCTGGCACGAGGTGGCGCCAATCAGCCCGTGGTACACGGAGTCGCCGAGCGCGAGCTCTGCTGCCGTGATCGACGACGGGTCAAACGATGCGGCTGCCGCCGGGGCGGCGGCAGGCGTTTCGGCGGCGGGCGCCGCATCCGAGGCTCCCTCCTTGGCACCACCACAGGCGGCAAGTGCGACAGTGAAGAGGACGAGGGGCAGTCCACGCATGGCCAGGCACTCCGGGTCGATGAGTCAGTGTAGGTGAGTACGGCACCTATAAAGAAGCATTTCGAATACCGCTTTGCCGTCCGGTGTTGCCGACGGAGCTGTCGCCGTTTCCCTGATTCGTGCGGCTACCGGACTGCACCCCAGAGCATCGCCGCAAGCACACCACCAATCAGCGGGCCCACCACGGGGATCCACGCGTAGCCCCAGTCACTGCTTCCCTTGTTGGCAATCGGCAGGATCGCGTGCGCGATGCGTGGGCCCAGATCACGCGCCGGATTGATCGCGTAGCCGGTGGGGCCGCCGAGCGAGAGACCGATGCCCCACACCAACGCGCCCACGAGCATCGGCCCGAGGTTGGTCGCGGGCGCGCTGCCGGCGGCCGCTGCACTGCCGATGGCGTTGGCCACCAGCACCAGCACCGCCGTCCCGATGATCTCGCTGCCCAGATTCGCCGCCGTGTGCGGAATCGCCGGTGCATTGCAATGACAACTCAGGATACGCCCCTGGTCAGCAGTGGCCGCCCAGTGCGGCAGGTAGTGCAGCCAGACGAGCGTGGACCCCACGATGGCGCCCGCAAACTGCGCGACAATGTGCGCCCCGGCGTCGGCAGCCGTGCGCGTGCCGAGCACCACGTTGGCCAGCGTCACGGCAGGATTGAGCTCGCCCGGTGCCCCAAGCGCAGACGCGACGAGCACGCCCGCGAGCACCGCGACGGCCCACCCGGTGGTGATCACGATCCATCCGCCATCGCGCGACTTGCTGCGTTCGAGCAGCGCACCGGCGACCACGCCGTTGCCGAGCAGGATCAGGATGGCCGTACCGAGGAAGTCGCCGAGGGCAGTCGAGGGCATGACGGGCGGGGTGAGGGGAGACCGGCGCCCACAACGTAGCGCACGGTTCGCTCCCGTGGGTCACCGCCGCGTTACAGATCGCGGCGTGCGAACCCCCGCGCGGCGATCCACATGGGGACCACAATCCAGAGGAGCAGCACGCTGCCGGCCAGGATCGAGCCGGTGGCTCCCCCAAAGAAACGCTCGAGCACCGCGCCGGTGTAGCCAAGCAGCATGGGGCGATCGACTTCGAGGAGCAGCAGCACGCGTGCCAGGTCGATCGGGTTGAGCGCGGCCAGCGCGAGGAGCGGCCGTTCGAGTGCGTAGTCCGAGAATCGCGTGGTGATGAAGAGGACCACACCATCGTACGCAATGGCGAGCAGTCCCCACAGCGCGAGCACCGCGCCGAGCGCCCGCACGCGATCGGCCGAGCGCACGGCGATGGCCAGTGCCAGGCCGGAGAAGGTGGCCGTCAACGCGACGCCACACCCCAACAGTGTGAAGGCAGCGCGCGCTGTATCGCGATCGATGGAGCGATGTACGACGAGCGGCAGGCCCACACCCGCAACAAAGGCTGCCGCCAACGGCACTACGAGCCCCAGCGCGACGCCGGCAAACACCGCCGACCGGCGGAGCGGCTGCGCGAGGAGCAGCGCCACGAAATCCTGCGCCACGTGCCAGTAGACCACCGTGAACACCGCACTCACGAGCGGCGTCGCCGCGAGCACCACGTTCACCAGGCTCGCCACGATGCGCAGCCCATCGCCACCCAGGCGAATCAGCAGCTCGGTGACGAGCGCGAAGCCGAGCGCGGACGAGAGCAGCCACCGGTTGCGCACCAGGTCGCGTCCGACGAGGCGCGCGGTGTGCAGCACGACGAGGCGTGCAGGGGGCACACTGCCGGGTGTTGGCATCGCGTGGTCGGGAGCAGGAGAGGTGGCAACGTGCGGAAGTGCGATCGGCGCGATCATGCCGCCACCTCCGAGGCCTCGCCGTGCATCACGGCCGCAATCGCACCTTCGAGCGAGCCGTCGGTGGCGCGCGCGCGCAGCGCCGCGAGGGGACCGGCAAACGCCACGCGCCCCTCGAGCAGGAAGAGGACGTCATCGGCCAGCGTTTCGAGTTCGCTCAGGACGTGCGAGGTCACCAGCACGCTGCGCCCCTCGCGAGTAAGATCGCGCAGGAGGAGCTTGAGCTGTTGCGCCGAGTCCGGGTCGAGCCCCGCGGTTGGTTCGTCGAGGACGGCGAGCACCGGGCGGAAGTGCAGTGCGAGCGCGGCATTGATGCGCTGCCGCTGCCCGCCCGAGAGCACGCCCAGTCGTGTGTCGAACAGCGGTCCGACCTGCAACAGGTCGAGGGCCCGCTCATCGCGTGCAGCATCGGGGCGCAGGCGGTGCAGCAGCTCCAGCAGGTCGCGTGCGGTCAACTGCTCGGGCAGGCGGGGCTGCTGCGGCATGTAGCCGATGGTGGCGCGCGCGTCTGCCGAGCGCAGCAGGTCGTGACCATCGAACATTGCCGTCCCGTGATCGGGCGACACGAAGCCCAGCAGGATCTTGTTGAGTGTCGACTTGCCGGAGCCGTTGGGTCCGACGAGCGCGGTGATGCGGCCGCGGTGCACGTCGGCCGTCACGTCGTCGAGGACGCGCGTGCGACCGAAGCGCTTGGCGATGCTGCGCAGGGAGAGCAGAGGGTCCATGTCAGGGGCGTTCCGTTGCGGCGACGAGGCGGAGCTGTGGCGTCCGCATGAGGGGCGCCGCATCGACCAGTCCCTCGGGCGTGATCATGGGGACCACGCGCTCGGCGAGATCGAGGAGATCCACCAGTACGCTGCGCAGGAGGAGCACCGTAGCCGGTGCGTCGGTGGCCACCGTGGCGAAGAGGCGCACGGGAGCGAACGGTACGTCGCCACGACCGTTGCGATCGAGGTCGTACCCCCGGTAGCGATCCCACCAGTTGCCACGGAACGTGCTCGTGCTGCTGCGCGAGTTGGTGGCTACATCAAACGTGTTGCGCGCGAAGACGTTGCCCTCCACCAGGTTGTCCTGCGCGTCGGCCATCATGCGCACGCCCCATCCGTTGCCCTCGAAGCGGTTGCCGGCAATCTGGTTGCGGTTGGCGCCTTCGAGATGCAGCCCGATGGAGTTGTCGCGGAAGCGGTTGTCGTGCAGCTCGCTGTCGCTGATCTCCTTGAGCAACAGGCCGTATGCGGCCGGCCCGCGATTGCGCGAGAAGTCGTTGCCGCGCATGACCACGTGATTGGTGTACATCACCGCGACGCCAGACGTGTTCTCCACGAACCGGTTGCGCTCGTAGCGACAACTGTCGGAGAACATGAAATGCAGGCCGTAGCGGTGCATCCCCGCGCTCTCGTTGCCAATCGCCGCGCCGTGGCGCACGAACTCGAAGTAGATCCCGTCGCGGTGCCGACGGATCACGTTGTCGGTGATCGTCACATCGCGGCTCGACCAGAGGTGAATGCCGTTGCCGGTGAGCATCTGCGAGCCGGCCGGCCCGGTCAGTCGATTGGCATGGATGCGGCACCCCTCGACCTTGGCGAGGTAGATGCCGAAGAAGGTGTCGATGAACGTGTTCCGTTCGATGGTGCAGTGCAGGGCGTTGGTCACGCGCAGCGCCGCGCGGTCTTCGACCTGGCTGCGCCCGGTGTTGCGAAAGGTGAGGCCACGCACCGTGACCGAGTCGGCGGCAACCACCAGCAGCTCGCGCGCGCCTTCGCCATCGAGCTCGGCGCCCGGCATGCCACTGATGGTGACCGGACGGCGCACGATGACGGTGGGCTCGCGATAGCGGCCCGGCCGTACCGTGATCGTCGCGTGCGCGGGCGCCGCCGCGAGTGCGTCGGCGATGCGCGTGTACGGGCCCGCGGAGGACACGACAAACGTGCGGTCCTCGCGCGCGTAGGTCTGCGCCGCGCACTGGTCAATGGGGATAGCTGGCAGGACAGTGGCGACGAGCGCGAGGCTCGCCACGCACCATCGGACGCTGTGCCGCGCGTCAGTACGCACGCGCACGCGTGTCGCTCGACTGGGGTGACGGCGTGCGCCGCTGCGCACGCAGCGCAGCCCACGTCACCCGCATGCCATTGTGTACATCACCCGACGTCCCCGCCAACAGCGCCGCGCCGCCCATCGGCCCACGCAGCGCAGGGGATTCGGTGAACTGCGCCGTGGCCGCCGCGATGAACTCGTCCGGCGCACGGAAGCGCGCCACGAAGGGCTGCAGCGCCGCCCGGTCGGCACTCGGCGCGTTTAGAAAGTCCACGAGGCACTGCACCGAGTCGAACGTGAACACCTGACCCTTTGGCCCCACGGCTTCCGCGGCAAAGCGCGGGTCGTCGATCGTCATGCGGCAATGCGCGCAACTGTCCACGCCCACGGCGATGGGGCGTGTGCCCCGCCGTGTGCACCCCGCCAGCAGACCGGGCACGGTCAGTCCCATGGCCTGGCGGAGCATGCGCCGCACGGCGTCTCGTCGCGAGAGCGGGGACGTGGTGACCATGGTCACGCCACACCGGTGGGAGTCGCGGCGAGGTCACGCGCTGGTGTGACGCGCGCGTCGTCGCTCGAGGCAGCCGCACACCCGGGGACACGGGAGAGCGCAGGACGGTGCGCGCACCAGTCGAGGAACACGGCGACCACGCCGAGCGTCAGCGCCAGCATGAGCAGGATGCCACCCCAGTCGGGAAGCGACGTGGCGTAGAAGTTGAGCAACTGCTTGGTGCCGATGAGCGGGGGCTGGTAGGCCATCCCGGGGATCTTGATGGGCGCATTCTCGAGATCGAGGTTGTGCCCGTAGTCGTACTCCCACTTCCAGAAGTCGGCTAGCCCCGCGATGCACGTGACGAGCAGCAGCCCCGTCCACGCGCGCAACGACCACCGCCGTCCGATCCACGCGGCGAGCAGCCCACCGACCAGAAATGCGCCGACGAGGTACGGCATGAAGCGCAGTTCGGGGATGGCATCGGGCTCGATCGTCTGCATGCCGATGTAGTGATTGAGTCCGTTGATGTTCGCGAGATCGTTCTCCTTGATCCCCGTCACCGTGTGCAACCGGATCTGCATGCCGATGCCTTCGGGATACTGCGGGGCGGTGAGCGACACGCGCCAGAGTGGTAGCCAGTACATCGGCAGAAGGAGCAGGGCGCCCAGGGCAACGAGCAGGCGGGAACGGCGCGGCGCGGTCATGACACGATCCGATCAAGGGGACACGGAGGGCGGGCTGATGCACGCCCTCCGCGTGTGGGCTCAGCGATTGTGGGCTGCGTGGGCGTCGTCTGCGGTGCGCTGCTGCCGCATCGCATCGGCTACGCCGCGCGCCCGCGGGTCACCCCGCTCGACCTTGGCGATCTGCTTGGCTGCCTTCACGCTGTTCCACTTGAGCGCAACGTTGCTGCCCGCCGGCGACACCCGCACGTACCCCTGCATCTCCTGGTGCAGCGCCGAGCAGAAGTCGGTGCAGTAGATCGGCACGATGCCGACCTTGGTTGCGACCCACTTGAGCGTGCGTGTCTCGCCCGGCATGATGAGCAGTTCGGCGTTCTCCGCGCCCATCACCGCGAAGCCGTGCGGGATGTCCCAGTCCTGCTCGAGGTTCGTGATGTGGAAGAGCACGGTATCGCCCACCTGCACGCCCTCGATGTTATCGGGCGCGAAGTGCGAACGGATCGCGCTCATGCGCACATGCACCACCTTGCCCTCGCGGCTCGCGCCGGTCTCCTTCTCGCTCTTGACGCCCATCGCGTGCCGGTTCTCGGCGAGCTTGAAGAACTTGACCTGCTTGTCCTTGATCAGGCTGGCGGGGAGCGCGTTCGCGTAGTGCGGCTCACCGACAGTCGGGAAGTCGAGGATGAGCTTAATCTTCTCG
>JALOPS010000379.1 GCA_025453745.1 Gemmatimonadaceae bacterium
TCAGCATCGTCATGTTGACGATGTACTGCTCAAGCGAAGCCGAGTACCTCGGTTCGCCGATGAACATGGTCACCAGGAATGTTGCGGTACAACAGACCCAGAAAGCAGGATAGAGCCGCACGGCTCTGGAGATGACGAAGTCGCGTACGCTCCCGTTGGCGGCGGTCATCAGAATCACAAACCCGCTGATCATGAAGAAAAGTTCTACTCCGAGATAACCATACTTGGCGCCCGACGCCCCCATGCCGATCACTTCCTGCGCGCCCAGGTTGGCCGACAGGAAGGCGAGGCCGGTGACCCACGGCGGCAGCGACCGCCCGGAGACGAGGAAGTCGGACGACGTCTGCATCGCGCGGCGCAGGGCCCATCCAATGCCCAGCACGACGGCGAAGTAGATCGCCATCACCGTGTAGTCGAGAAAACTCAGTTGGGTGACCGGCATCGATCTCGGGATGGGGAACGGAGAGAGTCGGCAGCGCCGGCAGACGGTGCCGGACAACCGCGTGA
The DNA here is from genome assembly GCA_025453745.1 of Gemmatimonadaceae bacterium. GTDB lineage: Bacteria > Gemmatimonadota > Gemmatimonadetes > Gemmatimonadales > Gemmatimonadaceae > JALOPS01. Next base: position 508 of record JALOPS010000379.1, read on the forward strand.
ACGCAGCAGCACGAGTGGCGCATCGTTGCGCGCCACGGCAATCAGGGGAGGGGTCGACGCCCCAGTACGCACAACCGCGAGATGGCGCACCGGCCCGTCGAGCGCGATGCCAAGGTGCGTGGCATCGACGGGTGCAAGCGCACCGCCGTCGGTCACCCGCAACAGCGTGCCCACGCTCGCGTCGTATCGCCCGAGCATGGGTGGCACGCCGAACAGATTACCGGCCAGCAGCAGCTCGATCCCGCCGTCCCCATCGAAGTCGTGTGCCAGCGCCGCGCGCAGCGGAGCAAGCTGGGCTTCGACAGGGAGATCGCGCAGCGTGAAAGTGCCCGCGGGACCGGCAAGCGCAATGGTGCTCGTCAAGCGCTTGGCCGTCAGCACACGCGCGGCGCTCAGCACTCGGCGCTCGAAGAGATCCTCGATCCGACTGGCGCCGAAGGAGGCGTACGTCGGAAAGCGCGGACGCAGCGCCGGAATCAGCTTCACCAGGTCGTCGCGCCCGGGGAGTGGATAGCTGGTCCCGTGCTTGTAGAAGGTGAGGATCTGCTCGATCGTCCCGTTGCCGCCGAAGTCGTGCACGTGGAGCCGGGCCGGCTCCGTGACGCTGGCCCGCACGTACGCGTTCTGCCCCAGGTTGCCCAGCACGAGATCGAGGCGCCCGTCGCCGTTGAGATCGGTCGCGCTGATGCTCGACCACCACCCCTCGCTGTCGGCAAATCCGGACTCCACGGTCCGGTCGACAAAGCGACCGGTTTCCTGTCGCAGCACGCGCACGGGCGTCCATTCACCGACCACCACCAGATCGAGTCGGCCGTCGCCATTGGTGTCCAGCCACTGGGCGGCGGCGATCATCCCCGCCGAGTCGAGCATGGGCGCGCGCCGCGCCGTGACGTCCAAGAAGCGGCCGCGCCCGTCGTTCTCGAGCAGCACACTGCGCGGAGAGACGCCGTAGGCACGCGCACGCACGCGCCGCCCCACGAACAGGTCCATATCGCCGTCGCCGTCGAAATCGGCCGGGGCCACGACGCTGCCGCTGTCGAAAAACGGGGGCAGCGCGTCACGCGCGCGGGTGAAGCCGCCGCGCCCATCGTTGACGTAGAGCCGGTCGCGCAGCGCCTCGTCGGTGCCTTCGAACTCGTTCCCGCCGCTGACCACGTACAGATCCTGGTCGCCGTCGCCGTCGGCATCGAAGAACGCAGCGGCGACATCTTCAGCGAGACTGTCGGCAACCACGGCCGGCTGCGCGCTCACGCGAAAGCGCCCATCGCTCCCTTGCAGTACGAGGCGCCCCGCCTGCCATTTCGCACCGCCGACGAAGAGGTCGTCGCGCCCGTCACCATTGACGTCGCCGACGGCAAGCGCAGGTCCCTCGGTCGAGAGCAGGTGCGGCATCAACGGTTCACGATTGATGTCGAGGAACTCGTTCTCCGCATGGCGCAGCGAGTCGACCAGGAGCGCCGAGGCATCGCTCAGCCACGGCGCTGGCGCCGCCGCCGGTGACCACACTGCCGTCGCGCTGTCCTGCACGAGCGTGATCGCGCGATTGATCGCCACGTTGGTCAGCCGTTGCATCCGCCGGTCGGGCCAGACGACGACGAGCGAATCGATCACGCGCGCCGTGCCAAGCCCCACGTGCAATCGCGGCTCCACCGATGACTGGAAGCCGCGCGTGGGCATCTGCTCGAGAAGTTGCGTGCTCCCACCCGCCGTCACGTAGAGCCTGGTGCCGACGCCGAAGCGGTTACCCCCGCGCCCCGACAGCGACACCGTCAGCCACCCGTTCCGCCCCATCGTGCGCGAGCGATTGCGGTAGATCCGCGCCGGTGCATTGATGCGACTGACGACGAGATCGAGCGCTCCGTCGTTGTCCAGATCCGCGTACGTGGCCCCATTCGACCAGCCCGGCTCGGCGAGCCCCCATGCCGCGGCCTGATCGGTGAAGCGCACGCCACCCTCATTGCGATACGCATGGTTCGGCAACGCGATCTGCGGCATGCGCTCGAGCAATGTGAGATTTTCGCGCGAGACGCCGCGCGCCAGCGAGGCCTGCATCGCCTCGTTGCCGACGTAGTTGATGTAGTCGAGGTCGTTTGGGCGCCGGTAGATGCCGTTGGTCACGAACAGATCCTTGCGCCCATCGTCATCCAGATCGGCGAACAGTGGCGCCCAGCTCCAGTCCGTCGCAAAGACGCCCGAGAGATAGCCGATCTCGCTGAAACGCCCGTTGCCACGGTTGAGCTGCAACGTGTTGCGCGCGTACTGGGCGTGATACCCGGCGCGCAGCCGGAGCAGGAAGAGGTTCATCGTCTCCGAGCTGGCCGACGACTTGAGCACATCCTCCCGCTCGGGCAGCATGTCGGTGACCATCACATCGGGGCGCAGGTCGTTGTCGATGTCGGCGGCATCTACCCCCATCGAGAAGCGACTCGTGTGCCCCGTGGCCTGCGCGATCGACTCCGTGAACGTCCCGTCGCAGCGGTTGACGTAGAAGTAGTCGTTCTCCTGGAAGTCGTTGGAGATGTACAGATCCGGACAGCCGTCGCCCGTCAGGTCACTGGCGACCACGCCGAGGCCATACCCCTCGAGTCCACCGTAGATGCCCGCCGCTTCGCTGACATCCACAAAGCGACCGCCATCGTTGCGCAGCAAACGATCGCCGGCCGTGGGATGGCGCACCGTCCGCCGCGCGGCCACGCCGACCTCGCGCTCGGTGTGCGTGGAGTGATTGAGCAGATACGCGTCGAGATCGCCGTCGCTGTCGTAATCGAAGAACGCGGCATGCGTCCCGTACCCCGCCTGTGCGAGCCCGGTGGCGTCGGTGCGATCGTCGAAGGTGCCATCGCCACGATTGACGTACAGGATGTTGCGCCCGCGACGCGAGAGGTACGACACGCCCGACACGTAGAGGTCGAGATGTCCGTCGCCGTTGACGTCGGCCATCGTGACGCCCGTGGCCCATCCACCGCTCACACCGCCGACGCCGGCCCGCTCGGTGACATCCTCGAAGCGGAAGTTTCCGCGATTCCGGTACAGCGTGTTGCGACCGAGGTTCGACGTTAAGTACAGGTCGACGAGTCCGTCTCCGTCCACGTCGCCGGCAGCAACGCCGCCCCCGTTGTAGTAGTAGAGGTAGTTGAGGATGTTGAACGTCGAGTCTTCGGGCAGGCGATTCTCGAATGTCACGCCGGTGACATCGGGTGCCATCGTCTCGAAGAGCGGTGGCGTTTCGGGCGATCGCGTGCCGCACGCCGCAAGCGAGAGTGCGGCGAGCAACGGCGAAATGCGGCGCGCTGCGCGCCTCACGGCGCCGGAGAGCCGGCGACGGGAGGCGCCGCCGACGTCGTGACGCCCGCGGACTCGGCACGCTGTGCCACCGCTCGCGCGGTCGCGCGCGTCGTCACCCGCGAGAGCACGAATGCGCCGATCCGCTCGCCCTGCCGAGCGCCTTCTTCGATGGCGCGACGATA
>JALOPS010000380.1 GCA_025453745.1 Gemmatimonadaceae bacterium
TGCGGCACACCGTCGCCTGCCTTGGTCAGCCGCCCATCGCTGGCGATCATCGTCATGGGGTGCGCCATGATGCGGCGCACGTCGCCCTCGTCGATCGCGTGGAAGACCATCGACGCCCCGCCCTTCCGTTGCCCCTCGAGCACGAGCGGCGCCGTGGCCACCGACGTGCGGGCGAGTCCGCGACGATCGGCCCAGTCGGCGAGCGTCTTGCCTTCGAGCGTGCGATCCCACGACACCGACGCGAACTGCACGCGCCGCACGTCACCGCCGCCGCGGTCGGTGTCGAGATACTCGATGACCCCCTTGGTGATCGAGTCGCGCAACGCCGGGTCATCGAGACGGCGCTTGAACGCGCTGTCACCGCCCGAGAGCGCCCACGGCGGAATGAGCACCGAGAGCGACGTGGAGCTCGCCGTGTACGGATACTGGTCGATCATGACATCGGTCCCTGCGCGTCGTGCGGAGTCGACCATCGCGAGCGTGTTCACGCTCTTTCCCCACACCGGCTGCCCGATGACCTTGTGATGCGTGAGGATGACGGGGATCTGCGCGCGACGACCGATCTCGAGCGCTTCACCGACACCCTCGAAGATGCCTCGCCCTTCTTCTCGCAGGTGTGACGTGTAGATACCGCCGCGGCGCGCGGCGACCTCCGCCAGAGCGACCACTTCATCTGTCGTGGCATAGAAGCCGGGCACATAGCGCAGCCCGGTGCTCAGTCCGAAGGCGCCTGCGTCCATCGCATCGGCCACGAGCTGCTGCATGCGCGAGAGCTCCGTCGCAGACGGTGCCCGCGCGATCGTGCCCAGCACGTCACGTCGGATGCCGTTGTGCCCCACGAGGTAGGCCACGTTCATGCCCAGCGGCGTGCGCGCAACCGAATCGACATACGCGCGCCACGTGCCGAGCGGGCCGCCGCCGTCGGGGAAGCCGAGCGCCAGCGTCACGCCTTGGCGCACATGGCTCATCGCATCGGGCATCAGGAGCAGCGGTTCGAGATGCGCGTGCAGATCGATGAACCCCGGCGCGACGATCAGCCCCGTCGCATCGATGATGCGACGCGCGTTCGCGCGGGCGAGTGCCGTGGTCGACACGGTCACGATGCGACCATCGCGAATGGCCACATCGGCGCGCGTGCGTGGCGCGCCGGACCCGTCGATGACGGTGCCGCCGACAATGAGCACATCCCACTGCTGTGCGGGTTGCGCAGCGGCGACCTGCGCGAAGACTGTGGCACTCAGCAGCGCGGAGAATCGAGCGCGGATCATGGGCGGGAGGGGGGAGACGGGGGGAGTCCGTTGAGCGCGCGTGCCACGGAAATGAGATCGCCGGTGCGGTAGAAGTCCACCGCCAGCAGCGTCGGCACGCGGCGGCGCTCCGCTTCGCATCGCTTGGCGCGTCCATCCAGCGCGGCAAAGGCGTTGGCGAGTGCCGCGTTGCTCGGCTTGGGCGTTGGCGTGGTCTCCACCCAGTGGTTGAGCAGGAAGAGCGGCGCCGTGGCCGGCCCGCGATTGGACGCACAGGTCATCGCCTCGAGCGTGGGCCAGGCGTACGGCGTCTCCTGGAAGCTCTCGTACGTCGGGCGCATCCACGGCACACCCGTCGCGCCCGACTCGAGAAACACGAGCACCCGCGTGTCGGCCGCGATGAGCGCGCCCAGCGTGGGCCAGCCGCCTGCCGGGTCGCCCTTCCACACGTACGGCGTGAGACTCGCCGCCTCGAATGCGCGCGCGAGGTCGGCCGGCTCGACGTAGTCCTCGATGTCGAGGATCACCACCTCGCGCGGATGCGTGATGAGGAAGTCGTGCAGCGTGCGTAGCGCATCCACGAGCGGCAGCGCGCCCAGTTCGCAGAAGCCGTGACAGAGATACACATCGCGCACCCCCATCTTGCCGCCCACCAGCCGATCGCGAATGCGCATCGCGGCTGCGGTGCCTTCCTCACCGAGCGCGGCGGTGGCCTTTGCACGCATGCCGCTGCGTTCGCTGTCGAGATCCGTGCGCACCCGATCGCCAACAGGGATGCCGTAATGCACATCGATCAGCAGTCCACGCACGCCGTCGGCAAGCTGTGTGGCGATGCCCCGCTCCTGATTGGGGAAGAGCCACCCCGGTTGATCTGCCGAAGACATCGCGTTGTGTGTCGCGGGGAAGACCACCTGATCGATGCGCCGCTCGCACAGCGCCGCCGCGCCGTTGCACCCTCCGTCTGTGGCCTCGACCGGTTCGATCGCCACAGTGCGCACCATCACCACCATCGCCGTCGCCACCGCGATGGCCAGCACGCCGATGACCGCGGCACCCACGAACCACTCGGTGTCGTCGTCACCGTCCGCATTGGTGTGGCGCAGCCCGGTCGGCAGCGTTTGCGTCACAGTGGGCACACGCGCCAACACCATCGTGAACAGCTCGCGCAAGCCGAGGTAGGCAAGCGCGGCGCCCATGATGAGTGTGACCACGGCGGCCACCTGCGCGGGGCGCCACGCGGTGAGTCCGCCGACGACGAGCAGCACGATCGCGCGCACGAAGCGCCACCGCATCTGTGTGGGCGTGGCGATGAAGAACCGCCCCCACGTGCGCGCGCGCTCGAACGGGTCGACGCGCTCGAGCAGCGAACTTCCTGCGGCGGCGAGCACCATCCCCACACCGGCGATACCCACGCCCCACGCCACATAGCGCGCAGTGAATACCGACCAGAGTCCTGCTGCAGCGGGACCCGCGAGCGCACCATCGATGACGAGTGGCGCGATCCCCGCGCCGATGCGCGGAATGAGCAACAACCCAAGACCACCGGCGGCGAGCGCCCCACCAGCCCACACGAGCCCGCGACGACGACGCGGCGCGATCCACACGCCGGCGAACAACAAGAGCGGCCCGACGATGAACGCTGCCGTCGAGAACCACACCACGCGCCCGGCAAAGCGCCAGATCGACAGCAATTGCAGCGCGGTGCGATCGGTTTGCAGTGAGGTGAGAAATGCGGTCACTTCGCGCGGAATGCGCGCGGCGACGGGGGAGTTCACACCGCCGAGCGCCGTGCGCAGCAGCACATCCACATCCGGAATGGCGAGGAGCACGTCGCGCCCGCTGCGTGAGAACGCGGCGCGATGCGCCTGTCGTGCCGTGGTGCGCACCAGCAGGCGAAACGGCTCGGAGGCCACCACCTCGCGCGCGGCCACCACGATCAGCGGGCGATACGCCGTGAGGTCGGGCGCGGCGCGCAAGACCGCATCGGTCACCGCATCGCCGGCGTAGGCGGCGACGCGCGGGTCGCCCAGGGCACGTGCCGACCGATCGGCAAAGCCCTCCGCGTTGAAGAGGCCACGGCGGGCGTCGAGCAGCACGGCGCCGGCCAGCGTGGTATACGCGCCGAGGACGAGGAGGGCGATGGCGAGCGGCAGGCGCAAGGCAGGGCGCACGGCGCCAAAGTAACGCCACATCGCCGGGCACGCGGCACGTGCGCCGGCTGTTGGTCTCGACGTGTCCACCACCGCGATGACGCCAGGCAGCGATGTCCCTTCCCGGTGGCGCATTCCCCCGGCGGCAATCGCGATCCATCTCTGTGTGGGCTCGGTCTACGCCTGGAGCGTGTTCAACACGCCGATCGAGCGGGCGCAGCCGGCGTTTCCGCGCGGTGCGGCCGCGTACACGTTCTCCATCGCGATTGCGCTGCTCGGCATCTCGGCGGCGTTTGGTGGACGGTGGCTCGAGCGGCGCGGCCCGCGAGCGGCGGCCACGGTGGCCGCAGTACTCTTTGGCGGGGGCATGGTGCTCGCCGGCGTTGGCGTCTCGCGCGGGTGGCTCGCGGTGCTCTACCTCGGCTACGGGGTGATCGGCGGTGCCGGGTTGGGGCTCGCGTATGTCTCGCCCGTCTCTGCGCTGGTGAAGTGGTTTCCCGACCGGCGTGGCATGGCGACGGGGCTCGCGGTGCTCGGCTTCGGCGGCGGGTCACTCATT
>JALOPS010000381.1 GCA_025453745.1 Gemmatimonadaceae bacterium
GCCGTGCCCATCGGTGAGACCAGGAAGTAGCGACCATTGAGCGGATCGAACACCGCGCTGGTATCCCCCTGGAGCCCGACGATCCGCATGGGCATGCCGAATTCGTTGGGGCCCGATCCCTCGCGACCGACGGCCCGCGCCGCGTTGGCCTTGAAGTCGATCACCTGCACCGTCTTGTCGCGAATGTCGGTGGCGACCACGCGCCCATCGCGCAGTTCGCGCACGCCGTTGAGCGCCGAGAAGGGCTCGCTGAATTCGGCGTCGGGTTTGGGGAGCGGGCGGACAGGCTGGGCGAGGGCGGGCGCGGCAATCGCGCCGAGGGCGATCGAGAGGAGAAGTGGCCGGGACATCGGCGGAGGGGGGAGATGGGCGTCAGGTCGGGCGCGGCGTCGAACGTCGCGGGTCTGGCAAGTATGTCACGGCGCGGTCGCAGGGGGTTGCCGGGAGCTCAATCCGAGCGTTGCGTGGGCCGTGCATCCCGACCGCCGATCAACGCCGGCAGCACCACCATCGTCCCGAGCGTCCCCGCCACCGTCCCGCCAATCGTCGCCAACGCGATCGCGCCAAAGAGGCTCGACGCATCGGTCCCCACCGAGAGCGGAATGAGACTCGCCATCGCCGTCAGCGTGACGAGCACGATCATCCCCGCCCGGTCGAGCGCGACACGCAACACCCCCCTCGGCGACAACGCGCGATGCGTCCCGCGTCGCATCGCCAGCGCCGCATCGATGAGCAGGATCGCCTGATTCACCGCGAGCCCGATGACGAGAATCACACCGACCGCCGCTTCGCGCGTGAACGCGCCACCCGTCGCCCAGAACGCCGCCACCACCCCACCCAGCGCGAGCGGGAGCGACAGAAAGACCATCACCGTTCCCCACACGCTGTCGAAGACCACCGCCACGCTCAGCACCACGAGTGCCAACCCGATCCCGAAGACGAGCCAGAGCCCCTTGCTCGACTCATCGTCGCGACCGTATCCCGAACTCGCATCGGCCACCGCGTAGCCCGCCGGGACGCTGATCCCCTTCATGAAGGCCTCGTGCGTGCGCTGCGCGAGCTTGCCCGGACCGCGAAAATCGTACGCGACGATGCGTACGTACTGCTGATCTTCGCGCGTGATCGCGCCGAGTGCGGCGCGCTCATCCACACTCGCCACATCGGCAATGCGCACCGGTGTCGCCGACGCCGTGGGGACGATCGCCTCGCGCAACTCGTCGAGCGAGCGTTCGCGCGCGCCACTGGCCTTGACGGTCACGGGCAGCTCCTCGCCGTCGATCTCGAGTAACTGCCGGCCCACCGGACCGCGCACTTCGCGCGCCAGCGCCGTCGTGAAGTCCGTCGACGTCAACGCGTAGCGCGCGAGCACCGCACGATCGGGCTCGAGGACAACCTGCGTCCCCTTCTGTGCGCCGAAGAAGCTCGCCGCATTCACATCCACGTCGCGCACACGCGGAATGCGCTCGAGCCGCGCCTTGAGATCATTCGCGACCTGCTCGACACCGGCATACGAGAAGCCCAAGATGCGAATGCGAAAGCTCGCGAGCGACGTGCCACCGGACCCCGACGAAAACCCCGGTCCATTGCCGCGCACGGACACCGACGCACCGCCCACGAGCACCGCACGCTGCGTGAGCAGCTCCTCGAGCTCCTGCGGTACCGCCGTCAGCCCTCCGGCGCGCGTGAAGAGCACGTTCATCCCCGCACCCAGCGACCCGTATGACTGCGTGACCGCCAGCTCGACCTCGGGGACACCGACGACGAGCTGCTCGAACTCCCGCATCGTCCGATCGAGCGTCTCCGCGTCGCTGCCGCGGGGGAAGAACAGGTTGGCCGAGAGCGTGGTGCGCTGATCGCCGAAGCCGCCCCAGCTCGAGCGCGGTACCTTCTTCCACGCGCCCCAGCCGAGCACGCCGAGCAACGCCGTGGTCACCACGAGCGTGAGCCAGCGAAAGCGCACCACACCCGCGACCACGTGTCCGTACCCGCGCCACGCGCGCCGCCACCGTGGTGGTCCCGAGCCCACACCGTGCGCGAGCGCCGGCACCACCACCAGCGCCGTCACCACCGACCAGGCGAGCGCGAGCGAGAACGCCGCCGCAAACGGCACGAACGCCGCGCGTGCGTCGCCCTGCAGATACAGGAACGGCACGAGCACCACCGCGGTGGTGAGCGTTGCCCCCAACACCGCGGCCGTGATCCCGCGCGCCGCCGCGATGCGCCCCTCTGCGGTATCGCGCTCGCGCCCCATGCGCTCCACCACCACGAGCGGGTTCTGCACCAGCACGCCTACGCCCATGCCGAGCCCCGCGAGCGTGAGCAGGTTGGCCGGCAAGCCAAGGAGATAGAGCGAGAACGCCGTCCCCGCGATGGCGACCGTCGTGCTCCCCATCACGAGCGCGACTGCGCGCCAATTGCGCAGCGTGACCGCGAGCACGAGCATCACCGCCGCGAATGCGGCGCCGCCTCGCAGCGCCAGATCGCGCAACTCCTTGGCGAGCCCCTCGCTCTCGTCGCGTGCCACGCGAATGCGGATCCCCGTGGGCATCGTTGGCTCGAGCCGTGTGATCTCCTCCCGCACCCGCCGTGCGGTCTGGATCGCGTCGGCGTCGGGGTGTCGCGTGATGCTGAGCGATACCGCGGGTGCACCATTGATGCGGAAGAACTGCCCGCGCGTGTCTTCGTCCACACGAATGGTGGCGAGTTCACCCAAGGTGAAGCGCTGCGTCCCCGCCCCGCGGACGGGAAGTCGTGCGAGCGCCTCCACGGCAGCCGGCTGATCGTTGAGCACCACCGCGCGCATGGTGACGCGCTCGTCGACGGTCGTACGCATTTCGCCGAGCGAACGCACGGCGCGCGCGTTGCGCACCGCCTCGCTCAGCCGCTCGGGAGGGATGGCGAGCTGGCGCAGGCGACTCGCGTCATACGACACGGAGACACCGAGCGTCGCGCCACCGCGTGTGCCAATGCCGCTGACGCCGCGCACGGCGGAGAGTCGCGGCTCGATGCGATCGCGCAGGAGTCGTTGCAGCGTCCCCGGCGTGTATGGTCCGGACAGCGTCACGCGGAGCAACGGCTCTTCGTTGAGCTCTTCGGGCACCCAGTTGGACACCGTTGGCGCCGTGGCGCCCGGCGGAAACTCCTTGCGCAACACTTCGAGCCGCTCGAGGATGCCGAGCCGTGCGAGGCGCACGTCGGCGGTGGGCTCGAGCTCGACTTCGATGTCCGAATCATCGTCGCGCGACGTGCTGCTGGTGCGCTTGACGCCGCGCACACCCTGGATCGCCGCTTCGATCGGACTGGTGAGATAGCTCTCCACCAGCTCTGCCGACGCGCCGGGCCACCCGCTGCTCACCTGCAGGCGCGGCAGCTCCACACTCGTGCGCGTGGCCAGCGCGAGCCGCGTGAACGCCACCGCGCCGCCGATGGTCACGATTGCACACGCGGCCCAGATCACCGCCGGCCGACGCACACCCCACGCAATCATGCGTCGCTCGGCAGGGCGCCTACCGGCACCGTCGCACGCGCCGCCGCCCGCTCCGCGCGCCCTTCGAGCACCGCATACGCCGTGGGGAGCAGGAAGAACGTCACGAGCAGTGCACTGATCGACCCGCCGATGATCGCGGCCGCCAACGGCTGATACAGCGCCCCGCCGCTCCCCCAGCCAAAGACGAGCGGCAGCACGCCGGTGATGGTCGTGATCGACGTCATCGCGATCGCACGCAGCCGCTGCTCGCCTCCCTTGATGATCGCCGTGTGAATGTCGTGTCCGTCTTCGCGGAAGCGGCGGATCGCATCGAGCTTGACCACCGCTTCGTTGTCGGCCATGCCGATCATCACCACCAGACCAATGAGCGATACGGCGTTGAGCGACTGCCCCGTGATCCAGAGCGCGATGATGCCACCGGCCGCCGCAAGCGGCACCGTGGTGATGACGACGAGCGGAATGCGGA
>JALOPS010000382.1 GCA_025453745.1 Gemmatimonadaceae bacterium
CGCTCGTCGTGCTCGATAGTGCGTTCGGCTTCGTACGTCTACTCGGCTTTTAGGCAGTTCGCGCACTGCCACGTCGTGGTGCAGCGGACCGGGGAGGGGCGCCACTCCCCATTTTCGGGGCCAGGGCGACCCACGCAATGCGATGACGTGACGTATCGTGGGATTGACCGCCCGGAGCACCGGGCAGGAGCGATCTCATGCGGACGAGTCGATTCACCCCGGAGCAGATTCTGGCCGCGCTCCGGCAGGCGGAGGGCGGGACCTCCGTCGCGGACGTGACCCGGAAGCTCGGAATCACGGAGACTTTCGTTTACCGATGGAAGACGCAGTACGCGGGGCTTGACGTCGGCGAGCTGCGGGAGCGCAAGAGCCTCCGCGAGGAGAACGCCAAGCTCCGGCAGGTCGTCGCCGACCTGGTGCTCGACACGACGATCCTCAAGGACGCCTTGGGAAAAACATGGTGAGCCCACGGCAGCGACGGGACGCGGTGTCGTGGGCCGAGGCGACCGACCAGTTGAGCCAGCGGCGCGCGTGCCGGGCGCTCGGCGTGCGGCGGAACCTCGTGCAGTACGTCTCGCAGAAGCCGCCGGAAACGCTGCTGCGGCATCGCCTGCGGCAACTGGCGGCCGAGCGCGTCACGTTCGGTGCCAGGCGCCTCCACGCGGTCCTCCGGCGCGCAGGGAAGCACCGTGAACCACAAGAAGCTGCGACGGCTCTACGTCGAGGAGGGGCTGCAGCGCAAGCCGCGGCGACGCCGGCGCCGGAAGGCCGGCACCACGCGCGAGCTGCGCACCGTGCCGACGCGGCCCAACGAGCGCTGGGCGATGGACGTCATGCACGACGTGCTCCACGGCGGCACGCCGATCCGGATCTTCACCCTGGTGGACGTTTGCACCCGCGAGTGCGTCGCGCGCACGGCGGCGCGGAGCGTCAGCGGCCAGGACGTGGCCGACCTGCTGCATGCGGCCGGCGTCGTGCGTGGTGGGCTCCCCGCGATCGTGCAGTGCGACAACGGGACCGAGTTCACCTCGACGGCGCTCGATCACTGGGCCTACTGGAACAAGGTCCGGCTCGACGTCAGCCGGCCCGGCAAGCCAGTCGACAACGGCGTGTGCGAGGCGTTCAACGGCTCGCTCCGACGTGAGTGCCTATCGGTGCACTGGTTTGTCGACTTAGCCGAGGCACAGCGACTCCTGACGGCGTGGCAGGAGGATTACAACACGTATCGACCGCACAGCAGCGTGGGCCTCGAGAGTCCCGTCCGCTACGCGAGCGGCGGGCTATACCTCCCACGAGCCACGAAATCGCGAAAGTAGCGCTATAGCTGGCCCCCAAACGGGGACTGGCGCCCTGACGGCACCACCGGCAGGTCACCGCAAAGAGGCACCGAAGGACAACCAACAGCCGGAGGCGTGAGGGGTCAGGGTTCGATGTCGTTTGGGGTCAGTTCACGATGTCGCTTGGCAAGCAGCGTGCTCGCCGTTGAGCGCAGCGATCAGTGGCTCGGGCGGCGCTACTTCCCGACCTCCGCGCACCAGCACCGAGGAGGCACCCACGCCCGCCGCGCGATCACCCGATCACCCAGCAGCCAAGTACTCACGTTTGCACACTTGACCTTTCCAAGACACTGCCGAGCGGCGCTGGCGAGCTAATCGTGCGTGCAGCTCACACCAGTCGATCGGCGCGCATCACTGCGAGGGATCCACACTTTACTCGCTTGCACCCCGCCCTCTTCTTGCACGGTATCGATCAGCTATCCAGCCAACTAGCGTCCAATTTGCAACGATTCCTAGTAGAAGAGCATGAAAGACATTGGCTCCGGGAATGGCATGGATCAGTGGAGTCGCATAGTCGATTGCGACCGAGCCAGGAACACTCAATGGTGCACCAGCAACAATCGCCACTAGCGTAGCCCTTATCGTAAGGCCTTCGCCGTCACCTTGCTGAGATCTAGAGGCAGCCACAAACCATAAATAGACAGCGAGCGCAAGCACAACGCCAACAGCAAAACCGAGTCGCGTGAAGGTGATGTGAGATCGGTGCGATCGCGAACGAGGAGACACGAATCGACTCCAGAGGATGTGATGGTGCTCACCTAGAAGCGGCAATCTACACCTTGGAAGATTCCTCGTCCGCCGCACAACCCTGGCGCGGTTCGGCCTGGGCGACCGGCTGAGGACGGAATCTGCCCGCCTGCACGGGTCACGATGTCGTACACGAAGCGATTGGAATTGCTACCTCCAAGCGGCGAGTACCGCCGCCCCGCTACGGCACGCGAGCGCTGGTCCGCCGCCGCACGAGCCTTCGCTGCGAACTGATTGTCAGACTGGCCACTTGGAACGTCGACGGCGACCCAGCGTCCGTTGTAGCGCGCCAGCTGCGCGGGGTCGCTTTGTACTCCTGCTGTCTGACGAGCGAAGGCGCCAGTGGCGAGCAGCTCATACACGGTGCTGGTTCCTGCAGAGTCGTTGGTGATGCGAACAGCGCAATGCGAGAAGGACTCGAGGCCATCTACCGCGCGACAGCCTACCTGCACCGTGTCGGGCGAGAGCCCGAATGGGTCACTGAATGTGACGGGATCACCGGCAGCGTAGCCGTATGTATTGAGTCCACCCGATAGACCGATTGGATCTTCCTGCGTAAAGCGACCCGCCGATGGGTCAACATACCTGTTCCGTCGATACACCAAGCCACGCTGATCGCGCTTGTTCTCCAAGAGCGTGCCATACCACCCCCCGCGCACGTATTTCGTCTGCATGTACGGCGTCCAGCCGCCCGGCTGCGCAAGTGTTGTCACGGCAACACCGGCTTCCGAATGGGACTCGAGACCAGTCGGAAGCGTCACCCGGTCTGCTTCGCCGTGTGAGCGCCACTGCGGGTAGATCATGAATGGCCGAAAGCGGAAGGTATTTGCGGCTGTTGGCTCCAATCCAGGCCGCACCTGGCGGTAGTGCAGGCGCAAAATCGCCAGAGGTGCATCAAGCGCGCCGGCGTGCACGTACACCGCGGCGCCAAACACCGGATTGGGGTCATCCGGCGGTAGGTTGGTCATGCCGAATCCGCCGCGCGGTGCGGCGGTGCCGTCATTCTCCAGCACAGAGTCGCTCTCGTCATTGTTGCCCGGCTGCTGAATCTCGGCCAGCTCCTGCACGCCATCCCAAATGGTGCGCCGAACTATTCCAGTCCGGCATCCGTACACAGCATCACTATTGTCGCACATGCGTCGGGTTCGTACCCACACGCGCCGACCGAGCGCGTCATAGCGAAACTCGCTGAACGCGCGTGTGCGAGTGGAGAAGGTGCCGCTCCCCGCGCGGGCGTCGCTAGCGACCAACTGATTTGCCGCATTGTAGAAGTCGGCGCGGTCAGTCTTGCCGCTCCCGCCGACAAAAACGGTGTTGCCGTCAGTGTCGTAGACGTAGCTCATCGTTTCGTCACCAAAGGACCGAAGGAGTCTCCCACTCCCGTCAGTACTGTCGTAGTTCCATGCACGCGAGCTCATTTCGAGATTGAAGCCCGGCCCGGTATAGCGCGCTGTGCCCGTAACACCGTCAACAAGATTGCCGAGTGCATCGAGGGTGTAGTTCTCGGATAGTCGCGAGATCGCAAGCGCGCCCTGATAGTTGAAGCCCGCACCCTTTAGTGTCGTGGCGAGCAAGTGTCCGAACGGCGAGAAGATCGACGACGTTGTGTCCGAGAATCCAGCGCCGTTTGCAGCGCGTGTGACACGCCCAATGTCGTCTCGCAGATAGCTGAGCGCTCTGGCCGTTGCGCCGAGGCGCTGGATGGTGTCACCCTGCACCTCTCCGTCTAGCGAGTAAGTGAAGCGCTGCATCACGCTTCCGGGTCGGTTGACGGTCTGCAGGTCGCCGAGGTTGTTGTAAGCGAAAGTGGTCGTGTTGCCAAGCGGATCACGTACCGTGGAGAGCCAGCCGGTCTCTGGCTCGTAG
>JALOPS010000079.1 GCA_025453745.1 Gemmatimonadaceae bacterium
CCGCGCAGTGTCGCCGGCCGCATGAAGTCGGCACCGTTCTGCACCGTCGCCCGCGCGAAGTTGAACGAGGGTGCGGCGAGCTGGATCATCTGCCCGGTCTCCGTGCGCCCGGTCGCTGCCAACTGCGCCGCGGAGATGACATCCACCGGGACCGGCGATGTGGTGATCGTGCGCTCGTCCGCGCGCGTGCCGGTCACGGCGACGGCGTCGAGTTGCATGGGCGCCTTGGCGAGCGTGTAGTCGCGCCGTACCGCGCGCCCGGCGGCGATGGTGACCGTGTCGACCTGACTGGTGTAGCCCAGCAGGCGGATGCGGAGGTCGTAGCGCCCGGCGCGCAGCACGAGTCGATACGTGCCGTCGGAGCGCGTGATCGTGCCGAGCGTCGAGCCGGCGACCTGAATGGTGACGCCGGTCACCGGATCACCCGAGCCCTTGGCGACGACTTTTCCCGAGAGCTCCGCGGTGCCTTGCGCGACCACCACAGCAGGCAATACGCCGAACAGCGCGGCCGTGAGGCCGCGAGCACACAGACCGGACATGGCACTCTCCGCTGCGGGCTGCGCGGGAGGGTGAGGCGCAGCCAATGGGGAATCCCCGGACGAGCTGCACCACCATCGTCGGCGGCGCACCGAAGACATAGCGCATCCGGTCGGTTTGCGCGACGTGGACCGCGCGTCCAGCCCTTCGCAGATTGTGCAGGTGGCTGCCGCTCCCGGTGATGGCCGGGAGGCCATCGGCGAACTCGACGGTGGCGTCACTGCCTGTCTGGCCCTTCCTCTTGTTCACACCGCTGCCCGTGCGAAGCACACTCCGCAATGGTCGCCGCGCGCGCCGGCTCTGCATGCTGCCGCTTTTCGTCTTGCCGAGCGTCGGCGTGGCGCAGTCCGCCGATCCGTTCGTTGTCCTGACCCGTGCGCGCATCCTCGCCGACTTCCGTGCGGACCGTGCGGCACTCGACACCTTGCTCGCCGATGATCTCACGTATGCGCGGTCGAGTGGCGTTGTACACACCAAGGCGCAAGTGCTTGCGCTCGTGGGTGCCGGCGGTCCGTATCAGCTCGATGCGTCGACGCCCGATAGTCTGGTCGGACGTCGCTACGCCGATGCGGGGGTGGTGACGGGGCTGCTCACGGTCAAGCTCACGGCGCAACCGGCACCGTACACGTTGCGCTTCACCGATGTGTGGGCGCGTCGCGGCGCGCGCTGGCAACTGGTTGCCTTTCACGCCACCCGACTGCCCGACGCACCGTCGAGCCTCGTTGCACTCGACACGGCGGTACTGGCCGCAGAACTCACGCGCCTCGAAGCGCTCGTGGCACCCGGACGACTTGGTGTCGCCGTACGCGATCGCCGAAGCGGTGCCACGTGGTCGCGTCGCGGTCGCGAGCCCTTTCCGTTGCAGAGTGTGTTCAAGGCGCCGCTCGGTGCCTTCGCGCTGGCGGAGGTCGCGCGCGGCCGCGTGCAGCTCACCGATGAATGGCAGATCCGGTCCACGGAGATCGCGCCCCCGTTCAGTCCGATCGGTGCCGCGTGGCCCGAGCGCGATCGCTACACCGTCCTGGAGTTGATCGAGCGCGCCGCAGGCGCCAGCGACAACACGGCTGCCGATGTCCTGCTCGCGCGGTTGGGTGGCCCTGCCGCACTCACCGCGTGGCTGCGCAGCCACGGCCTGATGGCCATGCGCGTGGACCGCTCGGAGCGCGACCTGCAGACCGATGCGACGGGGGCGCCACCGTTTCAGGTCGACTGGCGAAAGGAAGCGGTGTTCGACAGCGTCGTGCGTGCGCAACCGGAAGCGACGCGACGCGCGGCACTCGCGCGCTACGCCGACGACCTGCGCGACACGGCGACGCCCGAGAGCGCCGTGGCCTTCATCGAACAGCTCGTCTCGGGCTCGCTGCTGCCGAGTGTGCACACCACGCGACTGCTGCGCATCATGACGGAGACGCGCACCGGGCTCGCGCGCCTCCGCGCCGGTTTGCCCGCCGGTGCCACGATCGCGCACAAGACCGGCAGCGGTCGGACGATCCTCGGCGTGGTGCCGGCGATCAACGACATCGGCCTCGTCACGCTACCCGACGGACGCCAGCTCGTCATCGCGGTGTTTCTCGCGGGGACCGCACTGCCGGAAGCGGATCGGGAGGCGGTGCATGCGCAGGTGATGCGGGCCGCGGTGCGGGCGCTGCGGTGACATCAGGCACGGCGACGGTCGAGGCCGGCAGCGAGTCGACATCCAATGTCCTTGACGCCGCGTGCGCGAGAGAGAAGTGTTGGTCAGTGGCGCTCGGCAACAGCCGCAGTCGGCCACGCCCCGCCGATGACGACGGCAACCACTCGAAGAGGTGAACGATGCGAACAAGAGCTTGGCAAATCTCCGCACGGGCGTTGACCGCCGCGGTCGCCCTTGTGGCCGTGCCAATCCACGCGCAGACGCTGGCGCTGACCACCAGCACGGCAGGAGCCACCGCCGCCAACAACAACCAGACCGTCGGCTGGCGATTCGACGTGAGTGGCGCTGGCCTGACGGTCAATGGATTGGGCTGGTACGACCAGGGCAACGACGGCTTGAGCCGATCGTATCAGGTGGGGATCTGGAATGCCGGGGGAACGTTGCTCGGCTCCGCAACGGTGCCGGGCGGCACAGCAGCAACGCTGAACAACGGATTCCGCGTCGTCTCGATCACGTCGTTCTTCCTGCCCGCCGCGAACGGGTACATCGTCGGCGGCCTCAATTCCACCGAGTCGACCGACCAGCTGCTGTTCAACAGCACCATCGCGACGATCGCCGGCGTCACCTTCCGGAATGCGACGTTCTCCGATTTCGGCCTGGGCTTCGTCCCGCCGACGCAGAACTCCGTCGCCAATACCGGGTTTTTCGGTCCGAACTTCACCGTCGGGCCGACGGTGGTGATTCCCGAGCCTTCCACCGTGCTGCTATTGGGTGCTGGGCTCGTACTTGTCGCTGCAACGGCTCGTCGGCGCGCCCTCGGCTGACCATCCAGCCCGTGCGCGGCCAGACGGCGCGTGATCGCATCGTGCGATCACGCGCCGAAGTACTTCCGGTCACTCGGGCGTCGCACCACGTGCAGTGTGAGCACGGACCCTCGACTAGCGAAACGCCTTCATGCGCCGTCGCTCGTCGTCCGTTGCCGGTCGCATATGCACCGCCGCCCCGCCTCCGGGCGCCAGCCCGAGCGTCAACACGCGCTTCGCCGTCACCAGCCCTGACGTGATCCGGTACGCCATCGGTTTGGTCTTCCAGTGCGCGTCCGGCGCGTCCGCATACACTGTGGCGACGTACGTCGTCCCCGCGTCGAGGAAGTCGAGCGGCACGCGCGCCGTCCGCGCATTCTCATCCGTGATCGCACCCACGAACCACTCCGCCCTCCCCTTCGCCTTGCGCGCGATGGTCAGATAGTCGCCAGGCTCGGCCTCGAGATAGCGGCTGTCGTCCCAATCCACCGCGACATCCTTGATGAACTGGAACGCGTCGAGGTGCCGCTCGTAGATCTCCGGCAGGTCGGCGGCCATCTGCAGCGGGCTGTACATCGTCACGTAGAGCGCCAACTGCTTGGCCAGCGTGGTGTGCACCTGCTCGGTCTTGCCAGCCTGCCAGTGGTCCAGCGTGATCTGGAAGATGCCCGGCGTGTAGTCCATCGGGCCGCCCATCAGCCGCGTGAAGGGCAGGATCGTTTCGTGCTCGGGCGGATTGCCCACGCTCCACGCATTGAACTCGTTGCCGCGCGCCGCTTCGGCCGCGAGCCAGTTGGGCCAGGTGCGATGCAAGCCGGTCAGCCGCACCGACTCGTGCGAGTCGAGCATGATCTTGCGCTCGGCGGTGCGGGCGGCCACGCGATTGTAGTGATTGACCATCCATTGGCCATCGTGGTGCTCGCCGCGCGGAATGATCTTCCCCACGTACCCCGTCTTCACCGCGTCGTAGCCCCAGCGCTGCATGAAGTCGTAGGCCCGGTCCATCCACCGCTCGTAGTTGGTGACCGAGCCGGACGTCTCGTGATGCATGATGATCTTGACGCCCTTTGCCTTGGCGTACGCGCTGAGCGCGGCAACGTCGAAGTCGGGATACGGGGTGATGAAGTCGAAGACGTCTTCCTTCCACTGCCCGAACCAGTCCTCCCACCCCTCGTTCCACCCTTCGACGAGCACGCCGTCAAAGCCGTGTTGCGCGGCAAAGTCGACGTAGCGCTTCACACGCTCGGTGGTGGCGCCGTGCTTTCCGCTCGGCTTCCGGTTGGCGAGGTTCTCCCAACTGTTCATGTCCTGCGTACCGGCGTAGTCCCACGTGGACTTGCCCACATGCATCTCCCACCAGACGCCGACGTACTTCGTGGGACGGATCCACGACGGATCGGCAATCACCGACGGCTCGTTGAGATTGAGGATCACGCGAGACGCCAGCAGATCGGTCGCCTTGTCGCTCACGAGCACCGTACGCCACGGCGTGCGCGCGGGGGTACGCAGATAGGCCTTGTTGCCCACCGCATCGGGAACGAGGTGCGACGTCAGCCGGAACGTGCGCTGGTCCACCTCGAGGTGCATCGCCGGATAGTTGACGAGGGCCGCCTCGTGGATGTTCACGTACAGCCCGTCGGACGACTTCATCATCAGCGGCGTCTGCACGAAGTTCGCCCCGATCGGCGTACGCGCATGGATCTCGTTGGCCACCCCGCCAATCGCGCCGTTGACCTGGCTCAGTGTCGACGTGTTGTAGGCGAACTCGTTGGTATCGTAGTCGCCGGGAATCCAGAACGTCTTGTGGTCGCCCGTGAGCGCGAACTCGGTGCGCTCGCTGGTCACGATGAAGTGCTGGAGCCCTGCTTGCGCGGGGAACTCGTAGCGGAAGCCCACGCCATCATCAAAGAGCCGGAAGCGCACGATCATGCGCTGATTGGCGCTGGCTGCCTGCGTCAGCGTGACCGCCAGCTCACGGTGTCGATCGCGAATGCGACTCGACTCCCCCCACACGGGAGTCCACGTGGCATCCACCGAGCTCGTGTCCACGCGGGCGATGGCGAAGCCGCGCTCGAACGACGGGCGATCCTTGAGCACGATGCCGAGTGCGCTCGGCCGGATCACGGGGCGCCCGCGGAAGGTGAGCGCGTAGCGTGGCTCGCCCGCCGGTGTCAGTGAGACGGTCAACGCGAGCGTGCCACCGGGTGACGTGATCGTCTGCGCGGGAAGCGCCGACGTGAGGAGCACAGCCAAACCGCTCAGAAGTGCAGACCGTCGCATGACCGCTCGAGGGAGAAGGGAGACCGTACGGCAGGAGTCGCCGCGACAATCTCGCACGGTGGCGTGGCGGCAGAAGCTGCCGAGTCCGTGACGGAGGCGGCCGTCCGTGCCGCAGGCCTCCAATACCCGCCGGACGGCAACTCATTGTCTACCAACGCGTTGCAGGTGGCACGCGGGGTGCAAGAGCGACCGGGAGCGCCAGCTCTCTTCTGCTCTCGCCTTCGCCTCGCATGGTCACCCACCCGCCGTCCGATACGCTTCGCACCACGCTCGCGCGCGTGGCCGCCGGGATGTGCGTGGGGGTGCGCCCCTCGCCGGCCGATGTCGCGGCGCTGGCTCGCGCGGAGGACCGAGCCGATGTCCTTGTCGCGGCCGCGCTCTGGACGAGTGGGGTCGAGCTCGCGCGCATGCTGCTCACTGACACCGAGCAGCGCACCCGCGAGGCATGCGTCGCTGCGATCGCGGAGCGCTGGTCGTCGGTTGCGGAGATGATCGGCCGCGCGGCACGAGCAACCGGCCTCACCCCCGCCGAGTGCGCCGCCGATTGGTTTGGTCGGGAGACGGTCCCCGCTGAACAGTGGGACGCCGTCGCGCACGAACTCGATGCACAAGCAGGCGAGGTCGACCAGCTCGACGCGTGGGCCGACGATGCGATGTGTCAGCATCACTGGAGCCTCGCCCGCCGACTGCTCCTGCGCGTGCAACACTCACGCGGTGCGGACACGCCGACCGCCGTCTACGCGCGGCTCGCCACCTGTCTGCATCGCCTTGGCCAGTTCGAGACGGCGGAAGCCGTGGCACGCATGGGGTGGGGCGACCACGCCCGCGCGCTTGCCGTGGGCGCAGTGTTCACCGAAGGCGCACTGCTCGGGCGCTGGCATGGCGCCGACGAGCCGCTGGTGAGTGTGGTGTGCACCACCTTCAACCACGCGCGCTACATCGCCACCGCGCTCGAGGGGTTCCTGAGTCAGGATACGCCCTTCCCCTTCGAGATCCTCGTGCACGACGACGCGTCGACCGATGGCACGGCCGACATCGTGCGGGCGTGGCAGTCGCGCTATCCAACGATCATTCGCGCAACGCTGCAGACCGACAACCAGTTCAGCCGCGGCGTACGCCCCTTCGAGCTGCTCCTGCGGCACGCCCGCGGGCGCTATGTCGCCGTGTGCGAGGGCGATGATTGGTGGGTGGCCCCGGACAAGCTGCGCCGCCAGGTGGAGTTTCTCGAGGCGAATCCGGCGTTCTCGTGCACGGCGCACAACTACTACCTGTACACGGAGTCCACGCTCGCGGTGCGGCCGTGGATCCGCACACGCGAGCAGCGCGTGCTCACGGCGCGTCAGCTCAAGGGGATGGCGCGACTGCTGTGGTTGCCGACGCTCGTCTTTCGGCGAACGTTCGACACGCTCCCGCCCGAGCGCGCGCTCTCGCCCATTGGCGATCAGTTCCTCACGTCGTTCCTCGGCACGTTCGGCCCGTGCTGCTACTTCGAGGGCTTCCTTGGTGCGGTACGTCGCGAAAACGCGTACAGCTCGTGGAGTCCGCTGGACGAGGTGAGCAAGGAGCGGATTCGCGTGCGCACGTGGATCGCGCTCGTCCAACTGCACACCCGTCTGGGCGATGCGACGGCGGTACACGATCTCACGCAGAAGATCGCCGGCTCGACACTGCCGCCGGCCGAGGTGGACGCCCTCATTCGCGCGCACGGTGCCGACGCGTCCGCCGTCTCCCTGTCGCAGGCCGCCTGAAATGCCCCCGCTCACGGTCACGCAGCCGCATCTGCCGCCGCTCGAGGAGTTCATCCCCTACCTCGAGGCGATCTGGGACCGCCGTGTCCTCACCAACGGCGGGCCGATGCATCAGCAGCTCGAGGCGGCGCTGTGTGCGTACCTCGGCGTGCCACACATCTCGCTCTTTGCCAACGGCACCGCCGCACTGCTCACCGCCGTGCAGGCGCTCGAGCTCTCCGGCGAGGTGATCACCACGCCGTTTTCCTTTGTCGCGGGCGCCCATGCGCTGCTCTGGAACGGGCTGACGCCGGTGTTCGCCGACATCGACCCGGAAACGCTCAACCTCGACCCCGCACGCATCGAGGCGGCGGTCACCGAGCGGACCACGGGGATCATGCCGGTCCACTGTTACGGCAACCCGTGCGACCTCGCCGCCATCGAGCGCATTGCCCGCGCGCGCGGGCTGCGCGTGCTCTACGACGCGGCGCACGCCTTCGGCGTGACCGTGCCCGACGGCAGCGTCCTCACGGCTGGCGACCTCTCGGTCCTCAGCTTTCACGCCACCAAGGTTTTCAACACGTTCGAGGGTGGCGCGATCGTCTCGCACGACGCGGCAACCAAGCAGCGCATCGACCAGCTCAAGAACTTCGGCATCGTCGACGAGACCACGGTGGATGCGGCGGGGCTCAACGGCAAGATGAGCGAGGTGAACGCCGCCTTCGGTCTGGTGCAGCTGCAGCACATCGACGCCGCGATCGCCCGGCGCGCGCAGATCGACGCGCACTACCGCGCGTTGCTCGCCGAGGTCCCCGGTATCACCTGCGTGCCGCCGAGCGGGCAGACGCGCAGCAACCACTCGTACTTCCCCATTCTGGTGGGGTCAGAGTACCCGGTGAGTCGCAACGCACTCTACACCGCGCTCAAGGGGCAGGACATCCTGAGCCGTCGCTATTTCCATCCGCTCATCTCGCACTTCCCGATGTACCGCGCGCTGCCCAGCGCGGCGCCGCGCAACCTCCCCGTCGCCACGCGCGTGGCGGAGCAGGTACTTTGCCTGCCCATTCACACCGGCATGTGCGATGCGGATGTCGAGCGCGTGGTGACCATCGTCCGCGAGGGGGCCGCGTGCGCAGCGCACTCCTGATCCTCTCGGGCTACAACATGCGGGCCGTCATCGCGCTCTGTCGCTGGGCGCATGGGGCCGGTGTGCCCGCGTACCTCGTGGCGCGGCATGCGCGCGATCCGATCTACGATACCGCGTATCGCGCCCAGGTCATCGCGGAACGTGCGGATCCGACGCTCTCCGTGGCCGCGCTCGCCGACTGGATGACCGCGGTGCGTGGGGCGGCCGGCGTCGACCAGGTGGTGCTCGTCCCCTCCACCGAGTTCCTGAATCGCTTTCTGCTCGCGCACCGCGCCGCGCTCGAGTCGTGTGGCGGCATCGTGCCGCTGGTCGACGCCGCAGTGTATGCACAGCTCTCCGACAAGCGTGCGTTCTCCGACCTGTGTATGGCGCATGGCATCCGCGTCCCGCAGCGCGCGGCCAATGTCCCGGACACCGTCCCCTTCGTGGCAAAGCCGGTGCACTACGGGGCGGCGTCGAGTGGCCAGATCAAGCCGTACCTCGTGCGCACCGCCGCCGATCGTGCGGCGTTTCTCGCGCGTGAAGACGTCTCGCGCTTCTACTGCGAGGAGTATGTGGAGGGGGAGAGCGTGTACCTGCTGTTGCATCGTGCACGGTGCGGGCGCGTCACCGCCACGGCGCAGCAGAACCTCATGCAGCAGGCTGCCGGCGGTTCGATCGTGCTGGCGCGGTACGACGACTTCCATGATCAGGAAGCCGCACAGCCGTACTTTCGTCTTCTCGAGGCGGTCGGCTTTCACGGGCTGCTCATGATCGAAGTGCGCCGGGATCCGGCGACGGGCGCGGCCGTGATGATCGAAGCGAACCCGCGCCTCTGGGGACCGATGCAGTTCACGCTCGACCGGCATGTCGATCTGTTCACGCCCTGGCTCGCAGACGTCGGCGTGGATGTCCCGACCACCACGCCAACCACTCCTGCGCGGCCGTACTACTTCTGGTCGGGCGGACTGCACACGTCGGCGCAACCCGTCGCGTGGCACTCGTTCGACAGCCAGTCGTTCGTGCACGACTACCCGCGCATCGCCGCCTGCGACCTCTTCGCGCGGGCCGACACGCTGCGCCTCCACGCGCGCGAACTGCAGGAGATCGCCGCATGACCACGTCCACGCTCCGCGCACTCTACCACGCCTCGAGCAAGCACAGCGGCTATCAACTGCTGGCCGACTCGGTGGCGCCGCTGCTCCCCGACGTCACGCCCCCCCGCTCGCGGCACGAGCGGGAGCGACTGGCCTACCTGCTGCGACACGTCGACGTGCGGGGCGCACACGTGATCGACGTGGGTGGCAACACGGGCTTCTTCAGTATCGCCCTGCTCGACGCGGGCGCGGCACGTGTCACCCACGTCGAGGGGAACGCGGCACACCACGCCTTCGTGCGCGAAGCCGCCCACGTGCTCGGCTACGGCGACCGGCTCGACACGCGGCACGAGTACGCCTCGTTCACGCGTGGTGCGCTCCCCCGTGCCCACGGCATGCTGCTGCTCAACGTGCTGCACCACCTGGGTGACGATTTCGGGTCCGCCTCACTGAGCCGCGAGGCCGCCAAGGCCCGCATGCTCGCCCCGCTCCGCACGCTTGCACACGAGTACCACTGGCTCGCCTTCCAGCTCGGCTTCAACTGGAAGGGCGACCGGCACGAGCCGCTGTTCGCCACCGGGACCAAGGCGGAACTGATCGAGTTCGTTCGCTCCGAGACCAGCACCGACTGGACGATCGACGCCATTGGCATCGCCGAGCGCCGTGCCGACGGTCTCGTCTTCGCGGATCTCGACGAGGCCAACATCGCGCGGAACGACGCGCTCGGTGAGTTCCTCAATCGTCCGCTCTTCATCCTCCGTTCGCGGCACGTCGCGGCGGGAGCGATCGGGTGACCATGCTGCTCATTCATGATCTGGCTGCGCTGCTCCCGCAGCTCACAGACGCAGACGTGCCGCGCTTCTGCGCCTGGTACGACCGCTACGCCCCACAGCTCGCCACCATCGACGCGCACTGCTACGGCCGGCTCCCCGAGGCCGATCGGCCGCGCTTTCTCGCGTGGTTCCTCAAGCGGTGGGCAAAGATCGATCTGGTCAACCCGGTGGAGCGGGGGCTCTACGCCAGCACGATTGCCCGCGTAAAGACCGAGCCACGAGAGCCCGTGACCGTGGAGGGACGCCCCTACCTGTTGCGCGACTTCAGTTCGCAGGGCCATCCGTTTGCCCTGGCGGGCTACGATTGGTTCCTCGGCGTCCACGACATCCAGTACGACCAGTACCAGCACGGCGACGTGACGCTGACGTCGGGCGACGTCATCATCGACGCGGGCGCGTTCATCGGCGATACGGCCGTCTTCTTTCATCACCTGCTCGGTGGGCGCTGCCAGATCCACAGCTTCGAACTGCTCGACGAGAATCTTGCGCTGCTGGTGCACAACCTCGTGCGCAACGGCGTGCGCGACGAGCAGGTGGTCCTCAACCAGCTCGCCCTCACCAACCGGAGCGGTGACGAGATCGTCGTGCATCCGGGCGCATCGCAGGGCTCGACGAACATCTTCGGCCGTACGGACGGCCACCGTGTCCAGACCATCACCCTCGACGACTATGTGGTCGCGCAGGGACTCGAGCGGGTCGACTTCATCAAGATGGACATCGAGGGGGCCGAAGTGATGGCGCTCGAGGGGGCGCGTCAGACAATCCGCCACTTCCGGCCGCGGCTGGCAATCTGCCTCTACCACAAGTGGGATGACGTGGTGACCATCCCCCGCGCGATCGAGGCCACTGGCGTGCCCTACACGTACCGCTTCAAGTGGGTGCAGTTGAGCGATGGATGGGAGGCGGTGCTGCTGGCATCGCCGCTCGATGCCGCAGCGGTACCCGTTGAGCGCTCACCCGCCGAGCAGCGCGTGGGCCAGGCGATGATCGACGCGCTGGGGGTGCTTGCGCGCGGGGTACTCCGTGCGTCGCCCACCGCCGGCGCAACGCCGCGGACGGCGACCACCCCGCTGCCGAAGCCGGCCGCCGCCGAGGTCTCCGCCGCATGAGCCCGTTCGCATGGACCCGTCGCGGACTCGTGTATTCACCAAGCGGTCGCCACGGCTTCGATCAGTCGCACTGCCACAAGCCCACGCCTGTGCTCGTGGCGCCGGACACGATCCGCGTCTACTTCGGCGTGCGGGATGCCCGCAACGTCACGCGCACAACGTATGTGGACGTGGATGCCGCCGACCCCACGCACGTCCGGTACGTGCACGACGCCCCGGTGCTCGATGTCGGCACCATTGGTGCGTTCGACGACAGCGGCGCCAACGTCTCCGCCGTCTGCCGAGATGGTGATCGGCTGTACATGTACTTCATTGGTTGGAATCCCAGCACGACGGTGCACACGCGAAACGCAATAGGTGTCGCGGTGAGCACGGACAATGGGCACACCTTCACCCGGTGCTACACGGGCGCCGTGCTCGATCGCACGCGCGACGAGCCGTTCTACACGGGCGCGGTGGACGTGCGCAAGGACGGCGCGCTCTGGCGCATGTGGTACACCTCCGGCACGGAATGGCGGCTCGTCGACGGCAAGCCGGAGATCTGCTATCACATCAAGTACGCCACCTCCAGCAACGGGGTGGACTGGCAGCGCGACAATGTGAGCTGCATTCCTCCGCGCACGGCCGTTGAAGCGACCGCGCGACCGAGCGTACTGCACCTCGGCGGCCGCTATCACATGTGGTACTCGCGTCGCGACATCGTGTCGTTCCGTACGGATGCCACTCGCGGCTATCGCGGCGGCTACGCCGTCTCGGACGACGGTGTGACGTGGGACCGGCAGGACGATGCCTTCGGTATCGAACCGTCGCCCAACGGCTGGGATTCGGAGACGATCGCGTATCCGTATGTCCTCCCGGTGGGCGATCGCCTGCTCATGTTCTACAACGGCAACGGCTTTGGTCGCACGGGCTTTGGCGTGGCCGAGTGCGCGCTGCCGGAGGCCGCATGAACACGCGGATGCGACGTGCGCTCGTGACTGGCGGCGCAGGCTTCATCGGTTCCGCGCTGGTGCGTCGCCTCGTGGCGAGCGGCGCCTGGCAGGTCACCACGTTCGACAAGCTGACCTACGCAGGCAATCTCGAGTCCCTTCCCGGGGTGCTGGATGCTCCGCAGCACCGATTCGTACAGGGCGACGTGGCCGACGAGGTTGCCGTCCGCCGCGTGCTCGCGGAGTCGCAGCCGGAGGTGATCTTCCACCTCGCCGCCGAGTCGCACGTCGATCGGTCAATCGATGGACCGCGCGAATTCCTGCAGACCAACGTGGTGGGTACCTTCACGCTCCTCACGGAAGCGCTGCGGTACCACCAGGCGCTCGAGGGCGCGGCGCGGGCGTGCTTCCGCTTCCTGCACGTCTCCACCGATGAGGTGTTCGGCTCACTCGGCGACACCGGCCACTTCACCGAGCAGACGCCGTACGCGCCGAGCTCGCCGTACTCGGCGACCAAGGCGGCGTCGGACCACCTCGTGCGCGCGTGGCACCACACGTACGGATTGCCGGTGCTGCTCACGAACTGCTCGAACAACTACGGCCCGTACCAGTTCCCCGAAAAGCTCATCCCACACATGATCGTGCGGGCGCTGCGCGGCGAGACGCTGCCGGTCTACGGCACGGGAGCAAACGTGCGCGACTGGCTGCATGTGGATGACCACGCGTCTGCGCTCGAGTGCGTCGCGACCGCCGGACGCGTGGGCGAGACCTACCTCGTCAGCGGCCACAACGAAGCGCGCAATCTCGACCTCGTGCATGCGCTCTGCAGCCATCTGGACGTGTTGCGACCACGCGCCGACGGGCAGTCGTACGCGGCACAGATCACCTTCGTCACCGACCGCCCGGGGCACGACTTCCGCTACGCCATCGACGCGTCGAAGCTGACGCGCGAGCTCGGCTGGCAGCCTGCGCATACGCTCACCGACGGGCTTGCGGCCACCGTGCAGTGGTACCTCGAGCACGAGCGCTGGTGGCAGCGCATTCTCTCCGGCGCGTATCGCGCCGATCGCATCGGCCTCGCGAGGGCGGCATGAAGGGCATCATCCTGGCCGGCGGCTCCGGTACCCGGCTCTATCCGCTCACACGGGCAATGAGCAAGCAGCTCCTCCCCGTCTACGACAAGCCGATGGTGTACTACCCGCTCAGCACCCTCATGCTGGCGGGGATCCGCGAAGTGCTCGTGATTTCCACGCCGACGGATGTCCCGCGCTTTCGCGAATTGCTCGGTGACGGCTCGCAGTGGGGGATGCGGCTCGAGTACGCCGAGCAACCCGCGCCCAACGGCATCGCACAGGCGTTCGTGATTGGCGCCGATTTCATTGGTGACGATCAGGTCTGCCTGGTGCTGGGCGACAACATCTTCTACGGGCATGGGCTCGTGCCGCGGCTCGAGACCGCGGCGGCTCGCACCGATGGCGCCACGATCTTCGGCTACTACGTGCGCGATCCGCGCGCCTATGGCGTGGTGGAACGCGACGAGCGTGGCCGCGTGATCTCCCTCGAGGAGAAGCCCGAGCATCCCCGCTCCAACTACGCGGTGGTGGGGCTCTACTTCTACGATCGGCAGGTGATCGACATTGCGCGGCGACTCGCGCCGAGTGCGCGCGGCGAGTACGAGATCACCGACGTGAATCGCGAGTACCTGCGTCGTGGCGCGCTGCACGTGGAGATGCTCGGCCGCGGCATGGCCTGGCTCGATACCGGCACGCATGAGCACCTCCTGCAGGCCTCGGCGTTCATCCAGACCATCGAGGAGCGGCAGGGGCTCAAGATCGCCTGTCCCGAAGAGATCGCCTTCCGGCGCGGGTGGATCTCGCGTACACAGCTCGCGTTTCTCGCACAGCAGCACGGGAAGTCGAGCTACGCCCGCTATCTCGATGACCTCGTGCACAACCGTGGCGCGGGGCTGGTGCCAGACGGGATCGCGGGGTCCGACTTCGATGTGCCGGCGCAGGCGGCCTGACCCGCGGCGGTGACGGCGCGGAAGCGGCACCCGCGGCG
>JALOPS010000080.1 GCA_025453745.1 Gemmatimonadaceae bacterium
CGATCGATCGCCGACGCGGCGGGTCGCGATGTGGCCATCACGTTGCCGACTCCGCGCGCACGGCGAGCGCGTCGGTCTGCGCGGCGCCTCGGCGCCCTCCCAACCGTCGCCCGATCGCCCGTACGATGGCGGGCCCCAACTCGCGACGCCCGCCGAGGCCCAGTCGATAGCGCCAGTAGTGCGGCCAGTCGGTTAGCACGCGCCAGATCCCCTGCGGTGCCGAGATCCGCACATGGTCCACGACGATGGTCCACTGATTGCCCACGACGCCGAGGAACGGTGCAAAGTCACGCAACCACACCGTCTCTTCGAGTCGCTCGATCCACGTGTGTCGCTCACCAAGGCGATCGAATACCGCCGCCGGCACCGGCGCCCCGTGCTGGACGCGCAGGTAGCGCAGGCCAAGCCCCGTGCGATGACTCACGCGACTTGCTGCCGCAAAGGTGCACAGCGCGTCCCAGTCGATCACGGCACCGTGCGTGGCCAGCAGCGCGGTCGCGTCCGCGATCCACCGGATCGGCGGTTCCGGATTCCATCGCACCCCATGCACGATCGTGTGCAGGAGCTGCCGTGTCGGGTCGAGCTGCCACACGCCGACGCCGCAGAAGTCGAGCGGCTCGACCGACGCCCAGAACCACGCATCAGCGACGTCGTCGAGTCGCTCCGCCAGCACGTGCCAGTGCAGGTCGATCTCGCCGCCTTCGGGATGCCGATATTGCGCCGCGTGCGTGTAGCGTCGTCGATCCGTTCCATCGCCCCACGGCTCGACGAGTGCCCAGCCCTCGCGCTCGAGGATCGACATCGCCAGGGCGACGTCGGCACTCCGGACGCAGAGATCCACATCGCTCATCGGTCGCAGCGCATGATTGCGATACACGGTGAGTACGAGCGGTGCCCCCTTGAGCAGGAGCACCTCGACCCCGGCGTCCCGCAGCGCACGCAGCGTCGGTACAACCCGCTGAAAGCGCTGGTGCGTCTCCGCCCACATGCGACGGTACACACCCTTCAGCCGCCCCATCAACGGGTCATGACTCCCGGCCTGCTGCAGCGACCGGTAGACGAGGGGAAGCAGTCGGACCGATGACCATCCGAACTCCGACTCGACATCGACGACCCCCTGCCACTGCCGAAACGCCGCCTCCGCCTCGTCGCCCGTGCCGAGCGCGGCACGAAGCAGCAGCGTCTGTTCCGGTGTGGGCCAGAGTCCGCCGGTCATGTGACAACGCCTCCCCGCCGGCGCGCGATGGCCGCACGCAGCACGCGCAGGTAGTCCCCTTCGAGCGCGCCGCGCGCCGCTGTCCCGTTGGCGTCATGCAGGCGACGTTCGAGCACGACCGTGTCGCACTCGGCCCACCGCAGGCCGCCGTGATCCGCGCGGGCCACCCAGTCGATCGTTTCGCCCAGCCGGATGGACACATCGAAGCCACCCACCTGATCGAAGGCGGTGCGGCGCAGCAACAACGTGCCGGCCAATCGACCCGAAACGGGCGCCGGCGGACACGTCAGACGCGCGCGCGCCACATCGGTGAGCTCTGGCGAGACGAACTGCTGCGTCCACCCTGCCACATAGCCCAGCGTCGGATCGGACTCGAGGCGGTCGTGCCGGACCGCCAGACTGTCGACGGGCCACCGATCGTCTGCGTCGAGAAACGCGAGCAGCTCACCGCGGCTTTCGGCGACACCCGTGTTGCGGGCGGCGCTGACGCCTGCGTTGGCCTGACGGATCACGCGGACGCCATGTCCGAAGCGCTCGGCCAGCGGTGCGCTTCCGTCCGACGACCCGTCGTCGACGACCACGATCTCGGTCGCTGGCATCGACTGCGCCATCACGCTCTCGAGGGCCGCGCGCAGATAGCGCTCGCCGTTGAAGCAGGGAATCACCACGCTGAGCGTCGGTCGCATCGTCAATGACCGGCCGCGCGCTTCCGTGCGATCGAGCGCCGCAGGGTGAGCAGCAGCTGCGCGTTGAGTGAGGCATCGCCAAGCGACGTGTTCGACCCGTGCACGCGCTTGTCGACAAAGGGCGTGTCGAGCAGATCGATGCGCACGCCCAGATCGCGGGCTCGGGCAAACCAGTCCGTATCGTTGCTGGTGGCCAGCGCCGGATCGAAACGCCCGACGCGCGCCATGGCCGCGCGCCGCATCAGCAGCGTTTCCATGATGAATCCGGGCACGGCACGCTCGAGCAGTTCGACGCGGAAGCCCGCGGGAGGGACATCGCCGTGGAGCACATGCTGGACGGCGGTGACGGTGCCATCGGCCGCTGGCGTCGCCCGCAGATGGGCGACCTGCGCGGCGAGCTTGCCGGAGCGCCAGCGATCATCGTGCGAGCAGAAGGCCACGAACTCACCCGTCGCCATCGCCACGCCTTCATTGTAGGCGTGCGCGATGCCGGTCGATCGCTGCGCGTGGACCGTGACTCCCGGCGTCATGCGTGCGATGGATGCGCTGTCGTCGCTCGACCCGCCATCGATCACCAGCACCTCGTGCGGGCGCACCCCACCGCCGACGATGCTCTCCAGCGCCTCGGCGAGGTAGCGTGCCCCGTCCCGCACGATCAGCACGACGCTGACCGTTCCGTCCACCGTCGACATCACGCGGCCCGAGGACTCGGCCACCCTTGCTCGCCGACGTCATGAATCGGGTCCAACAGCAGGAGATCCGACATGTCGGAGTACACCGTGAATTCCGGTGTCGACCACTGTGTGGGCAACAGCGACCGGTCGGGCACCATGTCGACGGTCGACGTCTCTTCCACGAGGAGCTGCTCGCCGAGCGCTACGGTCACCGCTGCAGCGATCGCTGTGCGAACCGCGTCTGGTTCGAGGCTGAAGTGCGCGGCCAGAGCGGCGCTGGCGTCTTCATCGGACACACCGCGCTCGAGCCACTGCCAGAGGGTTGCCGCCACTCCCGTGGCGCTGATGTACTTCCCCGTGACGAGGTTCATGATCACGGCCTCCCCGTCGATCACCTCCGAGACGACGGCAGGTGCGTTGGCGCGAAATCGGACTGGCATGCGAACTCCTTTTTTCGTAGTACTGTCGATCGTGTGGCGTCTGATCAACAATCGCGTAACGTGCCCGCCTGTCACGACACCGGCGCGTCGTCACGCGAAGGATCAGTGACCGATCGCGGACCGTGCGCCGGCATCACGCCCGCGCGCCTGGACCGACGACGCACCCTTCCCGTACCCCGCAGAGTTGCGAGATCCATGCCAACTCGTTGCCTTTGGCGCGCGCGCGCACAACTCGCCGAGACGCCGAGAGCGGATCCTCGCAGCGGCGCCATCGCCTTCGTCGATCTCGTGACGCCACGGCTGTACCGTTTTGGGACGGGGCTGCGCCATATCGAGCCACTCGCAGGTCCCGTTGCGCTACTGGGATATCACGGCGACAGCGGATTGATCGGTGCATCCGCGACCCATCTCCTTCGATGGGACACCGGCGAGACCCGCCCGCGCGTGGTGGCGACTCTGCCGTTCGACCCGGAGCGTGTCCGCGTGAACGACGGATGGGTGGAGGCCGATGGGACATGCTGGATCGCGACGATGGCACGCGACGGGCAACGCCCGATTGGAGAGCTCTGGCGCGTCGATGCCCGCGGCTCGCGCGCGCGCTGCTTTGGCGGTGTGCCGATCGTCAATGGTCCGGCGATCTCACCCGACGGGCGGCGCGCCCTCGTTGCCGACTCCGTCAACCGTACGATCTGGTGTCTCGAGGCTGACCGCGTCGAACTGTGGGCGCGATTTGATGATCACGACGGGGTCCCTGACGGCATGGTCTGGCACCCCGACGGCACGGTCTGGGTCGCGCACTATGGAGGCGGAAAGGTCAGTCAATGGTCCGCCGACGGCACACGCAAGCGATCAGTGCCAGTGCCGTTTGTGTATCCGACTGCACTCGCCGTCGCTGCTTTACAGCCAGAGTGCCTGTACGTCACCTCCGCCCGCCACCCGCGAGAGGGTACGGCACGTGCGTGGTGGCGCGGCAGCGGCGCGCTGTGGCTCCTGACCGCGTGACGTGCGAGCGCGACGCGCGCTACACCGTGTCGCGCCGATAGACCCCGTTGAGCCGCTCGACCATCCAGAGCGGCAGGTGCCGCGCGAGGAAGACCACCGCCTTGTAGACCGCACCGGGGATCACGATCACCGGTCCCCCGCGCGCGATCGCGTCGAGACTTGCACGCACCACGAATTCGGCGGGATACCACATCCACGCCGGCGTGCGGCCGCGCTGGTCGAAGCCCATGCGCGCATGGAATTCGGTGGTGGTAAAGCCGGGGCAGAGCGCCTGCACATGCACACCGCTGCCCGCGAGTTCCTGATGCAGCCCCTGCACGAAGACCCGCTGCCACGTCTTGGTGGCGCAGTAGTTCACGTTCCCCCCGCTCGAGAGAAAGCCGGCCACGCTCGCCACCACGATCACGCCACCGCGACGGGCCGCAAGCATGCCCGGCAGCGCCGCGCGCGTGAGGCGATGCACGGCCTCGACGTGGAGCGTGAGCATTGCGCGTTGTTGCGTCGCGTCGGCAGAGACGAGCGTCCCCGTAGTACCGAAGCCCGCGTTGTTCACCAGCAGCGACACGTGTCCGTCGGCGAGCGTCGACTCGACCCGCGCGATCCCGTCATCCGTCGAGAGATCGGCGACGAGGGGGGTCAGCGTCGCACCGAGTGGGGCGAGCTCGGTCGCGAGGGCATCGAGCCGCGCCCCGTCACGCGCAACGCCGACGAGATCGTAGCCGCGCGCGGCGAGCGACCGGCAGAACTGCGCACCGATGCCGGCGGTCGCGCCGGTAATGAGTGCGAGCGGACGGGTCATGAGTCTCCTCTACGTCGCATGCCCTGTGCCGTACCCTGCGAGTGATGCGGTATCCGACCTCACAGTCGTCGCACCTCTGGCACTCGCCAGAGCAGCACAACCGCGAACGCCAGCGCCGCCACCGCCGTCCCGCCGATAGCCCATGCCACGCCGACCCACTCCGCAAGCACGCCTGCAGCGAACGCCCCTGCCACCTGCGCGAGTCCCATCACGGCAAGCGACTGGACCGCCATCGCACGCCCGCGATACGCGTCTGCGACGTTGGACTGAAGCAGTCCGTTTGACAGGGCATTGCACCAGATCATGGTGGCGCCGACACCGAGCAACACGAGGCACGCGGCCCACGCGGCCCGAACTGTCGCAAAAGCCACCAGCAGCGTCGGAAATGCGATCGCCGCAAAGGTGAGCAGCCGTCCGCGCCGAACACTTCGCGCACGGGCGGCGAGGAAGAGCGCCGCAGCCAAACCACCTACGCCGACGGCGGTGAGGAGCAGTCCGTAGCCGCCCGCCCCAAGTCCGAGCCGTTCTCGTGCGACCACCGGCATGAGCGCGAGAAAAGGGGCACAGAAGACCGCGAAGACCGTCGTGAGCCCGACCAGAGCCCGAAGGACTCGTCGTTCCCAAAGGTACCGCAAGCCATCGATCACCCCGCCGGGCTTGCCCGTCTCGGATTGTATCGCGCCACCATCAAGGCGTATTCGAAACAGTCCAATAAGAACAGCAACGAAGCTGAGCGCGTTCAAGGCGAAGCACCACGCGATACCGAGCCGGCCGATCACTACGGCCCCAATGGCCGGCCCGACGACGCGGGCCAGGTTGAAGCCGCTCGAGTTGAGCGCGATGGCGCCCTGCAGGTCCCGCGGGCCGACGAGCTTGATGATCAACGACTGTCGGGCGGGGACCTCAAAGGCATTGATCGCACCGGCGATTGCCGCGAGGCCGATGAGAAGCGGCACGGTGAGGCGGCCCGTCGCGGTGAGCCCCCACAGCAGGGCAGCCTGCACCAGCAGTCCCGCCTGCGCCCACCGGAGGAGTCGCAGCCGATCGACCCGGTCGGCGATGACGCCAGCTTGGAAGGAGAGAACCACGATCGGCAGCGCACCGACGGATGCCACGAGCCCCACGATGAACGCGCTCCCGCTCAGCTCGAGCGCGAGCCACCCCGCCGCCATGGACTGCATCCACGAGCCGACGAGGGAGACCGTCTGTCCTATCCAGAACCGGCGGAAGTTCGGCGCTGTGACGAGCGGTGCAAACGGGTTGCCGTACCGCGATGCGCGCACAGGCGCCGCCACGGCACCTTCGAGCGGCGCATGCGGTACTTTCACGACAGGGAGTATGTGCGCACCGGGAACGACGCGCACCCGTCGCCGCGTAGGAGAGGCAATGCGCTTTCACACGTACAAGAAGTTCGATCCCGCGATGGCCGACGCGGTCGATCTGCAATCACTGCTCGATCAGCTCGCCGACTTCCTGCTGCAGTCAGGATTCGCCGGTGGTGAAGATCCGTACGCGAACTTCTACGGCGACGAGGGGCAGGGCGACGGGGACCGCTCGCTCGATGCGCTCAAACAGGCGATCCTCAAGGCGCTCATCGAGAGCGGCCAGATCACCCCGGAGCTCCTCGAAGCGCTGCGCGGCGACGGGGACGACATCTCCGAAGGCAAGCTCGCGCAACTCCTCGACGACCTGGTGCAACGCCTGATGGCCGAAGGGCTGCTCAAGGTGCAGGAAGCGCCACGCATGCCCGATGGACATCAGATGGTGGAGGGGAAAGGTGGGCTCGGCCACGCCGCCTCACGCGATGTGCAGTTCAACCTCACCGAGAAGGGGATCGACTTCCTCGGCTACAAGGCGCTGCGCCACATCATGGGATCGCTCGGCAAGTCGAGCTTCGGGTCGCACGATACGCCATATCTGGCCACTGGCATCGAGGCCGATGCGTTCTCCAAGCCGTTCGAGTTCGGCGATGTGCTCAATCTCGACGTGAATGCGACGCTGCAGAACGCGCTCGCCCGCACCGGCTCGCTCGAGGTGCCGCTCGACATCGACTACAGCGACCTGATGGTGCGGCAGACCGAGTACCGGTCGAGCTGTGCGACGGTGCTGATGCTCGACACATCGCACTCGATGATTCTCTACGGCGAAGATCGCTTCACGCCGGCCAAGAAGGTTGCGCTCGCGCTCACGCACCTCATTCGCACGCAGTTCGCCGGCGACACCATCCGCGTGGTGCTCTTTCACGACTCAGCGGAAGAGATCCCCATCTCCACGCTGGCGACGGCACAGGTGGGGCCGTACCACACCAACACCGCCGAAGGGCTCAAGCTCGCGCGCCGCATCCTGATGGGGCAGAAGAAGGACATGCGGCAGATCATCATGATCACCGACGGCAAGCCGTCGG
Source organism: Gemmatimonadaceae bacterium (assembly GCA_025453745.1). GTDB lineage: Bacteria > Gemmatimonadota > Gemmatimonadetes > Gemmatimonadales > Gemmatimonadaceae > JALOPS01. The sequence continues at coordinate 7,222 of JALOPS010000080.1, forward strand.
CGCTGACGATGCCCAACGGGCAGATCTACAAGAACTCGATGGGGCTCGACCTGGGCGTGATCGCGGAGACGTTGCGTGAGGTGGCCAACTGTCGACGCAGCGGGATCGTGATCAACACGTTCATGCTCGCGCGCGATCGGGCACTGGTGGAGTTCGTCAAGCGGGTCAGCGAGATCGCGCGTGGGAAGGCGTATTTCACGAACACGATGAGCCTGGGGCAGTTCGTGCTGATGGACTTCCTGCGGAAGAAGACGCGCGCGGTGAGCTGAGCCCGTCGTCCCGAGCGAGGACCCGAAGGGTCCGAGTCGAGGGACCTCCTCGAATAGCGCGGAGATCCCTCCGCTCGCGGCTTCGCCGCTCGGTCGGGATGACGACGTGGTCGTCCCGAGCGAGGACCCAACGGGTCCGAGTCGAGGGACCTCCGGGCATGACACGGAGATCCCTCCGCTCGCGGCTTCGCCGCTCGGTCGGGATGACGGGGTGGTCGTCCCGAGCGAGGACCCGAAGGGTCCGCGTCGAGGGACCTCCGCGCAGGGCACGGAGATCCCTCCGCTCGCGGCTTCGCCGCTCGGTCGGGATGACGGGCTGGTCGTCCCGAGCGAGGACCCGAAGGGTCCGAGTCGAGGGACCTCCGCGCATGACGCGGAGATCCCTCCGCTCGCGGCTTCGCCGCTCGGTCGGGATGACGGGCGGTCGTCCCGAGCGAGGACCCAACGGGTCCGAGTCGAGGGACCTCCGCGCAGGGCACGGAGATCCCTCCGCTCGCGGCTTCGCCGCTCGGTCGGGATGACGTCTGTGCATCACCACACGCCGATAGCGCGCCGAGCCCCCGCGCGCCAGCTTGCCCGCGCCATGCCACCCCGCCGACGTGCAACCCGTCTCCCCGAAACGCCGGAGCGCCGTCGCACTTTCGGGGCTCGCCTGCGCGCCTGGTATCGAAAGCATCATCGGGACCTGCCCTGGCGCCGCACCCGTGACCCGTACCATGTGCTGATCTCGGAGCTCATGCTCCAGCAGACGCAGGTCTCGCGGGTCGTCGAGTACTACGAGGCCTTCCTCACCCGCTTCCCCACCCTGGCGACGCTCGCGAAGGCGCCGCGCAAGGCCGTGCTCGAATCCTGGGAAGGGCTCGGCTACTACGCCCGCGCGCGCAACCTGCACGCGCTCGCACGCACGGTGGCGCCGGACGGTGAGCCCAACTCGGCCATCCCCGCAGACCCCGATGCGCTGCGTGCGCTGCCGGGCATCGGGGCATACACGGCGGGCGCGGTGGCGAGCTTCGCCTACGAGCGGCGCGCCGCACTGGTCGACACCAACGTCGCGCGCGTGCTCGGCCGCGTGTTTCTCCCGGGCATCGACGTGAAGAAGGGGGCGGGCCACCGCGCGGTGTGGGCACTTGCCGAGCGGCTGCTGCCGCGCACCGGCAAGGCGGTCTGGGTGCACAACCAGGCGCTGATGGAGCTTGGCGCCCTCGTCTGTACGGCACGGGTCATGCGGTGCGGGGAGTGTCCGGTGCGCGCCGTGTGCGCGACGTATGCCTCCGGTCAGTCGTCTGTTGCCAATGCCCCTCGTGGTGCGCGCTCCCGCACGCCGCGCGAGGGGACCGACCCGATCTCACGGACGCGCGCCGCATCGCGCGCGAGGACCACCGCATGAAGCTGCTGCACGTCGTCGGCGCCCGACCGAACTTCCCGAAGCTGGCCCCGGTGCATCGCGCCGGTGTCCGCAGGGGCGTGACGCAGGTGGTGGTGCACACCGGCCAGCACTACGACGAGAACATGTCGGGCGCGTTCTTTCGCGACCTGGGCATCCCCGAACCGGACATCAACCTCGACGTCGGCTCCGGCTCGCATGCGGTGCAGACCGCGCGCATCATCGAGCGCATCGAGCCGGTATTGCTCGAGCAGCGTCCCGACTGGCTCGTGGTCTATGGCGACGTGAACTCCACCATGGCCGCGACAATTGTTGCGAGCAAGCTCGGCATCCGCACGGCGCATGTGGAAGCGGGGCTCCGCAGCGGCGATCGCTCGATGCCCGAGGAGATCAATCGCCTGGTCACCGATCGCCTGGCGGACCTGCTCTTGACGCCCTCGCGCGATGCGGACGTGCAGTTGCGGGCGGAAGGTGAGCCCGCGCACGAGATCGTGTTCGTCGGCAACGTGATGATCGACTCGCTCTTCCACGCACTGCCACGTGCGGAGGCCACCGGTTTCGCCGCACGCGTAGGGGCAGACGGCCGGCACGTCGCAGTGACGCTGCATCGCCCATCAAACGTGGATGACCCGGAGCGACTGCGACTCCTCGTGCGCGCGCTGTCGACGCTCGCGCGCGAGCGACCGGTGATCTTCCCGGCGCATCCGCGCACGAAGGCCCGACTCGATGCGCTCGGCGAGTCGCTCGAGGGGGTGACGCTGCTCGAGCCGATCGCGTATCCGGAGATGCTCGACGTGGTGCGCACGGCGCACGCGGTGGTGACGGATTCGGGCGGGTTGCAGGAGGAGACGACGGCGTTGGGTGTCCCGTGCTTCACGCTGCGGCCGAATACGGAGCGGCCCGTGACGATCACCGAAGGGACGAATCAGTTGGTACAGGATCTCGCGGCATTGCCGGCACTGGTGAGTGCCGCGGTGCGACCGAGCGCGCCGAAGCGGCCGGAGGGGTGGGATGGCGCGGCGGGGGATCGGGTGATTGCGGCGTTGCTCGAGGCTCGGACGGGATGAGCGATTCGGACGTGCTGTATGATACGGGGTCACTCCCCGGCGCAGCCAACCGACTCCTGCTCGTTTCCGCTGCGTTTCCACCTCATGCCGTCGTGGGAGCGACACGATGGGAGCAGTTTGCGACGCGACTCGTGGCCGATGGATTGGCTGTGGACGTGATCTGCGAGCGCCCGGGACCGGGAGATCTGGTGGACTACTCCCGTGTTGAGGGGCTTCCTCCGGGCATTCGTGTCATTGCGATCGCACCTGGAGAGCCGCTGCTACAGCGCGCCTATGTGCGGGCCAAGCGACTGCTGCATGGCGATACAGGCTCTACGCTGCAGAGCACGGAGATTCAGTCGTCGCCTGCAGCGACAGGCGCGCAATCCGTACAACAGCCCGACTTGCGCGAGCGCTACCACTACTGGTTAAGCGGTGCCCGCGCACATCGATGGATTCGTGCTGCGGCCAACGCGGCGCGGGCGCATGTCACCGCCGCACCGGACGCGATCGTCTCTTCGGGGCCGCCCCACCTCGGGCACATCGCAGGGCGCGAGATCGCCGCGGCATTCCAGCGGCCGCACATCATCGATTTGCGGGATCCGTGGGAGAGCGATCTCGCGAAGTGGGGCTCACCGGCGCGGGCGGTTCCGTCTGCCGCTGATGAGCTATCCCTCATGAAGACGGCCGCACACACGATCGCGAATACACCGGCAGCAGAAGAACTGCTGCTTGCGCGAGCTCCATGGGCGGCCGACAAGGTCAGCACCATTCTCAACGGGTCTGACTTGGCCATTCGCGCGCCCGCCAGCGACCGTACCCCGTTCCTCGCGGTGCATACTGGAACCCTGCACCTCTCACGTGATCCCCGCCCCTTCCTGAGAGCAGCTCGTGCGTTCGTCCAGCAAGCCGCGGTCGCGCCGGCCGATTGGCGGGTGGTCTTCATGGGTCATCCGGCCGTCATTGCGGGTGTGCCGATGCCACGCCTGGTCGAAGAACACGGACTCGGCACCTACTTCGACTTCCGGCCGCCGGCGCCGAGAGCGGAGGCGCAGGCGCTGATGCAGCGCGCTCACATGTTGCTCGCCTTTCCGGGCCTGCCCACGCAGGTGCCCTACAAGATCTACGAATACACGTCGTTCTCCGCTTGGCTGCTTGCGATGGTCGGACTTGGCAGCGCGCCGGCGACGTTGCTCGCGGGAACGTCAGCGATCGTAACCGATGGAGACGATGAACCCGCCATCTTGCGTGCTTTGCACGACACGTGGGCACGACACGGTCGTGGTGAGGTGCCGACGGCCGCCGGGCAGGATGGCCGATTCCTGCGGGAGCGGCAATACGAGCGCTTGCGCGCGCTGCTGCATCATGCCGTACAAGGAACGGTGCGCTGATGTGCGGGCTGTTTGGTATCCTCTCCCTGGATCGGCGATACGCGCCGGATGAGGGAATGCTTCGACGCGCCGGCAACGCGATCGTCCATCGCGGACCAGACGATGCCGGTGTGCTCGTGCGAGATCAGGTCGGTCTTTCGTTCCGCCGGCTTGCCATTCTCGATCTCGAGCCCACGGGCCACCAGCCCATGGAAGACGCAGACGCTGACCTTGCCATCGTGTTCAACGGCGAGGTGTTCAACTACCTCGAGTTGCGGGAGGAACTGCGGGGGAAGGGATATCACTTCCGGTCCTCCGGCGATACGGCGGTCGTCCTGGCTGCGTACCGAGAATGGGGAGAGCACTGCTTCGAGCGATTTGTCGGCATGTTCGGGCTGGTGATTGCCGACTTCCGGCGTCAGCGATTGCTCGTTGCTCGCGACCGATTCGGCGTGAAGCCGATGTACGTCCACCGATCGCCCCGCGCGCTGGCCTTCGCCAGCGAGATCAAAGCGCTGCGTGCCTCCGGCGTCTGGACGAGCGAGCGACATGACGCGCGGTTCGCCGCGCTGCTCGCCCACGGGCGCGCAGACGCCTTGCCACTCGACCGCACCACCTATGTGCAAGGGATCGATTCGATACCTGCGGCCACGTATTGGGATGTGCGATTCGACGGCTCGGTCCGGGAAGTGACGTATTGGCGCCCACCGGCGCGCATCGAGCGCTCCACATTCGCAGAGTCGGTCGCCGAGTACCGCGCACGATTCGACACCTCCGTGCGCTTGCGCATGCGAGCAGATGTGCCCGTGGGTGTCATGCTCTCCGGCGGCATCGACAGTACGTCCATTGCGTGCACGATGGCCGAGCTGATCGGGCCACCTCACGCGCGCACAGCCCTGCTCCACGCCTTCTGCTACCAGTCAGAGGACTTCGACGAGACCCCTCAACTGGAAGCCACCATTGCGCAGACCGGTGCCACAGTGCACCGCATGTCGCTCTCGCCCGAGGAGATCTGGGCGTCCATTCCACGTGTCGTCTGGCATCACGATGAACCGGTGCACGGGCCGAGCGTGCTCATGGGGTTCGAGCTTTATCGTGTCGCGCGTGCACATGGGGTGATCGTGGTGCTCGGCGGGCAGGGGGCCGACGAGACCGCGGGCGGATACGGCACCTTCTTCAATCACCTCCTCGTCTCGCTCGCGCTGGAGGGTCGTGTGGCGGATCTCAGACGCGAGGTCGGCCTCGAGTCGGCGCGCACCGGAGTGCCTACCACCGCGATATGGCGCGGCCTTGCACGTCGACTCCGCGGACAGCTTCTCGGGCGCGTCGGGGCCTACACCGACGCGCGCTTGCGACGGGAGCAGGCCGCGGCACCACTTCGCAACGTGCTGGCACCCGACTTCGCGGCGTTGCTCCCACCCCTGCTGCCTGTCGAGCCGCGACAAGATCTCCACGCGGTGCTGCGTTTTGCGACGGCGCACGGATCGCTCGCGCACTATCTGCGTGCCGAAGATCGCAACTCGATGGCCCACTCCATCGAGGCCCGTGTACCGTTCCTCGACCATCGACTGGTCGAGCACGCCCTGAGCCGCCCGGCCGACCATCTCATGGGTCACGGCTGGAACAAGCGCGTGGTGCGAGAAGCCATGCGTGGCCGCATTCCCGAGATCGTGCGAGCACGTCGCGAGAAGTTCGGATTCCCTACCTCGGTCCGTCGCTGGTTTGCGGGTCCGTGGCATCGTACCACCGAAGAAGAGCTCTTCGATGGCCCGTTGCGGGCATCCGGCTGGCTGCAGATGGATCGACTGCGCACGGCCCTGATGCAGCATCGCGACGGCACGGTCGACCACTCGGCCTTGCTCTTTGCCGCGGTGCAGACTTCGATCTGGATGCGCCTCGACGCGAGTGGCTGGCAGCGGCCTGCGTAGCGATCGTCGGCCGGGCGGTTCCGTGGCCGCCCGGCCAACCCCGACTTACTTGCGAATGCTGTCCTTTCGCGCGCGCGGGTACTTCCCCTCCAATCGGTCTTCGTACCCCCGCTCCCCATGGCCGACGTAGATCTGCCGCGGGCGCGCAATCTTCTGCTCCTTGTCGAGCAACATCTCTTCCCACTGAGAGAGCCAGCCCGCCACACGCGCGACCGCGAAGAGGACGGTGAAGAAATCGGTGGGAAATGCCATCGACCGGTAGATCAGTCCAGTATAGAAATCGACGTTCGGGTAGAGCTTGCGCTCGATGAAGTACGGGTCCTCGAGCGCGATGCGCTCGAGCTCGAGGGCGATCTCGAGATCCTTGTCCATGCCCACCTGCGCAAAGACGTCGTAGGCGAGCTGCTTGACGATCTTGGCGCGTGGATCGTAGCTCTTGTACACCCGGTGACCGAAGCCCATCAGCCGCTCGCCGCCCTTCCCGTCCTTCACCTCGTCGATGAACGGCTTGACGTTCTTCACATCACCGATCTTCTGGATCATGCGGAGCACCGCCTCGTTGGCGCCGCCGTGCAGCGGGCCAAAGAGCGCCGCGATGCCCGCCGCCACAGCGGAAAACGGATCCACATGCGACGAACCGACGGCGCGCACGGCGTTCGTCGAACAGTTCTGTTCGTGGTCGGCGTGGAGGATGAACAGTACTTCCAGCGCGCGAACGAACACCGGGTTGGCCTGGTACTGCGGCTCCGACATGCGCGCCACCATCGACAGGAAGTTCTCGACGTACGAGAGCTCATTGTCGGGATAGATGAAGGGTAGCCCCTTCACGTGCCGATACGAAAACGCGGCGATGGTCGGCAGCTTGGCCAACAGGCGTATGATCGAG
>JALOPS010000081.1 GCA_025453745.1 Gemmatimonadaceae bacterium
CTTCAGCACGGTGGCCGGCTGGCTCGAGGCGTACGGTCTCGCGCGCGGCACGCAGGCCGACTTCCAGGCCTTCGGCTACGGCTTCACCGGACTGGGCTTCTTCATCCAGCCCACTGAAGGCGCGGTGATGCAGGTGGGCGGACGCGGCGGCAACACCACGCCGTGATCACGCGCATGTGATCTCGCGCATGCAGTGCGCGTGATCTGCCACGCCCCGCGATGCTCCGGCATCGCGGGGCGTGTGCATTGCGGGGCATCGAAGTCGATCGTGCGATGTGCGACACACTCGACGTGGCGTACATCACCGTCGGCCCCCGATAGGTGCCGCGCATCACCGAAGTACGTGTGCGAATTGCACGAGTGTGTGACGCAGCGCGCTACGCGCACAGTATGGCCCACGCGAACGATCTGGAGCGCGTGCATAGGTCATCGAGCCGACCGTTGATGTCGGCATCTTCGTTCACACTCAGCCACATCCGCTCATGCGCCACCTGGTCCTTGCGCTCGCCGGCATGCTCGTCCTTGCCGGCTGCGACGATGACGATCCCGTCACCCCACCGGAGACACCGACCATCGCGTTGACCGCTGCTGCGGCCGACACGACGATTCGCGCCGGTGGTCCACCGGCATCGATTGCCATCACCATCACCCGCGGCGGTGGCTACACGGGCCCCGTCGATCTCGCCGTCAACGGGTTGCCCACCGGCGTCACCGGTACGTTCACTCCGCAACAGATTCCCGCCGGACAGACCACCGCACAGTTGCAGATCACCGCCGTCGCCGCGGTACCGGCGGGTTCGATCAACTTCACCGTTGCGGCCACCGGCACCGGCGTACAACAGCAGAACGCCAGCGTGGCGCTGCGCGTGATCGCGGCCGCCGTGGCCGGCTACTCGTTTGCCCTCACGCCCGACACGTTGTCATTGCGACAAGGGCAATCGGGATCGGTGGCGATCCGCATCACACGATCGACCGGTTTCACCGGTGGTGTGACCTTCCTCGCGGACAGTGTCCCCGCAGGACTCACCGCCACGATCGTCCCCGCGACACCTGTCACGGGAGATACCGCGCGCGTGAACGTCACTGCCGGCGCCACGGCGGCAGCGGGCACGCTCTCGCTGCGCATTCGTGGCACGTCACCGAACACCACGGATTCGACGAAGACGCTGCGCGTGACGGTCACGGCGTCCGGTGGCATCACGCTGACCGCAGTACCCGCCACGCTCACCGGCGCACCCGGTGACACCGCACGTGCCACACTGCGCATCACGCGTACCGCGCCGTTCACCGGGGCGGTGACGCTTGCACCAGACACCACGTTGCCCGCCGGCATCGGCGCCACGTTCACGCCGGCAACGATTCCCGCCGGTGCCGACAGTGCACGCGTGGCGTTCGCCATCGGGGCCACCGCCGACACGGGACAGCGGACGATCCGCATTCGCGCCAGTGGTGAAGGCGTGGCCAATGCGGTCGCCAACATCGGCCTCGCCGTTCGCACGGCGCAGGGCTTCTCGTTCACCGCACCCACCGACACGCTGCGCGCCGTGCAAGGCGGCAACGCACGCGCAACATTGCGCATCACGCGGACCGGTGGCTTCGCGGGTGGCGTGACCTTCACGGCGGATTCGCTGCCGACCGGTGTGGCGGCAACCTTTGCACCACCGTCGCCCGTGACGGGTGACACGACGGGTGTGACGTTCGCCGTCGGTGCGACCGCTGCTGCCGGCAGCTACGCGATTCCGATTCGTGGTGCCGCGACCGGTCTGCCGACAGTCACGCGCACGGTCCGACTCGTCGTCACGGCGACCGGCGGGCTCACGGTGCGCCTCGATCCGGACAGTCTCAACGGTGCGCCGCGCGATACGATCCGTACGCTCGTGCGCGTGACACGTGCGGCACCCTTTGCCGGCGTGGTGCGCATCGGGCTCGACACCGCGTTGCGTGCTGGCGTCACCGCGCAATTCGCGCGCGACTCGCTGCTCGCCACACAGGACACGGTCACGCTGCGCCTCATCGTGACCGACACGACGATCACGGGACGTGTGCCGTTTGCGGTACGCGCCACGGGAACCGGCGTGCCCAACGCACGCGCCACGGGGGTCCTCGTCGTCGGGCCGCGCGCGGCGGCCGGCTTCACCATTCGTACGGTACCGGCCGACACGCTGGTGGTCGCACCTGGTGCCACCGCGACGAGTGTCGTGCGCATCACGCGGGCGATGGGCTTCACCGGTCCCGTCGCAATTGCGGCCGCTGGTGCACCCACGGGCGTCACGGCAACGGTGAGTGGGTCGCCGGCTGCCGGTGACTCGGCCACCATCGCGTTTGCCGCAGCGATGACGGCGACAGCGGGGAACTCGACGATCACGGTGACCGGCACGTCGATGGGGCAACCCAATCAGACCGCCACCTTCGTGCTCGCCGTACGTGCGCCGGGTGGCATGGGTGGCTTCACGCTCGCCGCCGCACCGGCCGACACGCTGGTCGTCGCGCAGGGTGCAACGGGCACGAGCACGATCACCATCACGCGCACCGGTGGCTTCACCGGCGCCGTCACGATCGCGACGACCGGAGCGCCGACGGGCGTCACGGCCACCGTCACCGGCTCGCCGGCGACGGGCAACACGGTCACCATTGCCTACGCGGCAGCGATGACCGCGGCGGTGGGGACGTCGCCGATCACGGTGACCGGTACCGCCACGGGTGCGACGACGCAGACCGCGACGTTCGTGCTCAGAGTACGCGCGCCATAGCGGCGAAGACTCGCGCATGAGACGACGCCCCGGTGATCTGCAGGATGATCACCGGGGCGTTGTGCCGTTCGCGCGACGCAGACAAAGGCACCGCGCGTCGAACGGCGTGCAGGGCAGATCCGTCACCCCGTGCCGAAATCGAAGCCCGGACGGCTCACGCGCGGAATCTCCTGCGCGATCACGCGCTCGATGAGGCGCACGGTCGCGATCTCATCCGGTGCCATGAACGTGTAGGCATCCCCGGTCGCCTCGGCGCGCCCGGTGCGCCCGATCCGATGCACGTAGTCTTCGGCCTGCTGCGGCACGTCGTAGTTGATGACATGCGTGATCCCGCTGATGTCGAGCCCGCGCTGCGCGATATCGGTGGCCACGAGAATGCGCACCGCGCCGGACTTGAACTGTTCGAGCGCCTTCTCGCGCGCGCTCTGCGTACGATCGCCGTGCAGCGCCTCCGCGGCGATCCCCGCATCCGCCAGCGACTCGGCGATCCGGTCGGCGCGATGCTTGGTGCGACAGAACACGAGCACCGACCCCTGCGCGTCCTCGTGCTGCAGCAGATCGACCAGGAGCGCCGTCTTCCGCGACTGCGGCACGGGGTACACGGCGTGCGTCACCGTCGACGCCGCCTGCGAGCGCCGTCCCACCTGCACGACCACCGGATTGCGCAGATACTTGCGCGCCAGCGCTTCGACTTCGGGGGGCATGGTGGCGCTGAAGAGCAGCGTCTGCCGATACGCGGGAATCTGCGCCACGACCCGATTGATCTGCGGCGCGAAGCCCATGTCGAGCATGCGATCGGCTTCGTCGAGCACGAGCAGTTCGAGCAGCTCGAGCTGCGCCGTGCCTTTCTCGAGATGATCGAGCAGGCGCCCCGGCGTCGCGACGACGATGTCGACCCCCTCGCGCAGCGCGCGCTCCTGGGGCTCGTAGGCGACGCCGCCGTAGACCGATGCCACCTCGAGCGTGGTGGTGCTGCGATACTTCCGCACGCTCTCCTCGACCTGCGTGCACAGCTCGCGTGTGGGCGTGAGCACCAGCGCGCGGGTGCGGCGCGGCCCGTCGAGCAGGCGATGGAGCAGCGGCAGCGTGAACGCCGCCGTCTTGCCGGTGCCCGTTTGCGCCAGCCCGATCACGTCGCGACCGCGCAGCACCAGCGGGATCGCCTCGCGCTGGATCGGTGTGGGCTCGCTGTACCCCGCCGCGGCGATCGCGTCGAGGATCAGGGGCGCGAGGCCGAGCGCATCGAACGTGGTGGCGCTCTCGGGGGAGACCGGTACCGTCATGGGGGGCGAAGCTAACCTGCCGGTCTCCCCGCTCGGTGATCGCCGTTCAGTGGTAGCTGAGGGTGCGCCCGCTCAACCGCGCAATGAGGGCGAGGCGGAACGTGACCTCGAGCGACCAGTCGACCGGTGCGACCGGATCGCCCAGTGTGAAGAGGTGCCACCACGCCGGATCGGTCGATGCCGTCGGGAGTCGCATGCCCGGTGGCGTGCGCCAGATCCCCGCGTCGTCGCGCTGCGCGAGCAACCGATCGAATGCATCGCTCCATGGCTCGTGCCGCCGCAGCACACCCAGCCGCGCGAAGAGCTCCAACCAGCCGAGCGTGGTCGGGAGGTCGGGGGTGAGCGGCGCCGCGAGCGGGTCTCCGAGGACCAGGAACGGCTGCGGGACGCGCTCGGCGCCCACACGCTGACTCCACGTCGGCTGGGCGACCGGGTGCGTCAGCCACGACACCAGTCGGGCGATGATCTGGTGATGCTCGCTGCGGAACTTGGGCATGTACGCGAGCATCTGCAGTGCAAAGACCGACGGTGGCATCGCGTCGGCATGCAGCAGCGTCTGCTTCCCCTCGGTGACCCACGGGTGTGCCGCAAAGGGCGATCGCAGGAACGCGGTGATGCGGTCGATGACGCGTCGCGCGAGTCCACGCAGGCGCGGGTCCTGCTCGAGCCCGGCATGGGCCAATGTGGCGCCGGCCGCTTCGCGCAGGAGTTGGCGATGGCGGAGACCGAGGGCCCGATCGGCCGTAGTGGCGAACTCGAAACGGAGCGTCGGGTCGTCCTCCTCGCCCACGAGGCGGAAGAGGGTGCGTCGCGCGGCATGCAGCGGGGGCGTGTCTGCCCCCCACCCGAGCTCGACCAGTCGCCGAAGTCCGGGAATGACTCCGACCCCTTGAAGCCCATCGGGTGCATCGGAGGGGATGGTCAGGGCGCCGCCCCCCCATCCGCCGTCGCGGCGCTGCGTCGCAGCAAGTTGCAGCGCGACGCGCGAGGAGAGCGGGAGTGCGGAGTAGTCTGGCTCCTTGCGCGGATCGAGCTTGAGAATGTCGTTGACGACGCGATACTGGCGCGATACGTCGCTATTCTCAAACAGGTATGACACCGCCGTGGGGATCGGCGGCGGCGGGGGCGGCGGCGGCGGAGGGGGCGGCGGCGCAGCCGGAACCTCGTCGTCGTCGAACGCGGGGAGATCGACCGAGTCGGCACCCGAAGCGGGAATCGAGGCGGACGTGCTCACGGAGGAGTCCGGTGGTGCGGGGGTTGGAGACGGTGGCGCCTCGGCGTCGTGGGCGCACCTAGTGGGTAGTGCTGCGGGGGTCGTTCGGTTCCGCCGATCATTTACCGTCCAGCGGTCCACGGCGCCAGAGCGCCCGGCACCGTTCGTACGCGAGAACGGCGCCGGCTGTTGCCGCTTCCTTGTTGGGCCCGGCAGACCCGACGACATTCGTCTCGTGCGCGGGGAATTCGTCGACCTGGGCGGGGTCCGGGTCTATTGCTACGCAGCGGGCGAGCGCGGTCGGGGGGTCCCGATCGTGCTCGTGCACGACGTGTTCGCGTCGTCCCATGTCTGGCACGACTTCGTCCCGCTCCTGCCCGACGGGCACCGCGTGCTCGTCGCCGACCTGGCAGGGCACGGCCGCAGCGACCCGCCGTTGGCGGTGGTTGCGGGGCAGCTCTCGATGCGCGCCCACGCCTCCCGGCTCGCCACGCTGCTCGACCGCCTTGGCGTCGGGCGCTGCGTGCTGGTCGGTCACGGTGCGGGCGCGGCCATCGCGCTCATCGCCGCCACGCGGGCCCCGGATCGCGTCGCGGGGATCACGCTCGTCGCCCCCACGATGTTGTTGCCCGATCGCGTGCGTCCCTATCGACGCCTCGCGCGGCTCGTGCCGCTGTGGGAGCGCCTGCCGGCCGGACTGATCGCATCGAGTCTCCATGCCTCGACCGTGCGCGGCTATGCGCAACGCGATCGCGGCGCGCGCAGTGCGGATGTCGTGTTTCGTCCGGTGCGTGGCCTCGAACGCACCGGACGCGAGAGCGCATGTGCGCAATTGCGGTCCATCGCGGCCGCCGACGCCGTGCCAACTGCGACGGAGCTGGCCGCCATGGGCGACCTGCTGCTCGCGCACGATGCGCGCGTGGTGGTCGTCGCAGGCACCACCGATCCCTGGTGTTCGCCGGCCAGTGCCACGGCCATCGCGCAGGCGCTGCACGGTGAGGTCACCGTGGTCGCCGGTGGTCGTCATGCGCTGCCCGAGGAGCACGCCGATGCGGTGTGCGCGGCGATCGTGCGCACGCTCGACGGCATTCCCACGCGTGAGACTCCCACGTTCACCCCCACGATCTCCGCATGACCGACCGCGTCGCAACCTTTCGCGCGATGGTGGCGCGCACTCCCGACAATGCCCTCGCGCGCTTCGGCCTCGCCAACGAACTCCTCAAGGTGCAGGACTTCGCCGGCGCGATCGAGCAGTTGGAGGTGTACCTCGCCGTGTATCCCGACGAGGGCAACGGCTGGGGGCGCTACGCCGATGCGCTGCGCGAAATCGGTCGCGTGGAGGACGCGCGCGCCGCGTTCGACAAGGGGATCGACGCGGCCGGGCGCTTCGGACACAGCGGATTGGCAAACGAACTGGTGTTTCGGCGCGACGAGCTGGACGACATGTAACGCGAGGGGCCATACCCGATCCGCGCAACCGGGAGACGGCTCACGCCCTCATCACGCCGCGCGTGACACGATCGGCCACGCGCCGACCATACCCGGCGTCAGATCTTCCGCACCTCGTCGGCGACTTCCATCGCCCGCGCGATATCGAGGCTCAGTGCACGCGCTTCCTGCGTGGCGCTCGACACGTCGTGGATGGCCGCCCCCACGCCGGCGGTGCGCAGCTTCGCCAGGTCGAGCCGCAGATTGCGCAGCGCGATCGAGGCGTTGTCGAGCTGGCGCGCAAAGCCTTCGCGACGCGACGCCAAATCGTCGAGCGACGTGCGCTGCCGCTCGAGCAGTCCGCGCCGCCGCTCGAGCTCCGGCGAGTGCGGCTCCTTCGCCATCGCCGCGAGCTTCTCCTCGAGCTCGAGCCGTACGTTGCCCGAGAGATCGTGATCGATGCGCGCGATGTGCTGCGCGAGCGTCGCCACGCGGTCGCACAACCCGTCGACCGTGGGCATGGCATCGGGAATCATCTGGCGATCCGCGTCGCTCAGGCGTGAAAGCGTATCGCGAATGGCGATGCGATCGGCCGCGGCCGCGCGCACGGCAGCGTATGTCTTCCCCTCGCGCAGGAACGGATCGCGCGATCCGGCCACACCAGGCGCAAACGCGGCGATCTCGCGATCGATCGCATTCGCCGAGACGGCCGATGCGGGGAGTTGCGCGGCCGGCGCGCCGCCGGGCAGCGCCTCGCGCGCGGCATCGAGTGCGGGGTCGTGTGCGCCCGGCGTGACCTGACCGCGCAGCGCATCGCGAAAGCGGATCCCCACGTCACGCAAGCGCCAATAGCGATTGAGCACTTCCATGCCCATCGCCATCGCGGGGAAGATGAACCACGGAAACTGCGGCGACGTGACGGCATTGATCATGCCGAGCATGAACACGGTACCCGCGGCCCCGAAGACGCGGCGACGAAACGCCTTCACGCGTACGTCGAGCGGGAGCGGCGTGCTCATCCCCGCCAACGGGTTGCGCGGATCGATCATGACGCTCCCGTCGCGCAGCGCATCGCGCCACTCGGAGCGGAGGGCGCGCCGTTCGTCACGCGAGGCACGCAGCCGCTCCGCGTAGCCGTCGCGCAGTGCGTCCTGCTGCTCGCGCCACGCATCCGCCTGCAGCTTCCACTGATCGACCAGCACACGGTAGTCCTTCTTGCGCATGCCGTCCTGCCACTCCGGACGCGGCGGCGGCGCGCTGAACGGAGCCGGTAGCGGCGGGACATGCACGCCGATCGCGCGCGCCTGCGCCTTGCGCTGCTCATCCTGTACCGCGTCGATCGCCGCGCGCGCCGAGGTGGCCGCGATGTCGACGACACCGCGCGCGAGATCGCCCAATCCGGCACCGCCGCGCGCAAGGTCGGCGAGTCCGGCCGGGCCCCGGGTCGGCGAAACGGCCACCGTCGCAAAGGCCGCACGCGCCACATCGCCACCGCCGAGCGCGTCGCGCATCAGCGCCGCCGTCGCCCACCGTTCATCACGCGCTTTGCGCAGGGCGACCTCGATCGCCTGCACGAGATCGCGCGGCGCGTCGGGACGCACGCCCACCAGCGACACCGGCACCTCGGTCACGTGCTTCATCAGCATCGCCGGCGTGTTGGCAGCCGAGAACGGCGGCGCGCCAGCGAGCATCTGATAGCCCACGACGCCCAGCGAGTAGATGTCGCTGCGCGCATCCACGTCGCGCTCGCCGGTCGCCTGCTCGGGGCTCATGTAGGCCGGCGTGCCAACCGTGACGCCAGTCATCGTCAGGCGCTGGTCGCCCTCGGCGGCGCGCGCGATGCCGAAGTCGGTGACCATGGCTCGCCCGGTGATCCGATCGACGAGCACGTTGTCCGGCTTCACATCGCGGTGTACGACGCCGTGCGCATGCGCATACGCCAGTGCATCCGCGACCTGCATGATGGTGCGACGGACCGTATCGAGCGGGAGGCGCGGCTCGCGGGCAAGCAGCGTGGCCAGCGGCTCGCCTTCGACCAGCCCCATGGCGAAGTAGACGATGCCGTCGCGCTCGTCGACGGCATAGATGGGGACGATGTGCGGATGATTGAGCTTGGCCGCGGTTTGCGCCTCGCGCAGGAAGCGCGAGCGGATGTCGTCACGAAAGGCGAGCTCCGGCGGCAGCACCTTGAGCGCAACCTTGCGGCGCAGCTTGCGATCGGTGGCCTGATACACCACCGCCATGCCCCCCCGACCGAGTTCGCGGTCGAGGTCGTAGTGCTCCGCGACGGCCGTGCGTACGCGGTCGGTGAGTGCCGTGTCGTCCGCTGCGCGCACGCGTTCCGGCGCCGTCACCACCGTGCTCCGGTGTCAGCGCGTGCCGCGCGACGGCGGCAGCGACACCTGCCGTGCCGCGTCGATCGCCCGATCGACATCGGCGGCCAGCGCCAGCGCCTGCTCGGCGAGCAGCGTGACGCTCTGCGTGGTCGTACCTCCCGTGCGCAACCGCACGAGATCGAGGCGCATCGTCGTCAGTGCACTGCGACAGGACGCCAGCTTCTCCTTCGTGCGCGTGCGGCGCTCGCCCACATCCACGGCGCCACGCCGCGACCGCCGAAGCTGCGCGAGGCGACGCACACGCTGCTCGCTCCCCGCGCTGTCGAGCGGATTCGCCTGCGCTTCGAGTGTCGCGATCTCGCGATCGATCGCCGTCACGTCGGCATCGGCCGCGTTGCGATCGAGTGTGTGCAACGTCACCGCCAGCGACTGCACCTTGGCGACGAGCGACTGCGCGCCAGACGCCACGTCGCCAAGCGCCGCACGATCCGCTGGCGTCATCGTCGAGAGCAGGCGCTGGATCTCGTCCGCGTCGCCCTGTGCGGCCCGCACGTCGTCGGCGTATGCGCCCGCGACCTGGTGCAAGTCACCCGACGGGAGCGCGGCCGGCGCGTTGGCAGCCGCCGACAGCAGATCCGCGCGACCGGCGCGGCGCAATCGCAGCTCGTCGCGCTTCTTCGGGTCCCAGAGCGACTCGACCTGGAACCAGAGATCCTGCAGCACATCGCCGAACAACCGATGCTTGGGCTGGCGCAGCACGTCGCGCCAATCGAAGCCGTCGCCCCACAACTTCGCGTACTGATACGCGAGAATGATCGACCAGATCGCCGTCACCTCGAGCATGTTCTCGCCGAAGATCGCGAAGAGCACGATGACGCCGTTGACGAACAGGTACGGCGCCAGCTTGCGGCGGAACTTCTTCACCGGCTCCGCATTCCACCGCAGCACTTCGTCGGGCGATGGCACATAGTCGTGGTCGGCGACAGCGCGCCCGAGCGCGGCCTCCTGCTGCACGTAGGCGCGATACATCGCGCGCCGTTCGTCCATCGACTGCTGCGGCCACTCCTTGAGCGGCGGCATACCACCACCTGGCTGCCCCCACGTGGGCAGCGCCGGCGGGGCGAGCGCCGTCGCCGGATCGAGCGTGGTGAACGTCGACGGGGGAATCGTCCCCGTCTTGAGCGCCGCCACGAGCTCGTTGGCCGACGCAAAACGCGCGGCCGGCTCCTTCTCCAACAGCCGCATCACGATCATCGCGAGGTCGGCCGGGACGTCCGGGCGACGCTGCTGCACCGGGACGGGCTTCTCCGTGAGATGCTTCACGAGCAGCGCCGGCGTACTGGTCCCCGTGAAGGGCGGCTCACCCGTGAGCATCTGATACGCCACGATGCCGAGCGCATAGAGATCGCTCCGACCGTCGATCTCCTTGTCACCCGCGGCCTGCTCGGGACTCATGTATGCGGGCGTGCCGATGGCCATGCCCGTTGCCGTCAGCCGCGTCGATTCGCTCGAGCCACCGCCCATCGCCGCACGCGCAATGCCAAAGTCGGTCACCAGCGAGCGGCCATCGACGCCATCGAGCAGGATGTTGTCGGGCTTGATGTCGCGGTGGATCACGCCGCGCGCATGCGCATACGCGAGGGCTTCGGCGACTTCCGTGAGAATGCGACGCACGTCGTCGACGGGCAGCGGTCCACGCTTGCCCAGTCGCGTCGCCAGGTTGTCCCCATCGATGTACGCCATCGCGAAGAACACGAGGTTCTCCACGTCGTCGACGGCGTAGATGGGGACGATGTTCGCGTGGCTGAGCTGTGCGGCGGTCTCCGCTTCGCGCAGGAAGCGCTGCCGCACTTCGCGCCGGAAGCCGAGTTCGGGCGGCAACAGCTTGATCGCGACCTGCCGCTTGAGCCGTCGGTCGCGCGCGCGATAGACGATCCCCATGCCGCCGCGGCCGATCTCGCAATCGAGCTCGTACTGGTGGCCGATCGCCCCTTCGAGCTTCGCGTGGAGCTCTGCATCACGCACCGCGTCGGCCGGCATTGGCGGCAGACCGCCCAGCGACGTGGGGTCGCCGGGAATGGGCGTCAACGCCCCCTGCGCCGCACCGGCCGACAGTGGGCCAGCGTCGCTCGGACGGTCGTCGCCTGGGCCGTCGGCGCCGACGGCGTCAAAAGGGGTCACGTGGGGGGTGAAAGACGGTCAGCGGCAACGCGCACGAGCGGGACGCCCGGCCGGCACCAAACGGCACGCCCCGCGAATCGCGGATCCGCGGGGGGCACGAGCGTCACTCAAGTGTACCATTGGTGAGGAAGCCGGTGAAGCACGCCATGAGACCGCCTGTCCCTCCCGCCGAGTCGGCAGGGGAGCCGGTGTCCATACGTCACTCCTGCGGGAAAAAGTTGCAACTCCCGCCCATGTGGCGTACCTCATGGTGCACGGATCCTGCCCGAACTCCGGCATTCGGCTGTTGCAGCTTCCCTTTTCCGGTTGGACCCATGGGTCAGCGCCAGACACTTCCCGTCCTCCCCCTGCGGGGGACGGTCATCTTCCCCGGCATCACCGCGCCCATCGCGGCCGGTCGCCCGGGCACGCTTCGCGCCATCGAAACGGCGCTCAAGGAGGACCGGCTCGTCTTCGCGGTCGCCCAGCGTGACAATACCGACGAACCCACCCCCGACATTCTCTACACGATGGGGGTCATCGCCCGCATCGGGCAGATCCAGCGCGGGCTCGGTGGCGTGCAGTTGCTGCTCCAGGGCGAGCAGCGGGCGACGGCATTGCAGTACTCCATGTCGGACGGCGGCTTCCTGCAGGCGGTCATCATGCCCGCCGAAGAGATGAGCCCCATCAACGACAAGGACGCGGCCTTCGAGGCGCTCCACAAGGAGACGCGGGAGCGCGCCGCCGAACTCGGCGAGAAGCGCGGCCTCCCCGAAGAGGTCGTGCACCAGGTGCTCGATGCGGTCGAAGAGCCGGGCAAGTTCTCCGATCTCGTCGCCGGCTACATCGAGCTCACCGTCCCCGAGAAGCAGGGGCTGCTCGAGACGCTCTCCGTCGAGGAGCGGCTGCGGCGCGTGCTCGTGCACGTGCAGCGCCAGATCGGGCTGCTCGAAGCGCAGGAGGACATCAAGTCGCAGGTCCAGGAAGAGCTCGGCGAGCGCCAACGCGAGATGTTCCTGCGCGAGCAGCTCAAGGCGATCCAGAAGGAGCTCGGCGACGACGATTCGTCGAAGGAGGTCGAACAGCTCCGCGAGAAGCTCATGAAGCTCGAGCTGCCCAAGACGGCGCGCGTCGAAGTCGAGCGCGAGCTCGGCCGCTTGGAGCGCGCGGGACGCGAGTCCATGGAAGCGCAGGTGATCCGCACCTATCTCGAGTGGATCGCCGAACTGCCGTGGAACACGCGCTCGGATGACCAGCTCGACCTGCCGCGCGCCACGCAGATCCTCGATGAAGACCACTACGGCTTGAGCGACGTGAAGGACCGCGTGCTCGAGTTCCTCGCCGTGCGTCAGCTCCGCGCCAAGGAGGTCGCCGAAGAGATCTCCGCGACGGGCGAATTCCCGATCGCCAAGCTCAAGGGCGAAGACAAGGCGTCGCCCATCTCCGGCGGCGCCGTGCCGGAAGACAAGGCGATCACCGATGCGAAGGAGGCCAAGGCCCGCGCGATGGCGAAGGGGCCGATCCTCCTCTTCAACGGGCCACCGGGCGTGGGCAAGACGTCGATCGCCAAGTCGATCGCGCGTGCGCTCGGCCGCGAGTACGTGCGCATCGCGTTGGGTGGCGTGCGCGACGAAGCGGACATTCGCGGCCATCGGCGCACGTACGTGGGCGCGATGCCCGGCCGCATCATCCAGGGAATGAAACAGGCGACGACCAAGAACCCCGTCTTCCTGCTCGACGAAGTCGACAAGTTGGGCGTGGGCTTCCAGGGCGATCCGGCGAGCGCGCTGCTCGAAGTGCTCGACCCCGCACAAAACGACTCGTTCACCGATCACTATCTGGGTGTGCCGTTCGACCTGAGCGAGGTGCTGTTCATCGCGACATCGAACTTCATCCAGAACATCCCCGGTCCGCTCATCGACCGCATGGAGACGGTGGACTTCTCGGGCTACACCGAGCGCGAGAAGGCGGAGATCGCCAAGAAGTATCTCGTGCCGCGGCAGCTCGAGGAGTCGGGGCTCTCGAAGGCCGGGCTCACGTTCGACGATGAGGCGATCATGGCGGTGGTCTCGCGCTATACGCGCGAGAGCGGTGTGCGGCAGCTCGAGCGGCAGCTTGGGGCGGTCGCGCGCAAGCTGGCGCGTCGGCTCGCGCAGGGTGATGAAGCGATGCTCGCGGACAATCGCATCTCGGCCGACGAGGTGCGCACGCTGCTGGGCCGGCCGAAGGTGCATCCCGAGCGGGCGGCGGAGCAGAGCGAGGTCGGTATCGCGACGGGGATGTACTACACGCCCATGGGTGGCGACATCATGTTCGTCGAGGCGTCGATCCGTCGCTCCGGCATCGTGCCGCGCGGCGAAGATACCGGTGCGCCGGCCGAGCGCGTATCGGCAGGGCCGATGTCGCTCATTTTGACGGGGCAGTTGGGTGACGTGATGAAGGAGAGCGCCCGCGCGGCGCTCACCTTTGCCACCAACAACGCGGGGCGGCTCGGCCTTCCGCCGGAGAAGCTCGTGGGCGCCACGGAGGCGCACATTCACGTGCCAGCGGGTGCGATCCCCAAGGATGGGCCGAGTGCGGGGCTCGCGATTGCGACCGCACTCGTCTCGGAGATGAGCGGCGTACCGGTGCGCCGCGATGTGGCGATGACGGGGGAGATCACGTTGCGCGGGCGTGCGTTGCCCATTGGTGGCGTGAAGGAAAAGGTGCTCGGCGCCCATCGCGCGGGGATCACGCATGTCATCATCCCCAAGCAGAACGAGCCGGATCTCGAAGACGTCCCCGAGGAAGTGCGGCGTCAGCTCGTGTTCCACCCCGTCGAGACGCTCGAGGAAGTGCTCACGGTGGCGCTGAGTCCGAGCGATGCGGATGTGTTGACGGCGACAACGGCCCCGGCTGCGGGT
>JALOPS010000383.1 GCA_025453745.1 Gemmatimonadaceae bacterium
TTCCGGCCCAACACGGTCTACAGCATCACGCTCGCTCCGGGAGTCGCCGACCTGCGCGGCAACGCCATCGACTCGGTGACCACGCTGGTCTTCTCCACCGGACCGACGATCCCCACGAGCAGCATCGGCGGCGTGGTCTTCGAATGGGCGGAGGGCAAGGGCGCGCCCAAGGCCGTGGTGGAGGCGATCGCGCCCGACAGCACCGCGTACATCACCGTCGCCGACTCGATCGGTCGCTTCCGCCTCGCGAGCGTCCCCCCTGGCAGCTACGTGCTGCGCGCCTTCGTCGACGGCAACAACGACCGCACCGTGCAGCCGCGCGAATCGTTCGACACGGTGCGCGTGCAGCTCACCGATTCGGTGGTCACCGACCTGTATGCCTTCGTGCACGACACGTTGCCGGTGCGCATTGCGTCGGTCACGCCCGACGACAGCCTGCGTGTGCTCAAGGTGACCTTCGACAAGCCGCTGGCGATCGACGACACGCTCAATCGCACCCGCTTCACGCTCAAGCGGGCCGACTCGACGATCGTCCCCATCCGTCTCGTGCGCACCACCGCAGAAGAGGAGCGGGCACGGATCGCGCGCGACTCGGTGCGCAAGGATTCCGTCGCACGCGTAGAGCAGGAGAAGCGCCGCGCGGCCGGTCTGCCCCCCATCGACAGCGCGGCCATCCGGCGCGCGCAGGACAGCGTGATCGCGCGCCGTGACTCGATCGATCGGGCGCGACGGCTGGCCGCCGCGCGACAGCCAGCACGCCCGGGTGCGCGCCCTGCGCCGGTCATCGACACGACACCGCCACCCAAGCCGACGCGTCCGATCCCCGCCACGGAGATCTTCATCACCCTCGATACGACGCTCGAGGCGGGCAAGGGATATCGGCTGCTCGCCGGGACGCTGCGGGGATTGAGCGGGCGAGGTCGGCCCGCCGAGCGCGCCTTTGCCACGCCGCGCGCAAAGGTCGACTCGACGGCGCGTGACAGCGCGGCAGCGGCCGGGCGACGTCCCCCGGCGCAACCGTCCGCCACGCCTGCAGCGACGCCCGCGGCTCCCGCACGCACACCCGCCACGCCCGCGCCCGCGTCGCGTGACAGCGTGGCTCGCCCCGCCGTACCCGACACAGTGAAGAAGAAGCCACCCGCGGGGTGGCGATGAGCGCGGCGCGCGGACGCGCGGCGCTCTTTCTCGATCGCGATGGCACGATCATGGAAGACGAGCACTACGGGCGCGAACCCGCGCGCGTACGGCTCATCGACGGTGCGCGCGAGGGGATTCGTCAGGCCAATGTGTGTGGAGTGCCGGTGATCGTGGTGACCAATCAGTCGGGCATCGGGCGCGGCATGATTTCGCAGGCAGAGTACGAAGCCGTCGCGGCGCGCCTCGACGCACTGCTCGCGCACGGCCAGGCCACGATCGATGCGACGTTCTACTGCCCACACTACCCCGAGCGCGACGGCCCCTGCCGCTGTCGCAAGCCGGGAACGCTGCTGTATGAACAGGCCGCCGAGCAGTTCGGGCTCGACCTCGAAGCGTCGGTGTACGTGGGCGACCGGGCGCGTGACGTGGCGGCCGCGGTGCGCTTTGGCGGGACCGGGCTGCTCGTCCCGTCGCACGGCACGCCGGCCGAGGAACGGGACACCGCAGGCGTGCGGCTCATCCCGACGATTCGCGAGGCGATGACGGTGGCACTCGCGACGCTGGGCTGCGCGGGTCACGGCGCATGAGCGCACCGCTGCGGCTCGGCGTGCTCGCCTCCGGTGGTGGCTCCAACTGCGAGGCACTCTGTGCCGAGATCGACGCGCGCGGCGCTGCCTCCCCTGCTTACGTGTCGCTCGTCGTGAGCAATGTCGCGACCGCCGGCGTGCTCGCGCGTGCGGCCCAGCGCGGCATCGCACACACCGTGCTCGAGGATGCGACCGATGGCGAACGTCTGCTGCGCGTGCTCGAGGAATACCGCATCGATCTCGTGGTCCTCGCCGGGTACCTCAAGCTCGTACCCGCGGTCGTGACCGCGCGCTTCGCAGGGCGCATCGTCAATGTGCATCCGGCGCTGCTGCCGAGCTTCGGCGGCCACGGGATGTATGGGCGTCGCGTGCACGCGGCGGTGCTCGCGGCCGGCTGCACGGTCACGGGGGTGACAGTCCATCTCGTCGACGAGCAGTACGATCGTGGACCCATCCTCGCGCAGTGGCCCGTGCCCGTGCATGCGCACGACACGCCCGAGTCGCTCGCCGCGCGCGTGTTGCGCACGGAACACCAGCTCTTCCCGCGCGCAGTTCTGGCGCTCGCAGAGCGGCTCACGCGCGGTGGTACCGCGCGCGACGCGCTCCTGCTGCCCACCGACGCCGACGCGTTTGCGTGGAGTGCCTCGGCCGACGTCATCGCCCGCACGCATTCGTAAGCGTTCGCTCTCCTTCCCTGCCCCTCACCGATCGCGTTCATGCCTCGTGCATTGTTGTCCGTCTCCGACAAGTCCGGCCTCGTTCCCTTTGCCACGCGGCTGGCCGCGCGCGGGTACGAGCTGCTCTCCACCGGCGGGACCGCGCGGACACTGCGCGAGGCGCGGCTCACCGTGCGCGATGTCAGCGAGGTGACCGGCTTTCCTGAGATGCTCGACGGGCGCGTGAAGACGCTGCATCCGGTGGTGCATGGCGGGCTGCTGGCGCGCCGCGACTTGCCGGAGCACATGGCGGCGATCGCCGATCACGGTATCGCACCCATCGACGTGGTGGTGGTGAATCTTTATCCCTTTCGCGAGACGGCGGCCAAGCCCGGCATTCATGCCGACGAGGTCATCGAGCAGATCGACATCGGCGGTCCGTCGATGCTGCGCTCGGCGGCCAAGAACTTTGCCGCGGTGACGGTCGTGGTCGACCCGCACGACTATGATCAGGTCGCATCGCTCGTGGAGGCGGGCACGGACGACCTGGCGTTTCGGCGGCGGCTTGCCGAGAAGGTGTACGCGCACACGGCGGCGTACGACGCCACGATCGCGGCGTGGTTTGCCGCGCAGCGCGGCGATCGCTTCCCCAACCGGATGACGATTGCACTCGAGCGCGTGCAGTCGCTGCGCTACGGCGAGAATCCGGGGCAGCAGGCCGCGTTCTACGCCGAGCAGCGCGGTGTGGGGATCGGGGCGCTCACGCAGCTTGGCGGAAAGGAACTGAGCTTCAACAATCTGCTCGATCTCGAGGGCGCGCTGATGGCGATCGAGCCCTTCGGCAGCGAGCCGGCGTGCGCGATCATCAAACACACCACGCCGTGCGGGTTGGCCGTCGGGAGCGACGTGCGTGACGCGTATCAGAAGGCGCTCGCGTGCGACCCGGTGAGCGCATTCGGGTCGGTGATCGCGTTTTCACAGCCGGTCGACGATGCGGCAGCGGAGCTGATCTCGTCGCTCTTCGTGGAGTGCATCGTGGCGCCCGCGTTCTCCGAGGGGGCGGTGGAGATCCTCGGTCGCAAGAAGAACCTGCGCATTCTTGCCGGTTCGCCGGCGACACCGGCGGGTGCGCTCGACCTCAAGCGGGTGCGTGGTGGGGTGCTCGTGCAGGACCGGGCACCGGTGGCGGCGGAGAGCGCCGAGTGGAAGGTGGTCACGCGCCGCGCGCCGACGGACGCGGAGAAGCGCGACCTCGTGTTTGCGTGGAAGGCGGTGGCGAGTGTGAAGTCGAACGCCATCGTGCTGGCCCGCGACGGCGCGACGCTGGGAATCGGTGCGGGGCAGATGTCGCGCGTGGATGCGTCGTTCCTGGCGGCGCACAAGGCGCAGCAACAGGGGCACAGCACGTCGGGCGCGGCGCTCGGGAGCGATGCCTTCTTCCCGTTCCGCGACGGGATCGATCAGGCGGCGGCGGCGGGGGTGACGGCGATCGTGCAGCCTGGTGGGTCGGTGCGGGACGAGGAAGTGATCGCT